>JBNKJW010000231.1:0-17652 GCA_050291445.1 Bacteroidales bacterium | reverse complement strand
TTTGTAAAATAATCCTCAAAAGGTATTATCTTTAATCAAAATTTACATTGAAAATATTTGTAATACCTGGTTAGCAATGATTTAACTTAAATAATTATATGAATCAAACTGAAAATAGAAATTATATTATCAGTTATAGTCTTAATGGCCTGGCCTTAGGGTTTTTTGTCACCCTATTATTTGTAATTAGTGGTATAGTAAGTCATACGCCTGAGTTTTCGCTTTATGGTGTATATATTTACTTTACATCCTATCCATATAACTGGATCTTTTATTTTATTATCATTGTTTCATTTGTTTTAATCGGTTATATAATTGGTCGATATATTAATGACAAGCAAACCAGGTTGAGTGAAGAACTAGCTACCGAGAAAGAAAAAAACAGAAGAGTATTTAGATTTACCGAACAACTTAGAAAGGGAAGTTTTTTTGATAAGGAGGTTTTATTAAGTAATGATGAATTATCTGAATCACTGATCAACTTACGTGATGAGCTGCAAAGAAGGGAAAAAGAGGATCGTTTAAGAAAAGAAGAAGAAGATCAAAGGCACTGGATTACTGAAGGTTTGGCGACTTTTGGTGCGGTCTTGCGTGAAACAGGTAATGAGCTTGAAAATCTTTCTTATTCGGTAGTAAGCGAATTGGCAAAGTACCTTAAATCACAGTTGGTTGGTATTTTTGTTATCAATGATTCTGAACCAGAAAATAAATTTATTGAGCAAACAGGTGCATTTGCATACGGAAGAAAGAAATTTGCAGATAAAAAGCTCGAATGGGGCGAAGGATTGGTGGGTGCATGCATTTTGGAGCAAAAAACAGTTTTTCTTAAGAATGTTACCAATGGTTATGTTGAAATAACATCCGGACTAGGCAAGGCAAACCCTCGAAGTGTATTGATAGTTCCGCTTATTTTTAACGAAGAAGTATTTGGTGCAGTTGAAATTGCTTCATTGAAAGTTTTTGAAGATTATGAGGTGGAGTTTGTCGAAAAAGTTGCAGAAAGTATCGCTTCAACCATATCAAGTCTGAAAATAAACATGCGTACTGCTATTCTGCTTAAAAATTCGCAAAGTGGGCAGGATATCATGAAAAGGCAAGAAGCTGAAATGCGCAAAAACATGAGGGAATTGCGCCAAACTCAGATCGAAGCAGCCAAACAAAGTGAACAGTTCATTAGCTTTACAAATTCTGTAAATCATACCATGATTAGGGCAGAATACTCAACAGAAGGTATTTTGCTTTATGCAAATACAAAATTCCTTAAAAAACTTGGATATTCTTCGAATAAAGAGATTGAAGGTCAGCATATTTCTATGTTCATTAATGAAAAAGACAGGGAGTGGTTTGATGAACTATGGACCCGCCTAAAAGATGGAGGCGAACATTTTGAGGGCGATATGAAGCACGTATCTAAAACTGGCACTGATCTTTGGACCATGGGTACTTACGTAAGTGTAAGGGACAAAAACGACAAGCCCGAAAAGATACTTTTCCTTGGTATTGATATGACTGAATCGAAAAAGCAGAGCCTCGACTATTCAGGACAGATTGATGCATTAAACCGGTCAACAATCAAAGCCGAGTTCTCTCCTGGAGGAAAAGTAATTGACTTTAATGAAAAGTTCCAGGAAGCAATGATATATGAACCTATTGAATTGCAGGATAAAACTATTTTTGACTTTATAAATCCTGCAGAAATAAATGAGTTCTCAATAATCTGGAAAAATGTGATTGCAGGAGTGCCTTTTGAACGCCGGTTAAGGTTAATTACCAGAAATGGTGTTGAAAAATGGTTCCATGGAACTTTTTCCATTGTGCATGATATGTATGGGGATATTGCCAAAGTGGTATATATTGCCTACGATATTACCAACCAGATAAACATTGAAAGCAAAAACAAGGAACAAACCGAAAAACTGAAAATACAGGAAGAGAAACTCCAGCATTCGCAGGATGAATTGACCCGAAAATTACGTGAAGCAAGAGAAGAAATGCGTATGCAATTCCGTGAAATTGAGACTGTTAAGTTGCTGAATGAAAAAACACTTGAAGGAATGTTAGATGCTGTTGTTACCATCAACCAGGATGATAAGGTTCAGTTTTTTAACAAAGCAGCAGAGGATCTTTGGTCAATTGATAGAAAACAAATTATCAACAAGCATATCAGCGATATTTTGCCAGATAAACACAGTGAGCTAGGCGAAAATTACATGGGAAACTTTTTCCATTATGGTGATGACACTTTGCTAAATACAAGGACTGAAGTATTTATTGTTGATAAATTTGGGGATCCAATCTCAGTGTTGTTAACCTTATCTGAGGCGCAAATTGGTAAACGTTATAGTTTAACTGCCTTTATCCAGAAAATTGAGGTTGAGTTATTCTAATGATCTTTTGGGTGCTCATTTAAACTATTTTTATTTTTTTATCCACTTTTTAGCCTATTCAAAGCTTTTAGTTTTCAATCAATTATTTTAGTAGTCGGTAATTTAACAGTTGTAGCCTGTTAATAACTTTGTTAATTGCTAAATTACATCCTTCCTTCCTTTTTTTATATTTGCAAAAATTTCTGCAAATGGTCGAGAATTATTCAGAGGATACGATAAAAACGCTTGATTGGAAGGAACACATCCGTCGTCGTCCGGGAATGTATATTGGAAAGTTGGGCGATGGCTCGTCTCAGGATGATGGTATTTACATACTTTTAAAAGAAGTATTCGATAACTCCATTGATGAATACATGATGGGGTTTGGAAAAAAAATTGATGTTACAATTACCGATCATAAGGTTCAAATACGTGATCATGGTCGTGGTATCCCATTAGGGAAATTAATTGATGTAACATCAAAAATGAATACTGGTGCCAAGTACGATTCCAAGGTTTTTAAGAAATCAGTAGGGTTGAACGGGGTAGGTATTAAAGCGGTTAATGCTTTGTCGCACAGGTTTGTAGCCAAGTCTTTCCGCGAAGGGCAGGTAAAAGAGGTTCATTTTTCAAAAGGCGAAATAATTGAAGATTTTGAAATAGTTGCTACAGATCAGAGCAATGGAACCGAAGTCACTTTTATTCCAGATAACACCCTTTTTGGAGACTATCACTACCTTTCGGCATATGTTGAGTCAATGCTAAGGAATTATACTTATCTTAATTCAGGACTTACCATTAATTTCAACGGGCAAAGGTTTTATTCAAAAAATGGTTTGCTGGATTTGCTTAATGATAATATGGATAACGAAGGCTTGTATCCAATTATTCATTTAAAAGGCGATGATATCGAGATAGCTATTACACATGGTGCACAATATGGTGAGGAATATTATTCATTTGTGAATGGACAACAAACAACGCAGGGTGGAACCCACTTGTTGGCTTTTCGCGAAGCAGTTGCCAAAACAGTACGCGATTTTTACAAAAAAGATTTTGATGTTTCCGATATTCGTTCATCAATTATTGCAGCCGTTAGTATAAAAGTTGAAGAACCGGTTTTTGAATCGCAAACAAAAACCAAGTTAGGTTCAAAAAATATGGGACCCAATGGGCCATCTGTAAGAAATTTCATTCTCGACTTTATGTCGAAAGACCTGGATAAGTATTTACACATGAACCCCGAGGTTGCACAAGTGTTGCTTAGAAAAATACTTGATTCGGAAAAAGAAAGAAAGGCCATTTCGGGTATTCAGAAACTGGCCAGGGAAAGGGCTAAAAAAGTAAGCCTTCACAATAAAAAATTAAGAGATTGCCGGGTGCACTACAACTCTAATCATAATGACAGGTCTCGTTCTACAATTTTTATTACCGAGGGAGACTCAGCGAGTGGATCCATCACAAAATCAAGAAATGTAAATACCCAGGCAGTTTTTAGTTTAAAAGGTAAGCCATTAAATACCTATGGCTTGACAAAGAAAGTGGTCTACGAAAATGAAGAATTCAATCTTTTGCAAGCAGCTTTAAATATTGAGGAAGGCGTTGAAAATCTTCGTTATAACAATATTGTAATAGCAACTGATGCCGATGTGGATGGCATGCATATCAGGTTGCTTTTGATTACTTTCTTTTTGAAGTTTTTCCCCGACGTAATTAAGAAAAAGCATTTGCATATACTTCAAACACCGCTTTTCAGGGTTCGAAATAAAAAAGAAACCATCTATTGCTATTCGGATGAAGAAAAGCTGGACGCGATAAAAAAACTGGGAAAAAACCCTGAAATAACAAGATTTAAGGGGTTAGGAGAAATCTCACCTGATGAGTTTAAGCATTTCATTGGCGAAAAAATACGTTTAGAACCGGTTTTATTAAACAGGGAAGAGTCTACAAAAGATATGCTTGATTTTTATATGGGAAAAAACACCCCTGATCGGCAGGAATTTATTATTGAGAACCTGAGGATTGAAGAGGATATGATTGAAGAAGAAGCTGAAATAGGATAGCAGTACAGTGAAAAAATAGGAAAAGAGGTAAACAAATGGTAGACGAGCCAAGCAATAATAATGAGTTAAATAAGGAAGAACTTTCTGATTTAGAGAATGGTAAAGTGTTGCATGATGTGAAGTACATTTCAGGAATGTACAAAAACTGGTTTTTGGATTATGCATCATATGTGATTCTTGAACGGGCAGTGCCGCATGTTTTGGATGGTTTAAAGCCGGTTCACAGGAGGATATTGCACTCAATGAAACGCCTTGACGATGGGCGCTATAACAAGGTTGCAAACATCATAGGGCACACCATGCAATTTCACCCCCACGGAGATGCCTCAATTGGGGATGCATTGGTACAACTTGGACAGAAAGACTTACTGATTGATACCCAGGGAAACTGGGGAAATGTTTTAACTGGCGATGGTTCTGCGGCACCCAGATACATAGAGGCAAGGTTATCTAAATTTGCACTCGAAGTTGTGTTTAATCCAAAGACAACTGAATGGAAGCTTTCATATGATGGAAGAAATAAGGAGCCCATTAACCTTCCGGTGAAATTTCCGCTGTTACTGACCCAAGGGGTTGAAGGTATTGCGGTTGGATTAGCTTCAAAAATTTTGCCCCACAATTTTATTGAGTTAATTGATGCTTCAATTAGCTACCTAAAAGGGGAGGAATTTGAGCTGTATCCTGATTTTCTTACAGCGGGAATGGCTGACTTTTCGAAATACAATGATGGATTAAGAGGCGGAAAGGTAAGGGTGCGTGCAAAGATTGATAAACTTGACAAGAAAACCCTGGTGATTACCGAAATTCCTTTTGGAAAAACTACTGGTTCTTTGATTGACTCAATTATTTCTGCCAATGATAAAGGAAAAATAAAAATTAAGAAGATTGACGACAACACAGCTGAGAATGTCGAGATTCTGATTCATCTAACCAACGGAATATCGCCAGATAAGCTGATTGACGCACTGTATGCTTTTACAGATTGCGAGGTTTCCATTTCACCTAACTCTACTGTTATTCAGGGTGATAAGCCTAATTTTATGGGTGTTAGTGAAATGTTAAAACTTTCAACAGACAACACACTTGGCTTATTGAAACTGGAGCTACAAATTCGCTTAAATGAGTTGGAGGATTCATGGCATTTATCTTCATTAGAGAAGATTTTTATTGAAAATAAAATTTATTTGCTAATTGAGGAGTGCGAAACCTGGGAGGCAATTATTGAAACCATTGACCAAGGGTTGGAACCTTTCAAGAAATTGCTCCGCAGAGAGGTGGTTTATGATGACATTGTAAGGTTAACTGAAATAAAAATTAAAAGGATTTCAAAGTTTGATGCTTTCAAAGCTGATGATTATATCAAAGGTGTTGAGGCAGAGATGGAGGAAGTAAAATACAACCTTGAAAACATTGTTGATTTTACAATCAAATATTTTGATCATTTAAAGAAAAAATACGGCAAGGGCAGAGAACGAAAAACAGAAATAAGAAGTTTTGATAATATTGAAGCCACCAAAGTGGTAGTTGCCAACGAAAAACTCTATGTTAATTTTGAAGAAGGCTTTGCTGGTACTAGTTTAAGGAGGGATGAATATATTTCTGATTGTTCAGATATTGATGATATTATCATTTTCAGGCGCGATGGTTCTTATGTAATCACCAAGGTCGCAGATAAAATCTTTATTGGAACCAATGCCATTCATGTTGCAGTATTTAAGAAAAATGATAGCCGAACAATTTACAACCTTATATACAGGGATGGCAAAACTGGTTATGCATACATGAAACGTTTTGCTGTAAAAGGAATCACCCGTGATAAGGAATATTTTGCATCTAAGGGGAATCCGAATTCAAAAATCCTTTATTTTTCAGCTAATCCAAATGGCGAAGCTGAGGTTGTGAAGGTAATGCTAAAGCCACGCCCCAGATTGAAAAAGTTATCATGGGAACTGGATTTTAGTGAACTTGATATCAAAGGCCGTTCGTCAATGGGGAACATCCTTACCAAGCACATGGTGCATAAAATAACCATTAAAGAAAAGGGTGTTTCAACCTTGCAAGGACAAAAAATATGGTTTGATTGGGATGTTTTTCGCTTAAATGGTGATGAAAGGGGGGAACTTTTAGGTGAATTTAAAGCCGAAGACAAGATTGTAATTATTTCAAAATCAGGATATTATAGAATGACGAGTTATGAGGTGACCAACCATTACGAGGATGATTTGTCAAAAATTGAAAAGTATTCTCCAGGAAAGGTTTACTCAGCGGTTTATTTTGATGGTGAAAAAGAATTCTATTATCTTAAACGATTTGAAATGGAAGAATCTGAGCGTGAGCAGTGGTTTATTCCTGAAGAAGATGGTTCGAAATTAGTTTGCTGGACAGAAGACAAATATCCTCAGCTAAAAATGAAATTTTCTGGTAAACACAAAGATCGACCAGATGAGGTGGTAAATGTTGAGGAATTTATTGCTGTAAAAGGCTTTAAAGCGAAAGGTAAAAGACTGACTACTTTTGAAACCGGGAAAATTGAATTTATTGAACCTTTAAAAGTTGATGAACCTGAGCAAGAGGGGGAAAACGAAAATACGGATGATGTTTCTTTTGAGGTAACAGACAAAAACGGTAAACAACAAAATCTTTTTTAAACTATGCGAATCTATTTAATTGGCATGATGGGCAGTGGGAAATCTACTGTAGGTAAAAAGCTCGCAAACAAACTCAACTATGATTTTTATGATCTTGATGATTTGATCGAGTCTAAAATAGGGATGACAATTACCAATTTTTTTGAGAAAGAAGGAGAGGAGAAGTTTCGTTTACTTGAGCAGGAAACCTTAAGGGAAACCTTTTCATTTGAAAATGCCATTATTGCAACTGGCGGAGGTGCACCCTGCTTTTTTGATAATATGGCTGAGATTAATAAAAATGGCGTCAGTTGTTACCTGCAAGCAGAAGTAGGTGTTTTGCTCAGCCGGTTAAAAGGGGCAATTGACCAGCGGCCGCTTATAAAAAGTTTAGGCAGCGAACAAAAGATTCGGGAATACCTTGAAAACCTACTTGATAAAAGAGCTTCTTTTTACCGACAAGCCAATAAAATTGTCCCGGCCATTGATGTAAGTGCCGAAAAATTAATGGAGGCACTTGAAATCCCTTCTTAAATAACAATAATCCTAAATCTTATTTCCCAATATGGTTTTGGCCCCAAAATGCAAGCAGTAGTCTACTCCTGTCTATGTTTTGCATACTTCTTGAACAATAATTTAACAAGTTAGTAGATTTGAAGTGGTTTGGCATCTAAGGCAACTTGCATGATGCCGTGGGTGAGGGTACTTGGAACAGCATGTGAAATTTCAACTAAAAAAATAAATGAAAAGTTGAGTTTGTATAAATAATATATATAATTAACTGTATCATTGTTTTTTGCTGTGAATAATTGAAATAGAATAACTCATGAAAGAAGAGTTATTTCCCAATTGCTTATATTTTGTTTTTTTGTGAATTCTATCATAAACAATTGCAGATATTTGTTTATCTTAAACAAAAAGTTTTAATAAGGGTTAACATAAACGAATTTTAAATCAAACAGCTATGAATATTTCACTACTTTTTTCATTAATTGTTTTTTTCGGAGCATTGCCTCTGGCACTGGGTGTATTTTATTTTTTATTCAAAGGTAAAATAACATTTTATATCAGCGTACTTTCTACATGTAGTGCTGCGGCAACAGCTTGTCTTGGGCACGTAATAGGTGTTTTCGGACTAAAAAACCTGTTATGGGCAGTACCTGGAGCTATTGTTTGCATGGGGGTTGCTTATTACTTGATATATAGAAAGATAGGTATTCCTTTGCAATATTTATCCAGCAATATTAAATCCATTGCCAGTGGCGATCTTGAAGTAAAAGTAGACCAAAGCTTCTTTGGGTATAAAAATGAAATTGGCATAGTTTCCAGCTCACTTGATAATATGGTAAAAACGCTCAGTCAGATTGTTGGAGATGTAAAGAGTGCTTCATCCATGCTTACATCAGTTAGCACCGAGTTGAACAAAAATGCTCAACAAATGTCACATATATCGGCAGAACAGGCTGCCTCATTTGAAGAAGTATTTGCATCAATTGAGCAAATTGTGACAAAAACCCAGGTAAACATGCGTGATGCAGAGGTGGCAAATCATTCTGTTAATCAGTCAGTTGAAAAAATCCAATCAAATAATAGCAATGTTCAGAAATCAGTTAAATCCTTAAAAGAAATTGTTGAAAAAATAAACATAATTAATGATATTTCGTTTCAAACCAATATCCTTTCGTTAAATGCTGCCATAGAAGCAGCAAGGGCGGGTGCGGTTGGTAAAGGTTTTAGCGTTGTTGCCAACGAAGTTGGGAAATTGGCTGAAAGGAGCAAAACATCGGCCAATGAAATAAGTACAATTTCTGAAAAAAGTTCATCAATAGTGAATGAAACCAGTAAGGTTTCAGAAAGTATAATCCCTGAAATTAAAAAAACGGCGCTTTTAATTCAAGGTATTGAAAATAGCAGTAAAGAACAGTCGTTGAATGCTGAACAAATCAACATGACATTGAAGCAATTGAATTCGTCTGTTCACCAATTGGCAAGCTCTTCAGAAGAAACCGCCTCGACTGCCGAAGAGTTATCTGGTCAGGCCATACAATTAAATGATTTGATTAGTTATTTTAAAATAAGCTGATAAATAATCGGCTCGCAATGTGGTTTAAGACAAAGGATTGAACCCTTAGTTGGCGTGAATTTGTCCGCAACCGCTAGTTCTGGCATTTTGCTCGGACTCTGCCCCCGTTAATCTTAGCATTTAATCAAAAGAACGGCAACGTTTAGCATAGCGTCCACGCTTTGTTCAATTTAAACCTAGGCATCTTGCCTGTAAAAGAATTGATTTACTATATTTGAATAAGAAATTACTATATAGTTAGAGGCTAAAGTATACTAAAAACAAGCATGGAAATTTCGCTTTGCCAATATGTTGAAGTTACTAGAATTAAAAAAAATGATTATGAAAAGAATAACCTTACTACTTTTAATCATTCTCATTATAATTTCATCTTGTGAGAAAAACAATGAAATTGAGAAAGAACAGTTTGACATGGTTTATGAGATTTTTCGACAGCCAGATGAAGAGATAATGGCAATTACTGGATATGCAAAAACTTATTTTCCAGAAGAAAATATCACAGCAGATAATTCAAGAATCAAATGTAATTGTTATGATAAGAATAGTGAGGAATACCTTGAAAATATTGATACAATAAAGATAGTTCCTGGACTAAAAGTCTATATTGATTGTGAAAGATCTGTTGAGATAAGAATTGATTTTAAAGTAAAAGACAACCAAATACGGTACCGTGATTATAATTTTGAAGTAGTTAAGATTCTAAATAAAAGTGATGCTTATTTTAGTTTTACATGGCCGAATGATTCTGCTAGATATGAATACAATGAAGTAATTTATCCGGCAAGTCCAAAAAAATAATAAAGTCCTTTCCTAGCGAAAGTTTGGGCAGTGATTAACAATATAGTTTAAGACTTTGTCTTAGACCCAAAATATAGGCAGTATCAACTGCCAGTTCGAGCATTTTCCAGGACTCTGCATATGCAGGCAATCAAAGTAAAGAACTATACTAGCTTACAGAAAGATGAGTTATGTTTGCCTTGCGGCAAAGTACCAGCTACAAGCTGTCACCAGTCGAGGCTATCAATGCTTTGCATAGTGTAAAATAATATCATAAGTTATCCGGGATACAAAAATCTATTGGATTATTTATATTTGAAAAAGCAAAAATTAATCTAATGGAGAAATTATTATACCGAACCGCTGTTAGTAATTGGTTTGCTTCACAAGTTTGCAAACCAAAACTACCAGTCGATCGGCATATACGAAGCCATTTTAAAATTTCAATTTACAATATTTCAAACTGGCTTAGTATAAAAATCATTCTTTTCTTTTGCTTTTTTTCAATCAGCTCTTTTGGTCAATCCTCCTTGTTGAAAAAATCATGGGTTGGCGAAAATTTAAATTATTTCAGAATAGAAGGCGAAAAAGCTATTTTCATGGTATAAATAACTCTGATGACTTGAATGGTTATTATGAAGGGAAATTAGGTGAGGAAGAAATGAAATGTTTGATAGATATCCTCAAATGTGTTGGCCTTGATTATTTCCCTGAACAAATGGGCGAAGTGGTTATGATAGATGGAACATACGTTAAATTTAAATTCAGATATAATAAGAAAAAAAAGACTGCGAAGGATACGAGCCTCCTTATTATAGTTTTAAACTTTATAATTACCTGTATGGATGTTATAAAAATGCGAACTTAAAAAAAAGCAAAAACAAATTTACCCTGGATAAATAACACTACCGAGCTTTTCTGTTTAAGAGTTGAATCCTTAAACCCAACTACCCTGAGCAAATACACCTTTCTAACTCTCACTTTTGTCTTTAATCGTCTTCCTTAATTCCAAACATTCTTTTAACAGTAGCTTTTTGTCAATTGGCACTACCCCTACTTTTTCGCAAACCAGACCCCCGGAAATATTTGAAATCCAGGCAATTTGCTTTGGTGGCAACCCTGCAGCCAGGCACAAACTTGCAGTGCTGACCACTGTATCGCCAGCTCCGGAAACATCTGCAATATCCCTTATTTCAGCTGGTAATTGATGATAGGAGCCATTATTGCTAATGTAAACACCTAATTCTGATAAGGTGGTCATCACATATTTAATGTTTTGTTCTTTTTGCAGCCTTTGCGAGGCTTTATGAATACCTTCAATATCACTTTTTTTAATTTCAAGTTTTAAGCCTTCAACCAGTTCTTTAAAGTTCGGTTTAAAAAGGGTTACGTTTTTAAAATTATGGAAATTGCGTTTTTTAGGATCAACCAATGTTGGAATATCTTTTGCCTGCGCCATTTCAACAACCGATTCAATAATATTTTTTGTGATTACACCTTTGTCATAATCCTGAAAAATGATGGAATCAATCCTGGTTGAGTCAACTATTTTTTTAATGTGTTTAATCAGCTCAGTTTCTACTTCTTCGGATATGCTGTTTTTAATCTCTTCGTCAATTCTTAACAAGTGCTGGTTGTCGCTTATTACCCTGGTTTTAATTGTGGTGATTCTGGAATCATGTTTAATAATGCCTTCTGTATTTAAACCACGTTGCTGCATTACATCCAAAAAAATATCCGCTTTGTCATCATTGCCTATCACAGAGCACAAAATTGGGTTAGCACCAAGTGCTTTAATATTTCTTGCAACATTGGCAGCTCCTCCCAGGCGGTGCTCTATATCACTCCTTGTAATTATTGGTACCGGAGCCTCTGGTGAAATTCTATCTACCTTCCCCCAGAAGTAAGTATCAATCATAACATCGCCAACTATTAAGGTATTGTAGGTGTTAAATTTTTCAAAAAGCGATAGAATGGCATCTTTTTTCATCCGTTTATTTTTTTATTGTCAAGAATCGATTTTGCATGCAAATATATAGAGAATATGTAAAGGCAGGGCTGGAATGATGTAAACTGAACGTAAAATATGGTGATTATGTGGTTTATTTTGATAAAAATACAGTAGAAGTATGCTAATACGGATCAACATCATAAACAATCTGGAGCGATTTGCACCCTTCCTGTTTTAATAAATGTTCTGATGCCTCAAAAATATACTTTTTATAAGCAGCTGAAAGCGAGGCCTTTTCTATTTTTATTAATATTGTTTTTAGGTACAGGTTATAAATTTTCCCTATAATTGGGTATTCCGGGCCAATAACATTTTCTTTCATCGCTTTTTTTAACCAATTCGCATATTCACCAGATGCTTTATCAAGTAATTCTTTGTTTTTGTGTTTTAAGGTAATGGATATCAGTCGGTTAAATGGTGGGTATTTAAATTGTTTTCGTTCAATTATCTGGCTATTGAACAGGTTTTGGTAGTCATTATTTTTAACAAACTGGATAATGGGGTTTTCCGGGCTAATGGTTTGAATAACCACTTTGCCCTGTTTGTTTTTTCTGCCTGCCCTTCCACCAACCTGGGCCATTAACTGAAAGCTTCTTTCGTAAGCCCTAAAGTCAGGAAAATGCAACATTTGATTTGCATCTAGTACCCCAACTAGGCTAACATTTTCAAAATCAAGACCTTTCGAAATCATTTGGGTGCCAACCAGTATGTTGGTTTTTTGGCTTTCAAAGTCCGCAATTATTTTGCTGTGTGATTTTTTTCCTCGCGAGGTATCCAAATCCAGCCTTTTTATTTCTGCTTCAGGAAACAAAAGTTTTAGGTCTTCCTCCACTTTTTCGGTTCCAAATCCACGTGTGCGCACATCTGTTTCTTTACATTCGGGGCATGATTTTAAGTTAGTGTACGAGAATCCACAATAATGGCATACTAGCTGATTGGTATGCCGGTGATAGGTTAAGCTAACATCGCAGTGCTCGCATTTAGGTATCCAGCCGCAACTATGGCACTCAATATATGGTGCAAAACCCCGCCTGTTTTGAAAAAGTATTACCTGTTCCTTTTGCTCAAGCGCCAATTGTATATGATCTAACAATAATGGGCTGAAATGCGATTTCATTTGTTTCTTTCGCCTGGCTTCTTTTATGTTGGAGATAATAATTTCAGGCATCGCAATGTCCAAATGCCTTTCGTTTAAGTTTACCAGTCCAAATTTTCCCGATTTTGCATTAAAATAACTTTCAATTGAGGGGGTAGCTGAACCCAGCAATGTTTTAGCACCATGTATACTGGCTAGTAGTATGGCTGCATCCCTTGCCTGGTAGCGTGGTGCCGGATTGTATTGCTTAAATGTATTTTCATGTTCCTCATCAACAATAACAAGTCCCAGGTTTTTAAAAGGAAGAAATATGGAGGACCTAACCCCAAGAATTAGTTGATATTGTTTTGAATCATCCGTTTTTTTGCCGGATTGTATGTTTTTCCAGGTTTCAACTCTTTCAGCATCATTATATTTCGAATGGAAAACACCAACTTTATCTCCAAACACCCTTTTTAACCTTTCTACTATTTGTGATGTTAAAGCAATTTCGGGCAGAAGGTATAGTACTTGTTTTTTGTTTTTTAAGTATTTGTCAATCAGATGAATATAGATTTCAGTCTTTCCACTTGAGGTAACTCCATGAAGCAAAACAGTGGCCTTTTCATTAAATAGGGAATTAATTTGCTCAAAAGCCTTTAGCTGATTTTTATTTAATTGGTTAAGTTCAAGGTTTTTGCCTGAGTCAAACTCAAGTCTGCTTATATCTTTAAGCTGAACATGCAAAATTTCTTTTTTAACAAGCTCTTTAATAATGGAGGCAGAACAGTCAGTCTCTTTTATGAATTCTTTTTGGTTAATAAATTTTAGTTCAGGTGAAGTGCCAAATTCACTTAACTCCAGAAAATTAAGCATTGCTTGGTGTTGTTTGGGTGCTCTTTTCATCAATTTGTCAAGAACTTCAAGCAATGCATCATCGTTTGCAATTTCGGGGTTAAGTTGCAGGTATTTTTCTGTTTTTGCCCGAAATCCTTTTTCCAGCGTTTCTTCTATTTTTATTGCGCCTTTATCGTAAAGCGATTTTACATGTGGCAGGCTGTTTTTTAAAGAAAGAATATCATTAATTTCGTTTAAGTTAAGTGTGCGACTTTTTTGAAGAGAGTCAAGAATTAGGTTTTCCTTAGGGGTGAATTTTATATCTTCAAAATCGCTACTATCACTATCAAAGAATTCATTGTTATAGCTTATACTTGTGTTGCTTTCAAGTCGCAAGCCTGCCGGTAAAGCTGCTTTGTAAACATCTCCGAGTGAGCACATGTAATAATCGGCCATCCACTCCCAAAACCTGAATTGATTCTCATCTATAATTGATTGATTATCAATAATATCTAATATGTCTTTTGTTGCGTGGCCGGATGGTTTATTTTGGTGGACATTTTTTATAATTGCCGAATAAATTTTCTTTTTACCAAACTGCACAATGGCTCTTTTACCGGGTATACATTCATTAACCAGGTCTGAGGGAACCTTATAGGTGAAAAGTTGCCTTAAAGGAACAGGAAGTATGAGGTCAACAAAAATATCTTTGCTCATAAAAACGGATGATTGAAAATTCGGCTAAATGTACAAAAAAGCAAGAAATAAAAAAGGATTCGAAATGCACGAATCCTTTTAATAAGTTAATATTTGGTAAAGTGATTAGATAGTCAATATATCTGCCACTTTTAATAATTCTTCGTTTACATTGCGATGGCCTTTTATTGTTTTGTTAAATGGAACCAGTGTAATTTCGTGATTGGTGTAACCAACCATTACACTTCGTTGGTTGTCAAGTAATGCATCAACAGCTGCAACACCCAAGCGGCTTGCAAGATACCTGTCAAAAGCAGTAGGGGAGCCTCCCCTTTGAATATGCCCCAGTACACTTACACGAATGTCTAAATTATCAAAATTTGCTGCTACATTTTTTGCTACCTCCTGCGCTCCTCCAAGGTTGTTACCTTCTGCAACCAGAATAATCTGTGAAGATTTTTGAGCTTTTGATTGCTTCAAAATATAATCTTTAAGTTTTGCCTCCTGTCCAAGCACTTCTGGAATAAGAATCGCTTCTGCACCAGTAGCAATTCCTGCCTGCAAGGCAATAAAGCCTGCATCACGGCCCATTACTTCAATAAAAAAACACCTATCGTGGGCACTCGCTGTATCTTTAATCTTATCAATAGCTTCTACTACAGTATTCAGTGCGGTATCAAAACCAATGGTAAAATCAGTACCATACATGTCGTTATCTATTGTTCCAGGAATCCCAACACACGGGATGTCGTGTTCTTGCGAAAATAAACCAGCACCCATAAAAGTACCATCCCCTCCAATCACAACAAGGGCATCAATTTTTTGTTCCTTAACTTTTTGGTATGCAATTGCCCTGCCTTCTTTTGTTTTAAACTCAAGGCTTCTGGCAGAACGCAAAAAAGTTCCTCCTCTTTGGATTACATTTCTTACATGAAGTGAGGTCATTTTTATAAATTCACCATTGATCATCCCTTCATATCCATGCTCAATTCCATATACATCTAATTTGTGATACAAGCCTGCTCTGACTACCGCTCTAACAGCGGCATTCATTCCTGGTGCGTCACCCCCTGAAGTAAGTACTGCAATTTTCTTAATTTTTGCCATAATGCATTAATTAATTGTAAATTTATTTTCCTAAAGTTGACCAACAAATGTAGCGAATTTTGATGTTAATAGTAAATCTTTAGAAAGACAATGAGTTAAAAAAAAGTTAATAAGATTAAAACTATGTAAAATTGAGGTATTAGGTTAGTTAAATCGGTCAGAAACTGTGTGGTTTGTTAAGTTTTGATAGGGTTGATAGGAGAAAATGATAAATTTCTGATATGAGTGTTTTTTTGTGTAGGGTACAAAGTGAAAATCCCTGAAAAAGGTTCAGGGATTTTTAAAAGTATTGTAAATTCAATGTTGGTTAGTCAGTAAATATCTTCTTTTTGTTATTACTCATTGTTCTCTGGTGTCATGTCGATGCTATTTTGACGGTATAAAAACCGCTAAGCGGGTCTGTTTATAAAATGCTAAGCATTAAAAATAAGCTAATTGCATAACTTAAGAACTCGCTAAGCGGATAACTTGCAACCGTCATTTAGATGTGACTTAACACTAGTGTCGTGTCAAAGCTAATTTGTCAGGTGACAACACCTGACAAGTGCACCAGCCAGGTGTTGTCACCTGGCTAATTACCAGAAATATCAAATTTGACTTAACACTAGTTAATTAACTGAGAATCTAATGGCAATTGGCTAAAGGCTCTTTTCTTAACCAAACAACATTGTTTATGAATTTTTTATCACTCACTTGTCATAATGAAAAGTGGGCTCATTTCAAAGCTATGATAATAAGGTCGTAATCGCTCAGTATTATAAAATTTTTCAATATTGACTAATTTCTTTGATGTTGTGATCACATCAATAGGTACATTATCATATCGGCCATTTTTAAGAACTACCAACCTGCCATGTACACCTTTTAGAATTAAATCAAGTGCAAGGTTGCCATAAGCCATTGGAACAATTGAATCAATGGCATCCGGATCGCCTCCACGAACCATGTAGCCTAATTTTTGAGTAATGTGGTTAACCCTTTTACCATTATTATATTGGGGTGAAAGTTCTTTTAATTGTTCAGCAATTCTGTCGCCTATTCCGCCAAGTTTAGCATGTCCAAACATATCTTTTTCTGCATTTTGGAACATCATCTCTTCACCTTCAAACATTGCGCCCTCAGAGATTAGAACAACTGCATATTTACTTTGGTTCTTTAATCGGTCTTCAAACAATAGTTTGGCCAGATTTTCCATCTTAAACTTGTATTCGGGTATCACGCAACGGTTTGCAGCCCCTGCCATGGTTGGTAACATGGCTGTAAAGCCTGCGTACCTGCCAAACACTTCAAGTACCATTAATCTTTCGTGCGAACCTGCTGAAGTCCTGATTGTATTAATTATATTGATAGTTCTGGTTACACAGGTACTAAAACCAATACAATAATCTGTGCCAGGAACATCATTGTCCATTGTTTTAGGAATTGCAACTACTTTTACTCCTTCATGGTAAAGACGGACTCCATAGCTAAGGGTATCATCCCCGCCAATTGGGATTAAATAGTCGACATTTAAAAATTCAAGGTTTTTGATAATCTCAGGAGTCATGTCATTGACTTCAGCATTGTATTTGTCCTTAAGGTGTTCTGGCACAGAGGCTTTTGGACAATGACTTGGTCTGGTTCGGGAACTATGCAGAAAAGTACCGCCTGTTCTACCAGCGCGGTTTACAATTTCTTCGGTCAATGGAATGTAGTGCTGGCTGTTATCTGCTTTTTTATCGCGAACCATTTCAAGAATACCGGCCCAGCCTCTTCTAAGGCCAATTACTTCGTAATTTTCCCTAATTGCCCTGATAGTAATAGCCCTGATAGCTGGGTTTAGGCCGGGCACATCTCCACCACCGGTAAGGATTGCAATAACGCCTTTCTTATTTTTTGTATTTGCCATAAGTTTGTCCTTTAAAAAAATCTTCGCTTAAAGGTATTGCATAATGCTTACAATTTCAAATTGGTAAATGGTAAATTTCATATAAAATTAATATTAGTGGTTAAAAAAGGGTGCATTGTTTA
>JBNKJW010000230.1:0-36741 GCA_050291445.1 Bacteroidales bacterium | reverse complement strand
TAAATCTTAATAAAAGTCCGGTTTTGCTTTCGATGGGATAATGAAATTTTAAATATTGGGCAAAATCTTGTCACTTTTATATAATCAAGCATGCAAAACCCTATGATTTTTTGATTGAATTTTTATTTTCATTATTTAGGTGATAATAAAATGCAGCAGTCAAAGCTATACATCATGCTGCCAATCAGGAAGATTGAACGTGTTAAGTATTGTGAAACACTGCCAAATCGTTGATTTGGCTATATGCTTACCAGAAATTCTGTACTTTTGTTTCGATACTATGCATAGGCTAGTGTTACAGGGCACGATGCTTTAGTTTTCCAGCAGCATCGCCATCGGCAAGCCTATGGTGACCGATGGGTGAAGATCCTGCCTAAACAATTTGCTGTCCACTTAGAAGCGGTGCAGACAGCTAATTTCGTGAGGGAGATGCTGAAGCTCTGCCTACTCGAATAACCAAGCAGAACTGCGAAGCACTCACGAATTTTGTTAAAAATATTATAAAAAAACATGAAAATGATACCTTCAATACTGGCATTGTCCTATTCGACTGAATTTAACAGGTAGTTGGTTTTAAATGTCACTATATAATTGGTCAAGTCCTCAATATTTTATGAATGTAACAGCGTAATAGATAACTTTTGGGGAAATCTCAGCCATAAAAGAGTCCGTTTTTTTGAATGGAATTTTATTTCTGGGTCAAGTTTGGACGGTGAATTATTTGAAATACCGATTGGCACTTAGAAGCTGTATAATAGACCAAAATTTCTGAATTCACTATTGGCTGATTAAAAACTATTAACTATGAAAAATGAGAACAAAAACAAAAAAGTTAAATTAGTTGAAGGTTTACCTATTCATCATCCCAATTCTGCGGGTATTGACGTTGGAACAGGACAGTATGATGTAGCGATTCCAAATAAAGGGAATAGTCATCTTGTTCAGCAATTTGGCACTTTTACGAAAGATTTAGAGGCTCTAATTAACTGGCTTGTTGAAAATAAAATCACAACTGTAGCAATCGAAAGTACAGGTATATATTGGATTAATCTTTATCTAAAGTTACAAGAAGCGGGCATTGACCCTTATTTGGTAAATGCAAAGTATGTCAAGAATGTAACAGGAAGGAAAAAAGATGATACGGACGCAATTTGGCTCCAAAAGTTACATTCATGTGGTTTATTACAGAAAAGTTTTCAACCAGAAAGGAACTTTTATACACTCCGAACATATGTTCGTCAACGCAATAAAAATATCCAGTTATGCTCTGATTGTGCAAGAAGAATGCAAAAGGCATTAGAGCTTATGAATGTAAAAATACATAATGTGATAAGTGACATTCTAGGAAAAACAGGAATGTTAGTTATTGAAGCAATTCTTGAAGGAGAAAGAAATCCCAAAGAACTACTTAAACTTAAAGATAAAAGGATTAAAGCATCCGAGCAGGATATCATTGACTCATTAAACGGGATATGGAATGAGGACTATATTTTTCTTCTTCAACAAGCCTATGACCACTATTGGTTTTTACAAAATCAATCCAAGCAATGTAACGAGAAGATTGAAGCATTATTAGTTGAAATGTACGCAGAAGTTAGGCAAGGAGATATTACTGATTTGAAAAAGAAAAAAACAGTTGGCAAAAACCAGTTTGCTTTTGATGCAAGAAAATTGATGCATGGTATTGTTGGTGTTGATTTGTGTAGGATAGATGGACTAAGTGAGATGTCTGTAGTTAAATTGATTGCTGAAGTAGGAACAGATATGAAAAAATGGAAAAGCGGTAAACATTTCGCTGCATGGATGAATTTAACACCCAACACGAAAATTACAGGAGGTAAAATAATTAGCAGTAGAATGCAAAAACGTAAAAATCATGCAGGGTTAGCACTTAGAATGGCATCAAGCAACATGAGTAAAAGCAAATCACCTTTAGGAGATTACTCACGGAGAATGAAATCCCGATTAGGAGGAAAAGGAGCAGTTGTTGCATCCGCACATAAAATGGCAAGAATTATTTATCACTTAATAGAAAAGCAAATAGAATATGATAATGCTGTTATTATTGAAAATCAAATTGCTTGGAAACAAAAGAGAATAAAAAGTCTAGAAATGCAATTAAACAAACTAAAAAATGTAGCATGAGCAAGTTAAGTTATATAATAGCTGAAAAGGAAAGTATTAGTGGTTCTAGTAGTCTTTGAACTATACTTTACTCGGTAGATTTCTGTGGATACTAAGTACTATAAGGCACGTTTTCAAATCGAATTTATTTACCATGATGCAAAACGATATACTGGATTATTAGATTCGAAAGCAAGAAGTGAAAAACAAATTGCATTTTTATTTCAATACTTCTCTATCTTCTATTAATATTGCCAAGGTTGCACATTAGCTGAATAAATCAAAAGAAGAAAGAAAAGTGTTTTCTATGGCGGATAATAAATCATCCCCAGGACAGAGCCCTGAGGTATTAAATGGAAGAGAGTTTATAAATTACTGAAAACCTTAGGTTTTCAAACTTTCCACTATGCCCCGAGGCAGAGGCTCAAGGAATTCTTTTGATTATAATAATGAACCACAATATGTTACTATTGAGTCGTTTTTTTGATGTGCTCGGTATAAGATCGTACTCTATTAAAAATCAGAAACATATCAAAGAACTTATATATTATGGCACTATGCTCACTTAAATTTTAACGAAGTATTGTTTCTAAAAAGTTTAGGAATAATACAGGTCAAAATCCTGCTTCAATTCTATAATTGCTTTTACTAAATCTTGATGATTTAGAAAACGTTGGTATAATGTTGATACCAATTCTAAAATCAATTAGTTTGCTTTTTTGCGGTATTACTAAAGCTAAAATATTACTTGTGGCTCCATAAAACTGAAACATCTTGTATTTTGTTGTAAATCCTATTCCTATATTGCTATAAGTGTTTTTAGTTAATAAATAGCTAAACGCAATTGAATGTACATTGCTATAATTGTATGCAACAGACAAACCAAGTTGAGGAACAACTCTTTTAAATTCATAAAGATTTCCTTTTAGTAATACTCCGAAATCTAAATAATGGTTGTATCTGTATGCCGCTGTAATGTTTAAATTAGATGGTAAAACACTAATGTATTTTTCAGGTGTTTCTTCAGCCGATATATTATCGTCAATAGAATCTCTAACTGCTTCCCAATAATCAATAATTGTTGAAGAAGAATTATTTAAGATAACATCTGTTATATCGCTCCCATCAATTAAATAAGTATCATTTAGTGTTAGTTTTTTAGCATTTTCACTCCATTTGATAAAACCAATATCATTTAAAGCAACCCCTACTACAATTTCTTTATCTTTAATGGCAATGTTAGATTTAAAGCCAATATCAACAGCTACGCCATGGTTGTTTTTCATGTAAGGAAACCCGCTGTTTTTATACCCAACAGAACTTAACGGGCCATTTTCAACAAACTCAACATCACCCGGCAAAGAAGTATATAATGACGCATCCGAATTAAATGTAATTTGGCCATCTTGCTCGGTTGTAAGACGAAGATCCATTTTCTTTGTCTTGAAATTAGCAATACCCATAAGGTATTTTAACCGAACACCAATTATGGTTTTGTTTGAAAGCTCTTTAGATATGCCTACAGCAAGTTCAGTATATTCAAACCCGGAACTTTTAAAACCTGATGTTGAATACTGTAAAGGACTGTTATTATCATAATCCCAGTTTCCTTTTCTAAAATCAAGAAACGATTCAGGATAATATGAAAAGACTGTTCGCTTATAGTTAAGGTTAACTGTTAAAAATACATTATCTAATGCTATACCCCCTCCAAGTAATTGTATAGATGTTTTTAAAGAAGCAATGTTGTTGTTTTGCAAGGTAGAGGATAAATCATCATCAACCAGCTGGCTCCAGCTAAATCCACTGTTACTTATTTGTCGTTCAATTCCACCAAGCACTGGCACACTCAAATACCATCCACTATTTATTGAAAAAGCAGGATTAATAGATTTTGTTTGAGGAACCTCTTCCAGTAAAAAGAAACTGCTTTCTTGTGCTTTAGTTATGATGGGCAATCCTATTAAGATACAATATATAAATATGGTTTTAAGCTTCACTTGTTTTAATTTTAGTCTAATTATCAAAATTTTATCGTATTATATTATTACCAATGTATGCGAGCATTATTTGCCCTAATACATAAGTTTAACTGTAGCTCTTTTTTATGTTTAATTTGTTTGTTTTGGATAGTTAAAGCAATGGTATTATCGTTTTGCTTTTAATGCCAGCTTTAATTCAAATCTATAGCTTTCTTTTATTATTACTTTTTTGTCATTCGTATCCATTTCTACTTTCACCAAAAACTGTTTAGATTGCTTCAGGTTTTCTAGTTCTTCAGCGCTCAACTCTTTATCAATATTTTGTTCGTTAACAGAAGTTACAATCCCCTCATCATTAAGCGGTGCAGGTTCAATACCCGGAAAAACAATAGTATCAAGCTCATTACCAGCGTCATCATACATATATATAATAAGTGTACTTTGTAAAGGAAACTCATTGGCTACAGTTAATGCCACTGTTGCCGATGTTAATTCATCAATAATATCTGATTCGGAAACAGTTAAATAATCAGATTCAATACTGGTACTAAACTCAAATTCAGAAGGAAATTCTAACAAATATTCTATCATGAGATAATCCTCGTCGTTAATAGTGATTTCATTACTATTACTTGTGGCTTCAATATCTAAACTTCCGAAATAATTTACTTTATCAGGAAGAATAGCAATAAAATCAGCGACATTAGAATTATTTTCATCCAGTGTTATTACGCTTTCTGATACAGTTTCACCAGCTTGACTAAAAACAAATTCAGGGTGAGATAATTCAAGTTCTTTACCTTCTTTATTTTGTCCATACAATTCAATATCAAAAACCCCTTGTACCGGAAGAGTATTACTAAAAATAAAGCTCAACTCCGGCGTATTTTCTGTCAACGACTCAATATCACCAAGCCCAATTTCAAAAGAATTATCAAAGGCCTCAGAAATACTTTTAACTTTTCCTGTAATCGAATTTATTTTCACATCACTCACATCTATAAAAAATGTCCCTGTATAATTTTGGTATACACCAGTTTTTCTATCAGGGCTAATTATTGCATTAAATTCAATTACATCATCGGTTAATGTTAATTCATCACCTTCAAATTTGAGTGCTATTTCCTGATTTCCATTAAGAATTGTTTCAACTTCTTTCCCTCCTTTTTCACTATTAATACCCGGAATATTTACGGTAAATTTAATGGGTTCTAAAAAGTCTGTTGCTTTTAAATTTAGTGTATAAGATAAATTCACTTTACTTATTTCCATCTGGCTGGATGTAAATGGTAGTTTCAGTGTTGTGCTGTATTCCCTGTTGTAATTAAAATAGCCAAAAGGGACGGAAGCCGATTCTGAAATAGCCGATGTTTGAACTAAATCAGCAAGTTTTACTGTTGTAATTGTATCGCGCATGGTTAATACTAATTCTCCGTTCTCACCAACCGCCTGTACAAGAGAACTTCCATCAAAAACGATTGAAAAAACATCACCTGCCTCTAGTTCTGCATGCACCAGAGGCAATACACCGCCTTCAGTAAAAAGATCTCCCTCAAGATCGTATGGCTCAAACTTATTAACACATCCTACGCAAATAAGAATTAATAGTAAAACAATTAGGTTTTTATTCATTTGTTTGTTTTTTAATTATTTTAAGTTGTTATTTGGTCTTCAATTGGTTATTTAATGTCGTTTAGCTAACAAATTGATTTAAGTGAGACTTGCCAGGTTTCTTTCATTTAAGAGATTGATATTTTCCTAATCACCAGTCTATTTAAAGTACAAACCCAGAAATCTAGCAGAAAGTTAATCCTTGACTTAACACCAGTAATAATGACTTAAAATCCAGAATACATAAACAGGTTTATTTACTCTCTTGCTACAATTTTAATAGCCAGGTATTTTTTATGTTCATTGTTAATCAACCTGGCCAGGTATATTCCCTTTTTCAGGGTGGGCAGGCTGGTTTGTCCTATTCCGTTTTCTACCTGAACATCGTCTTTAACGTAGACCATTTTCCCTGTCATATCGTACAGTGTCATTTTAAAAGCAGCATCGTATCGTCCTCCCAGTTTTATAAATAGTTGCCCATTAAAAGTATAACAGACATCACGCGCATCATTACCTTCTGTAGTAAGTTCTGTTACCGACAATGCATTTTTGGAAGGATCCTGGCAATAAGTCCCTTCCAGTATATCGGCCCATAAAGGATTCACCTCGTTGCCTTCGGCCAGCCATGTGTTTTCTGATAGAATAGCGGCTTCGGCCAGTTTATTTAGTGCACAATATCCTGATAGCAATGTGTTTTCGCGCAAGAACATTCCTCCTCCTACAAAATTGAGTTGCTCCAGCCCGTCAAGAGTTGTCAGGGATGTATTTTCCCAAATATCCAGACTGCCCCCTACCGACTCTAAGCTCTCTAAACCAATTATGTCTTCTAGCTCAGAATTTTGATGCAGATAAAGCACCTTTCCTACTGTGGTTAATTGCTCTAGCCCCGAAAGTTTTGTAAGGCTCTTATTTTGATGGATGTAAACATCTCCTGCTACCTGCTCCAAGGCTCCAAGTCCTTTTAAGGAAGGAAGTACGGGATTGCCTTCAATGTAAAGATGACCTAACTTGCTAAGCTGTGAAAGCCCACTAAGATCTTGTAACATAGGGTTCTCATAAATATCATAGCCAAATGCCGAGGCATAAGCCACTCCAATGTAGAGTCCCCCTGTTATTTCCTTAATATTGCTGATTGGGGAGAAATCGGTGACAGGGTCGCTTACAGGATGTGCTGTTGAACCTACATAAACATCCCCGACAATACCTACACTGTCACTAAGCATAATCCCTGCAATGTCCATCTCGGTCTGGGTGGTTATCCACAGGCTTCCAACAAAATATTCATCGGGAACAATGCCACAACATTCACCTGCTTTCATTTGTTCAAGGGTAGGATTGTAATAGTTCCCCTCTACCAACCAGGCTCCGCTATATCCACTTGTAACCAGCATATCAAGTCCGCAAAAACTAAACAGTGGGGAGTTGTTCTCTACTATCACCATGCCAGCATTAATCAAGGCATCAAAACCATCAAGGTTTATCATCGAGGCATTTTTATTGATATACAATGTGCCGCCAGCTTCTTCTATCGTCTCCAGCCCTTTGGCCGACGATAAGTATTTGTTGTTTTGGATGTAAAGCCCTCCGTCTATTTTGGTCAGGCTGGTGAGCCCTTCCATTGTGAAATTTTTGGAGGTATTGTTACTAATATGTAAATCACCCCGAACCCATTCAAGTGACGAGCACCCCCGGAAGTTTTCCAATGAGGGATTATGGTGTGTATAATCTTCTGTTTCCCCTTCTTTGGGATATTGTCCTCCAATCCATAAGTCTTTTTCTATTTCAAGGATGTTTCCCAGGGGAGAAAAATCAATTACGGGATCACTTGGTGTAGTATAAGGCGAACCGATAAACACATTTCCCGATATGTATTTTTTACCTGCCAATGTGCTAACCAGTGCATCCATATTCGCCTGGCTTTTAATATACAAATCGCCATAATAAGTCTGTTGCACCCTTAAATTACAAGTACCCTGCTGCATATCTGCATAAGATGGATTGTATGCATTGGCACTTACGGTCCATCCTGCTGAATAACCTGCATTGATTAAGTTCATCAGTCCGCAAAAGTCTTCGAGCAGGGCGTTGTTTTCAACTAAAATATCCCCTCCGAGCTGTAGTAAAGATGATAAGCCATCAAGGTTAACAAGCACTGTGTTGTTACCAATGGTTAAATCCATTCCGGCTGAAGCGATATTGTCTAATCCTTCCAGCGTAGTTAGCCCTGTATTGTAATGATTGGCATTTCCGTTGCCGATATCATAATAACCTCCAATGTGAAGACCATTGTCTATTTCTGTTAAGGAACTCAAATTAGTCAGATCGGTAACAGCATCCGGCTCTGCTGAATTGGGCGAACCTATATAAACGCCTCCAAGCACCTTTGTTTTCCCTAATAGTTTGTTCTTCATGGCATCCAGTTCGCTTTGGGTCTTTATGATAATATCCCCGAAATAAATATCAGACACATCCATTGCACATCGTCCCGCCTGGATATCAACAAGATAAGGGTTATAAAGGTTGTCACTCGTCGACCAGGAAAAACCTGCATTTTGTGTTTTGTTTAAAGCCCCGGTCAATGAGCAATAATCGTAAAGAAAAATATTGTCTTTTATATCTACATAGCTGTTAATGGTACTTAAGTTATCAAGACCATTCAGGGACATTAGCGTAGGTGTATGAGCTATTGTTAGCCCGGTGCCGAGCCTGTCCAGTTCATCAAAACCAATTAATGAACCCAGTTCCGGGTTTAAATGTGCTATTGCTCCGGTGCCGCTGTCGTAGCTACCTCCTATAAACAGCCCGCCTGTGAGGTAGGTTATTTCTGAAAGGTTTTTGATTGCTGTAACAGGATCTGATGTAGCATTGCCCGGCGAACCAATATACAGGCTTCCGGCAATGATTGTTTTACTCGTCAAAATAGTATTAAGGTTATCCATTTCGGTTTGTGTTCGAACATAGATATCTCCAAAATAAACATGGGCAGTACTCGAACCTGATGAACAATTGCCTATCAACATGTCATTATAAGTCGGGTTAAAGCTGTTGCCTGTTACCATCCAGGCAGCGTTTGTAAAAGTGGTGGTGTTTACCAGGTTGTTTAGGGCACAAAATACATCTAGTTTGGGGTTGTTGCTGATATCAACCTGTGTGCAAACTGTTATACTTTCTAAGCCATTGAGCGAAAGAAGCGAGTTATTGTTGGCCAATTGAAGGGTAGCTCCTATTATCTGAAGGTGGTCTACTCCATTAAGCGAAAGCCCCCCAGGGTTGTTGTTTATACCAAAATCACCTGTTATTTGTTGAAGCCCGCCTAAGCCCTGTAATGACAATAAGGACGGGTTGTGGTGCGACAACAAGCCTGTGCCACTGTCATAATCGCCACCTAAATACAAACTTCCTTTTATTACTTCTATATTTTTCAAAGGCGAAAGGTTAATGACCGGATCTGTAGGGCTTGTTTCGGGCGAACCGATGTAAACACTTCCGTCTATCAGTACTTTGCCGGCAAGGGTGATTAACAAGGCGTCCATTTCTGTCTGGTTTTTAATGTACAAGTCGCCAGTATAAACACTGTTGGATTGACATTCGGAGTTCCCTATCTGAACCACTGTCGGATTATAAAGATTGCCCGCTATATGCCAGTCTGCAGCTGGTAATGCTCCTGAAGTGGATAGATTGCCAAGGGCACAAAAATCCAAAAGAGAACTGTTCTGCTCTAAATAAATCTCATCGGTCAGTACTGTTATGTTTTCCAAACCATCAAGACTGGTCAGTGAGGGATTGTAATGGGTTTGGACTCCGTTGCCAATATCATAATTTCCTCCAACATGTAAGCTCCCACGTACTACCTCTAATACCAGCAAGGACGACAGGTCGGTGACTGGATCGCTTTGGTAAGACTGGGAGGAACCGATGTAAATATCCCCCCAAACCTGGGTTTTGCCTTGTAACAAGGTTGCCACAAAATCCGCTTCGCTTTGGCTGCGGATGATGATGTCGCCAAAATAAATATTGTTAAAATTACAAAAACCTTTTTCCAGATCTACTCTTTCAGCAACTAAAAGCGGCGAACCTCCTTTTGAAAGTTTAATCCCCTCTGTAGTAATTCCTGGCAAAAAGCAATAATCTTTATCAGGGGCTACACTTATAATTACACTATCGCCTATACTTGATAAAGCACCCCAGTTGATTGTACTATTATCATAGAAATTGCTGAACATAAATTTGCCACCTACAGTTGCCAATAATGGAATGTTTAATTCATCAATTGTTTGAAGTTGATTGTCTAATGATATATAGTTCTTTGCGCTGACAATTTGTCCATATCTTTTTGAAACAACATCATATTCTTCAACACCTTCTCCTCCAATATAAATGTTACCAGGAACTGTTGTAAGCTTATCAAAAAGCAGGTTATTTAATGAAGTATTGTTTTTATACATACAAAAATCTCCACCTACCTGTTCTAAATTTTGAAATAATATATTTTTTAAAGAACTATTTCTGAAAACTTTAAAATACCCGTTAACTTTTTTAAGTGCACTAAAATCAACTGTCTCTAATCTATAAACTTTATAAATACCAAAATATCCTCCTACAGTTTCCAGTTTATCAAAATAAATATTTTTAAGCTGCCCCTGTGAATAAATACTAAAGTAACTACCAACAGAAATAAGGTTTTTTAAGCTTAAAGATTTTAAGATTGTATTACCAAAAACAGTAAAGTAATTACCAACTGTTAAAAGGGCATCAAGATTTAAGCTCTCTACATAGGGTGAAGATTCAAAATGAAAATAACTTCCAATCTTTTGTAACTTATTAAAGCTAATTTCTTTTAAGCACCAACCTTTTCGAATATGAAGGTATCCACCTATCTCTGTTAAATTATCACAATGGATTTTTTCTATAAGCCCAGATCCAGTAGCATCATGAGAAGTATAATAAAAATTGCCCCCAACATATTCAAGCTTATCCAGTTTTAAATCAGTAAGACCACTATTGTAACTAAAATAAAACCCTCCACTAATGGTTTTTAAGTTACCAAAATCAGCAGTTTCAAAAGTATTACCAATATCTCCATTACTATCTAATATTAAGTCTCCTCCTACTGTTGTTAAATTATTAAAATAAGCAGTTTTTAGTATCTTACAATTATTAATCTCTAAGTCGCCAGTTATGCTGGTTAATAGTGACATATTTACGGATACGATACTTGTACAACCGTTTATAGTTAAATTTCCAATTATACTTCTTATGTTATTTAAAAACGACAAGTCTGTTATATTAGGCTTGGAATAATAGTCATCTATAGTAATATTACCATCAATAACATCATATCCGGAAACTTGAGCAGCAAAAGCATCAACCTGGTCTTGGGATCCAAGAGTAGTTGATCCCCCCGGTATCGTATACGTTCCTTGTGCCAGGGCACTGCTAAACCCCATAAAAAAGATTACCAATACAGTAATCGCCCGTCTTATTGTTCTTGTTGTTTGCATAGTTTATCTGTTTTGTTTTACATGGTTTATTTCATCAACCATTGCCTTGCTTCCTCTTCCTGCTCAAAAAGCTTTATAAAAGCAGGTCTTTTGCTGCATTTATAAAATTTATTACGCCAATTCTTGGCAGGGTATCGCCTGAGGTTAAAAAAGCCATTTTCTCCATCCCTAAACTTACCAACTCTGTAACAACAGATGCGGCATAATTAGAACCGGCCCTTTCTATAAAGGGCTGCTCCCTTGTATCTGAAAAAAGTTTTTTTGCGCCGTTGTTTTTAAATAGTTCGAGTGTTTGGTTTAAGGCCTCTGTAAAGTCTGCTTCTTTAAAATACTCCTTACTCCATTTTTGAATAACCATCTCCTGAACCTGATTATAAAATATCGCTACATGGCTGTTTTTATATATCTGCACTGATGTTTTAGTTATTGGGTCCATAACTTGCTTTTTTTTGAAGTGCAAAATTTGTAAAAATAAATGGCAATTTTGCAGCCATTTATTTTAAATAAAAAAATTTACGATTATGAGGTAGTTTACACCATCTGCAAATTGACTTTCAGGTCGTTTCCTAGTTTTGGTATAAACTACTCGCTATTCGTTAAAAATTTTGTAGAGGTCAGTAGATAAATACATATATTTGTTGCCCACAAAACAAGGGATACATGGAATTATTTAAGGGACAAAATCTTTTAGAGTTTGCTGAACGCTTCAATTCAGACGAAAGCTGTATGGAATACCTGGCTCATGTCAAATGGAATGATGGGTTCAAATGTGTTAAGTGTGGTCACACAAGAAGCCAGATTAGACGAAACCATTCGCGTACTTGCAATAAGTGTAGCCATACGGAATCAGCTACAGCTAATACCTTATTTCATAAAGTAAAGTTTGGCATCAGGAAAGCATTCTTTATCTGTTTTGAGATGTCAACAACGACCAAAAGCCTTTCAGCCAGTTATGTTGCAGTGCGTTTTAGTGTGACAGAAAAAACAGCGCGTTTATTTATGCATAAAGTAAGGGAGGCCATGAAATCCAGTGGAAACCACCCAATGGACGGAAATGTACATGTTGACGAATTTGTAATTGGCGGAAAAGAAGAAGGAAAAGTAGGACGCAGCTACAATTCTAAGAAAAAGTAGGTTGTATGCGCAGTACAGCTTACAGACGATGGTAAAGTAAAAAGGATGTACTCCATGAAAATGGAAAACTATTCATCCAAAGAACTCAAAAAGATATTTATCGATCACATTTCCCAGGAAGCCAAGGTTAGAACTGATTGTTGGAAAGGATACCCCCCTTTAATGAAAGACTACAATATTACCCAAATAGAAAGTGGTGGCGGTTTAAACTTCAAGGCATTGCATACCATGATACACCAAGTAAAATCTTGGATAAGGACAACTTACTCCAGGGTTAGCTATTTCAACATAAACAAGTATCTTAATGAATTTTGCTTCAGAATTAATAGATCGCAAATGAAAGAGAATATATTTAACAACATAATCAACCGAATGGTCTGTGCGAAAAAAATTTATAATGATTAGTCGCTTGTTTACCACTGAAAATAGTTACACGCTGATTAATAATCACTTAGGGTGGTTTGAAGTTGGAAGATTGAATTAGTAAGAGATAATAATTCTTGTATCATTATTCTTCCCTCTTCCATCGGTCGCCATAGGCTTGCCGAAGGCGATGCGTGCTTCTGGCTTCGTGCCTTTAAAACAACACTAACTTTGTGGTAAACTATCGCAGAATCAGTAAATTTATCAGAGTGAACTAATATGCAATTAACTACTGACCTCTAAAATATTTAAATCGGAACAAGACAGCTTCGATTATTTAGTGTCGTTAAGATGGCCTAATGGTTTTGAATGTCCCCAATCTGGCTCAATTTGATTCTGGAGAAAGAATATAAGGACGATATGAATGTTCTGATTGCCATAAAGAAACAACAGTAACAAATAACACTATTTTTCATAAAAGCACCAAGCCTTTGCTGATTTAGTTTCATGCTATTTGGTGGATGGTTGCACAAAAGAATGGTGTAAGTGCAAAGGGTTTGCAAAAGGTACTTGGATTAGGAAGTTACCAAACGGCATGGACTTGGTTACATAAATTTAGACGATTGATGGTGCTAAGCGTTATTGTGCCACGATGCTTTAGTTTTCCAGCAGCATCGCCATCGGCAAGCCTATGGCGACCGATGGGTGCAAATCCTGCCTAAACAATTTGCTGTCCACATAGAAGCGGTGCAGACAGCTAATTTCGTGAGGGAGATGCTGAAGCTCTGCATACTCATAGAACCTAGCTATAATGCGAAAGCCTAATAAAGAACTTTATCGGTAAGCCGTATGAGGGGACTATCTCACGACCACAGGGAGTAAAACTTCATGTACGGTTTGATGAAGGGGGTACTGATAGTTTGCTTAAAATTACTACTTTTAGAGTATTAATCTAAGTGGGCTATCAGGCTCTACTCTACTGTTTCATAAATAAATACACATGGTAGAAAGCAAATTAACCAGGAAGAAAAATTGGATATTATGATTAATGCAAAACCAATTATTATTATCGTAATTATCATTTTCGCTTTTTTTTTCACTTGCACTAATGCCGACAATGCTCAAACAAATATTGTCGATACGACTTGTAATGAAATTGATACTTTTTTATCCACCAGTGATAAATTTAATAAAAAGCTAGAAGATTTACCTGAAACTCTATTCCGTTGTCCGGTTGGTGATTCATTAGGAACAGGATATCATATTGTAAAAAAATTCAATCATTACAGTGACTCGTATGGCGTTCATTTAGGAATTGATATAAATGACATGGAATACGGTAATACTGATTTAGGAGATACTATATACTCCATTGGTTTTGGGATAGTATAAAGAGCGGAGGAAACTGATTATTTAGCAGTTTATTATAAATACTTAGGTAACATAATAAAAGTAATTTTCCTTCATTGTGATACAGTTTTTTGTAAAACAAGTCAATTTGTACAAAAAGGAGAGCCAATTGCAACAATTGGTAATAGTGATGGGGCATATTCAGCTCATTTACATTTGGAGATTGTAAAAGATACTTCGCTTTGGTTTGGTGGTTATGGTGATACCACAGGTTATTTAGATCCTGCAGAAATATTGCCTTTCCATTGAAAAAGTTGATTTTGATGGTATGAAAAAAGATACGACACATAACTGGCTAAAAGTGTACTAAGCGAAAGGGAATTAGCTCAAGGAATTCCAGACAGTATAATAGGTGAAAAAACAGCTTTTTTGTGCAAGATACAATTATAAAGAGCGTAACCTTGCGAGCATAATACAAAAGATGGGCTTTCTAATTCTCAAATGCACACAGTTCGCTCATATTTTGCAACAAAGGGAAAGCTTATGATGTTTTTGGAAGTGTCTCAGAAATGGTTGTAGAAAAGGGAATTTCAAAAGGAGGTAATTATAAGATATATGCCAACGAATGTCATATTGATTCAATTCAATATTATGAGAAACCCGAATTGTGGTTAGGTTTTCGATGTGTAACTGTAAAAAATGAATAAAGCTGCTAACGCTGAGCTAAAAAAATAAAACATATGGCTACTTGTAACTTAGGAGTGCTTCGGTTGAAACCAGCACGCTATATAACTTACCGTTACCAGCTTTGTCTTAACCAATAAAATCAAAAAAACCAAATAATTTAGCTGCCATTGCCACAAGCGCAAAAAGCAAAATATAACGAACAAAAGTAGCTCCCTTTTTTACAGCCATTCTTGAGGCAATAAATGCTCCAGTCATATTCCCAACAGCCAATGTAAAACCCACAAGGTAATCAACTTGTCCGTTGTACATAAAAACAACCAGGGCAATGGGTGTGTAAATTAATACAATAAATACTTTTAAAGCGTTTGCTTTAACCAAATCAAACCCGGCACCTAAGACAAGGCCAGCCAATAAAAAGAAACCAACTCCGGCCTGAATAAAACCTCCGTAAATGCCTATGAAAAAGAAAATTACCATTTTTAGGATGCCTGGTTTTTCGTTTGTTCTGTCATCGCCTTTTAGCCACTTATTGGGTTTAATAATAACCAAAAAGAACATCATTATTAATACTCCGGCAATGATGTATTCAAAGATTTTTTCATCAATATCAGAAGCCAGTTGTGCGCCAATAAAAGCTCCAATAAAGGCGGGTATTCCTAAATAAAGCCCGGTTTTTTGGTCAAGAACCTTTTGCTGTTTAAAACTTGTAACACCAACAATGTTTTGGAGCAAAATTGCAATTCGATTTGTGCCATTTGCCACATTGGCAGGCAGGCCCAGGAATATTAGCAATGGCAGGCTTAGTAATGAGCCACCTCCGGCAAGTGTGTTTATAAAGCCGGCAAACAAACCAATTAAAACAACCAGTAATAAATGATACCATTCCATTTTTTAATTTTTTTAACTAAAAAAACTGATAAGAAACATGTTTTTAGGGTATTAAAAGTAAGAGAAAATACAGGCATATAGAAACTTTTTGAGTACTTTTGCATTGAAAAAATCAAAAAATTATAATACTGATAATCATGGATTTATTACAGCAAATCAGAGCTAAGGCAAAAGAACATAGCAAAAGAATTGTTTTACCTGAAGGCACTGAGGAACGAACCCTAAAAGCTGCCAACGAAGTACTTGAAGAAGGACTGGCACAAATTATTTTAATTGGTAACCCTGAAGAAATCAAAGGTATGGCTTCGCAAATGGGGCTAAATCAAATAGAAAAGGCCACTATTGTGGATCCATTAAATCATGAAAAAAAGGAATCCTATATCGATTTAATGGTAGAAATAAGGAAAAGCAAAGGCTTAACCAGGGAAGATGCAGGAAAATTGATTGAAAATCCGCTTTATCTTGCAACCCTGATGATAAAAGCCGGTGATGCCGACGGTGAAGTAGCAGGAGCCGCAAACGCTACTGGCGATGTACTTCGACCAGCATTTCAATATGTTAAAACAGCCCCCGGAATTAGTGTAGTTTCAGGGGCTTTTATTATGATATTAAAAAATAAGGAATTTGGTGAGAATGGTATAATGGTTTTTGCTGATTGTGCAGTTCATCCAAATCCAACCGACAAAGAATTGGCTGAAATAGCTGTTGCTACAGGAAAAACAACACGTGCAATTGCCGGGTTTGAACCAAAAATTGCCATGCTTAGCTTTTCAACTAAGGGAAGTGCAAAACACGAAATGGTTGATAAAGTGGCCAATGCAACAAAAATGGCTCAGGAAATGGCACCTGATATGCAAATTGAAGGCGAGCTTCAGGCCGATGCGGCAATAATTGAGGCTATTGGACAGAAAAAAGCACCAGGTAGCAAGATTGCAGGACGGGCGAATGTGCTAGTCTTTCCAACTTTAGAGACTGGAAATATTGCCTACAAACTAGTTCAGCGGATGGCTAATGCTGAAGCAGTTGGTCCCGTACTTCAGGGTATGGCGGCTCCAATTAATGATTTATCAAGGGGCTGCTCTGTAAGTGATATTACAAACTTAATAGCAATAACAGCAAATCAGGCTGCCGGACTTTAATGGAATTTATTTGAAAATAATTAGGAAATGAACCATCCATGGCTTTAAAAAGACACACATGTGGATGATTATATCATAAAATTGGGCTTCACGGAAGATTCGGTATGTGGATGTCTCCATCTGGCCTAAAAAACAATTGAAAAATAAACAGATGAAAGAAAAAATTGTAGAACAAATTGAAGCTTATGCACTTAGCCAAAAGGAAAAACCAAAAGCTCAATTTGCCCAAATTGGTGTTGTGGGTGCAGGTACCACAGGTCAAAAAATCATTTTAATGATTGCAACCAAAGGTATTGAGGTTGTTTTCCTTGATTTATCCCAGGAAAAAATTGATGAAGCTTTACAGGAAATGGCAGAAGAGCTCGATAGCCAGATTGAACATTGGGGAATGACTGGTGGCGAAAAACGGGCGGTACTTTCAAGGATCAAAGGAACTACCGAATACAAAGATTTTAAAAGTTGCGATTTAGTGATTGAATCGATTTTATCCAAAGTCAGGGAGTTTAGTGTTGAAATTAGAAAGAATGTATTCAAGAAAATTGAAGAAAATGTAAACAGGGATGCAATTATTGCAACCAATTCAACAACAACTGTTATTACCGAGCTTTCCTCAGAACTTGAATATCAGGACAGGTGTGTAAGTATGCATTTTTCTACAGCAGTGCCAGGGGCTAGCGTAGTTGAGGTTGTTAGAGGGCTTCATACAACTGAGGCTATCTGCGATAACATTAATAAATTCACAACCTTAATTAATAAAATCCCAATTTCTGTGGATGAATCTCCAGGCTTGATCAGTGTGCGTTTGTTTGTAGCACTTATTGGCGAAGCTTGCGATGTGCTGATGGAAGGTGTTGCCAGTCAGGAAAACATTGATTTAACCATGAGAAATGGTTTAGGACTTCCTTTAGGACCTTTTGAAATGGCAGATAAAGTTGGGTTGGATAAAGTGGTTCGATGGATGGATAATTTGCACAAAGAATTTGGCGATTTAAAATATAAACCTTCTCCACTAATTAAAAAATTAGTTAGGGCTAACAGACTTGGCAGAAAAACCGGAAAAGGTTTCTATAGTTATGATGAAAGCGGCAATAAGGTCGTTGAAAAAGTTAAATCCAGCAATTGTTAAACTTATCCTCTGAAAAATAAAACAAGAAGAAAATGAAGATATTAGTTCTGAACTGTGGAAGTTCATCAGTAAAATATATGCTCTTCAATATGGAAGAGGAAAAAGTAGTTGTAAAAGGTATTATTGAAAAAATTGGTTTAAAGGGATCGTACATGGAGTATGAAAAAGAGGATGCTCCCGAACTTATTTTAGAAGGTGATATTCTTGACCATCAGCAAGGTATAGAGTATATACTTGGTGTTATGGTAAGTGAAAAACATGGTGTTATTAAGAGCCTCGATGAGATTGATGCTGTTGGCCACCGTGTTGCACACGGAGGTGAAAAATTTACCGAAAGTGTTTTAATTGATGCCGAAGTTAAAAAAGATATTCAAAAAGCAGCTGAATTAGCACCCTTGCATAACCCGCCAAATCTAAAAGGTATCACAGCAATGGATTCTTTGCTTCCTAAAGCTCCTCAGGTTGCTGTTTTTGATACGGCATTTCATCAAACCATGCCCGATACTGCTTATATGTATCCTGCACCATATACTTTGTATAAAAAATATGGTATCAGAAGATATGGTTTTCATGGAACCAGTTACAGATTTGTAGCACAAAGAGCTTGTGACACTTTGGGAGTTGATATCAATACTCAAAAGATTGTGGCCTGTCATTTAGGAAATGGTGCCTCAATTACTGCAATAAAAAACGGAAAATCTATTGATACTTCAATGGGCTTAACCCCGGTTGAAGGCTTAATGATGGGAACCCGAACAGGTGATTTGGACCTGGGTGTTCTATTATTCATTATGGAAAAAGAAGAAATTGGTATTGAAGCTGCCAGAACTTTGATTAATAAGCATAGTGGGATGATTGGAATAACAGGTGTTTCTTCAGATATGCGCGAAATCAACGATGCAATGGACGAAGGCAACGATAGGGCACGTCTTGGAATGGAAATGTATGGTTATCGTATTAAAAAATACATTGGAGCCTATTCTGCTGCAATGGGTGGAATTGATATCCTAATCTTTACAGGTGGTATTGGCGAAAATGACCACCTGGTTAGAAAATATGCAACTGATGGGCTTGAATACCTTGGAATTGAGTTAGATAATGAGAAAAATCATGGCTTGAGAAAGGCCGAAACTCATATTAATACCGAAAATTCAAGAGTGAAAGTGTTAATTACTCCAACTAATGAAGAGTTAGTAATTGCCAAAGATACAATGACAATTGTAGAAAATAAATAATTTACTTTAATAACCCTCATGATTTTTCGTGGGGGTTATTTTTTTACCTTTTTGCATGTCTGGATAAATAATTGATTTTTAAACTTTTAAGTAACTCACCTATGTTTACAAAACTCGAAGATTTATTTAAACAATTAGCACCAGAAAGGAAAAAATTAGTAATAGCAGTTGGCCAGGACGAAAATTCGCTGGAAGCTGCTTATACTGCACATAAAAATGGTGTAATTGAATTAATCTGTACAGGAGACAGAGAGGAAATATTAAAAATTGCCCAAAGTGTAAACCTTGATTTTTCAGGGATTGAGATAATTGATGAAAAAAATAAAGGCAAAGCAGTAGAACTTGCCGTAAAGCTTATTAACGATGGAAAAGCAAACATCCTGATGAAAGGGAATGTTTCTACCTCAGTTTTGCTAAAAGGTGCCTTAAATAAAGAATGGGGACTCCGCTCTGGTAAATTGCTTTCTCATTTTTCAATATTTGAAATTGAAAATTACCACAAGCTTTTAGCTGTTACCGATGTGGCCATGAATATTGCCCCCGATTTATCCGAAAAAGTTGGAATTATTGATAATGCAGTTAACTATTTGGATAGGATAGGGGTTAAAAACCCAAAAGTAGCCATTGTTTCAGCCGTTGAATCGGTAAAAGAAGCAATGCCATCTACCATAGATGCTGCAATTCTTTCAAAAATGGCAGAAAGAGGACAAATAAAAAAATGTATAATTGATGGACCACTGGCAATGGATAATGCCATTAGTAAAGAAAGCGCTGAACATAAAGGTATTGAAAGCGAAGTAGCAGGAGATGCTGATTTATTGATAATGCCCAATATTGAGGCTGGAAATATTCTTTATAAAACATTAGGCTTTTTAACAAAATCCAAACTTGCTGCGGTTATTTTGGGTGCAAAAGCACCAATTGTTCTTACTTCAAGAGCTGATTCTGAGGAAGCTAAGTTGTACAGCATTTATTTAGCAGCTTTAGGAGCTTAGGACACAAGCAGCTACAGGTTGTGTGATGTAATTTGTATTGATCAGCAAAAAACATATTATGGAAAAGATACTTATACTAGCTATAAACCCAGGCTCTACTACTACAAAAATTGCTGTTTTTCAAAATGCCAACCCAGTATTTTTAAAAAATATTAAGCACGATAACAAAGACCTAAAAGACTTTGATTCAATTGCAGATCAATATGAATTTAGAAAGCAAATTATTCTGGAAGAGTTGAAAAAAGCTGATATTCAGCTTGATGCAATAAGAGCTATTGTTGGAAGAGGAGGTCTTGTAAAACCCATTGAGTCAGGTATTTATAAGGTAAACAATGCTTTAGTTCGTGATTTAATAGATACCAAACTTGGAGAACATGCCAGCAACCTTGGTGGATTAATTGCCCACGAAATTGCCAAAACAATTTCAGGAGCAGATGCTTACATTGCCGATCCTGTTGTGGTTGATGAACTTTCTCCTTTGGCCAGGGTGTCTGGTCATCCTGCTTTTAGGCGAAAATCAATTTTTCATGCACTTAACCAAAAAGCAGTTGCCCGATCCTACGCAAAATCCGTAATGAAATCATATGAAGAATTAAACCTTATTGTGGTTCATTTGGGTGGTGGAATATCGATTGGGGCACACGAAAGAGGGCGTGTAATCGATGTAAATCAGGCTTTAGATGGCGAGGGGCCTTTGTCTCCGGAAAGGAGCGGAACTTTACCAATTGGTGATTTAGTGAATATGTGCTTTAGTGGTAGGTACCCAAAAGAAAAAATCAAAAAAATGATTAAGGGGGAAGGTGGGTTGGTGGCCTATCTAGGTACTAACAGTGCTTACGATGTAGAAATGAATGCGATGAATGGCGATGAGGAATCGAAGTTTTATTTTGATGCAATGGCCTATCAAGTTGCAAAATCGATAGGTTCAATGTGCCCGGTTTTAAAAGGCAAAGTAGATGCAATTTTATTAACTGGTGGAATTGCACATAGTAAGTATTTTGTAAACAAAATTATTGAGCGTGTTCACCGGATTGCCCCAGTACATGTTTATCCGGGTGAAGACGAAATGAGGGCACTGGCAATGAATGGATTAATGGTAATCAATGGAGAGGTTACACCAAAAGTTTACAACAAGTAAATGTAATTTTGATTAAAACGAAGTTAGTTCAAAAGGAACTTCTATAATTTCTGAAAAATCTTCTCCTACCTCCATCATGTCTTCATCAAACTTAGCATAATGCCATTGAACCAAAATATTGTTGTTGGCAATATGTGCTTTTTCCAGCTCAATTAATATTTCATAAATCATTTTTCTGGAAGCTGAGCTTAGCACATTAAAGCTAAAATGACAAATTAATTCACCGTTGTATGGAATGTCATCAGCTCTTAGCCATTCCAGAACGCCATCATAAATAATATTTGCATCTTCAGGATAGGAAGCACCATCAATCAAAAATGTTGATTTTTCAATATCCAACACTATTTTTGGTGAGTCAACTGTAGCTTCAATTTTTACAGGTAGGCTTGATGGCATTTTTTTGCTATTTTTGACTGCGAAAGTAAGATATTTTATAAATAAATAAAAATTGTATTAAACAATACAGGTGTTTGGAGAAAAAAGTATCTTTAATTTTGCATTAGATGCAACATAATTTGAGTTACTTTGTCCTTTATTAGAGTACTGATTCTGCGGTAGTTTACCAAAAAGTTTGTGTCGTTTTAAAAAAGGCATGAAGCAAGAAGTGCGCATTGCCATCGGCAAGCCTATGGTTTGCCGATGGGAGTGGGAAGTGAAATGATACAGAGACTATCTTTTCTTCTCACTTCAATCTTCCAACTTCAAGCCATGCTAAATATTTTTTTAGCAATAAATAATTAGTGTTAAGTCGAATATGATATTCCTGCAAATTAGCCAAGTGACAACACCTGGCTGGTGCACTTGTCAGATGTTGTTACCTTACAAACTAGCCTTGATATAACACTAGCTTTGGTGGTAAACAAGTAACAAATCGGTTAGAGTAAACCATAATTAAAAATAAACACTGATTTTTGATTAAAGTTTTAGTTTATTTTGCAATTTAATCATAATAAGGGATAAAAACATACGTTTAACTTTTATGCTAACATAAACCTATACAATGAAACGAATAAATTTGTATCTATTAATACTAGTATTGGGGGTTAACTCCACTTTTGCTCAAGACGCTTTTATTGAAACTGACAATTTTACAGATTTAAACTCAACTACGTCATTTTACGCTAGAAAAGGGGGAAGGGGCTTTTCAATGGATAACTTTTCTGTTGGTATTAAGGGAGGTGTCAATTTCTCGCTGGCCATTCCTTTAAGCCGAAGTTCTGTATTTAGCGGACAATCGCCGGAAGGTTACGAAAAGGACTATAATTTTTTTCTGCAGAACATGGGCATGCAAATGGGATTTATTTTAATGTATGATATTGGCCGATTTATGAAGATTAGCCTGCAACCTTCTTCAAATGATTATATCTATAAATACAGCAACCTTTATAATTGGACCGGGACTACCAACTTGGAATATGACGCTGAGTATGCCCAAAAGCTGCGTTTTTTTGAAGTTCCGCTAATTGTAGGATTTTACATGGCCAATTTTGATACCTGGCAACCCTATTTTCAGGGAGGCATATATTATGGTCGGGTGCTCGATGCCACTACGTCTATTTCGGTGGTTGAAACAAGCACTAACCTGGTTGGCTCTAATCAATCTTTGAGTTATACAACTTTAGCCAATTCAAAAGATTTATACGGGAAAAACCATTTTGGTCTTTTAGCAGGTGCCGGGATATCCTACCTGGCAGGTAACACTCGAATTGGGTTAGAAGCGAATTACAGGTTTTTAATAACCAATTTAAATACTACTGAAACACAATATGTTAATAATCAGGTGGTTTCTGGTGGATATGATGTTCCTGATAAGTTTAAATTCAGCAATATTGCAATAACACTAAACGTAATTGTTCCGTTGGTTTGTAAAAACTCCAGTTCAAGGGGTGGTGCAGTATTTTGTCAATAATTATAAACCTTAATCTGTTAAAAATGAATAAAATTAGCAAAATTATATTACCTGTTCTAGTACTGGTTGCATTGTTCGCTGCGTGCAAAAAAAATGATATTAGCCCCGAAAACATATTCACAAAAATATATAGTGATCCGAATTCCGATATTTCATACTACCCTTTAGATATTGCCGAGGCAAGTAGTGGATATTATATTTTAGCTGGTACTGCTGCCGATACAGCAAGAACATGGTTAAATACCTATATTTCCAGGGTTGATGCGGAAGGGGAGATGGTGTGGTCTGCACAAATAGAAGCTCCTTATGTTAACCCAATTGCTAATCTGATTGAGCTAAATGGTGCTTTCTATATTTTTTGTATGGATGAAATTTCTTTAAGCACCCATATTCTGCAGGTAGATGATGGTGGGCAAACAGCCTCGCATGTAGCTACTTTAAATGAAGCAATTTACCCCTTGGCAGTTTCAAAAACACCAGATAATAACATATTGCTATTAAGCTACGACAGAGATTCGCGAAGCTCTAGATTAAGTAAAATTGATGCTTCGTTTACCATACAGTGGCAAAAGGATTTCAGGGTGAATGAAGATGCAGAGGGACTGCTTGTTGATCATTTAATAAAAACAGGTAGAAATATTCCTTTTTTTACAGGTACCGTGGGTTCTGGAGGACAGTATTTTGTAAATGCACTGTACAATTATACTTTATCTTTAATTTTTGTTGATGCTTCAAATGGCGACAGAACAGGTGTTGTTCAGGGATATCGCTATGATGGAGGTGCTGGCTGTCTTTTATCACTCAGTGGGAATGATTTTGCACTTGGACGCTATGTTTTTAGTGAGCATTTTATTATGCCAACTGTCAGTCTGGATATGAATTCAATTACCAATATGGATGATTTGGGAGGTGCTTATCTGGCAGAGATTGCACCTGAGGCTGAAACCAAGGTAAAACAAATGACTGTTGCAGGCAAAGATGCAATTGTATTTGCAACAAATACAAATAGCAACCAGGTGGTAATTTATGCCTACGATATGGCAACCAACGAATTAATTTTGAAGAAGTATTTAGGCTTTGCTAATCCTGTAACTGTTGGGGCATTTTTACAGACTTCTGATGGTGGAATTGGTATCCTTGTTCAAACAAAAGTAACCGGGAGGTTTAAGCGAATAGGGTTTTATAAAATACCTAAAGAACATATAGAATAATTGAAGAACAAAATGAAATTAAAAGGGGCTGTTATAAGTAAGTAACAGCCCCTTTTATTTATTATTTGATTTTGAGATAGTTATCTTTCAATAAGCATGATTTTAGCAGCTTTGAACTTGCCTGCTTGCATCCTGTAAATATAGTTTCCCGAACTTAGTTTCGAAACGTCAATATCAACCTGATATTCACCTTTTTGCTGGTTTTTATTAACCACCTCTTTAACCAATTTACCTGAAGAACTATATAACCTGATAATAACCAGTGAATTTTCATCAACATAATAACTCAGTTTTGTATAGTCTCCTGCAGGATTTGGGTAGCATGAATGCAATTTTGAGCCCCCATTTACCGCATCAGTCAGATCATTAACTGCAGCTGGTGCAGCAATTAGCCCACCTATTTTCTGGCTCAAATATTCTTCAAACCCGATATCCGAAATTGACGAATCCGGAACACCTAACCAGTCTGAAAGAATGGTAGTGTATACTTCCCTGTAATCCACATTGTATTTCAGGTTACCGCCATCAAGGTCACTTAAGTCAGGATTTTCACCATAAACACCAGGGTTTAAGCCACTTCCAAACATTAAAATTGGGAAGGCTTTTCCATGATCGGTTCCATGGCTGGCATTTGATTCTGCCCTACGGCCAAATTCTGAGAAAGTTAAAGTTAAAACTTTGTCATCAAGCCCTTGTGCTTTTAAATCATCATGGAAAGCTTTTACAGATTCTGAAATATGATACAATAACGCTGCATGCCTTCCATAGGTTGGTTGAGCCTCAGGAATAGAGCCAGATCTATCCACATACACTTGATCAGCGTGTGTATCAAAACCTCCAATCCTTGTCATGAACAACCTTGTTTTAATACCTCCACTTAAAAGTCGTGCAATAATTTTCAATTGGCCCGAAAGAGGGTTGTTGATATATTGCGTAGGAGCTGTAAAAGGGTATAGTTCGGGGTAAGTAACTGATGCTGCATTTTCACCTGCATTGTATACATCTCTTAACCTTTCTGCATAGTCATTGGTTTTGATTTCAAATTTCATCAAATACTCCAGTTCATCACCATAATAACTGTCAGGGAATTCACCTGGTATATCTTCAACTCCAACCGAATTTATTAAGTCAAAAAATGCAGCTGGATCGGCTATTGAAATTCCTCCTGGAATACTGTTTTCCCTTTGGAAAGCTAAAGTCACTTCATTTCCTAATTCTAATCCTAATGGATCTGGCATATTCGCATTCGGATAACCTTCAGGGTAGCCTGGAAATTCAGTATCTAAATATCTTCCAAGCCAGCTTGATGCAATGTTTAGCTCATCAGAGTCAATTCCCATAAACATTATATCACGACCTCTAAAGTGTGATAGGTTCATGTTTTCATAACCAACTGATTGAACAATGGCTGCTGCATCTTCATCGTATAAATCTTTCACACCCTGCATATCAGGGTGAAGGCCAAGCCTTTTATTTGCCGGAATTTCCGGGTCGGAATCTAAAAGTATATATTGACGATCGCCATCTTGAGGGATAGCAATATTTGCTCTTAAAAATTTATATTCGGAATATTGATCAACTGGAATTACTGTGTTAAGGCCATCATTTCCCCCGTGTAACTGAATGAATACCACTACTCTGTCAGTGTCACTGGCTGCAAGCATTTTCATCAATGGACTGTTAGCAGCAAGGGCATTTAATGGGATTCCATTGAGTAATATTGGGGCGGCTCCGGCAACTCCTAATTGTTTTAAAAATTTTCTTCTATCCATGGTTTTGTTTTTTTGTTAAAATAAAAAATGAATTAAGAAAGCTGATATTCAGGAGTTTGCATTAAACCACCTATCAAGTCGTCTAACATAGTTCTCGCCATAGTATCATCTCCTTGGATTTTAGCATCCCAGGCTTCAACCCAGTGCGACCCATTGTTGTTTCCTAGAAAAATAACATTCAGGAAAAAGTTAATTCTATCATTTGGGATTGGTTTAGGAAACATAAATTGCACTAATTTATTAACTATTATAGCTGGGTTAGCGGCATCTCCTGGTGCAATATTATTTTCTACCCAGGCAACCGTATCCAGTTTGTAAACCATTGTACCTCCTTCATTTTCAACTCCATTAATTACCTGATAGCCAAATTGGTATCTAGTGGCCAACCAGTTGGGTGATATCCAGTTTCTATTGAATGCAGGCACCTGATGATAAGGTGGATAACCGGCCACATCAATGGGCTTGAAAAATTTCATGCCCTGGTTTGAAAGGTGCCTTAAAATTCCACCTCCGTAGGCAAAGTCATACAAATCTTCAAGATTGGTTGTCGGATTAGGCATTTCAATTTCAAAAAACCGGAAAGTTCCAACTATTAAATCCAGAGGTGATTTAATAATTGCACCAATATGATCGTTATTGGTGGCGCCATCAGCTTCTGCATCATAAAAATGCTCGCTTTTTAATAATTGGTTTAAAACATACGAAAGCTCATAATTGTTATTTCGTAATGTAGTAGCTAATGGGGCAATAATCGTATTTTCAATATCATCAGTTATTTGGTAATAGACAAAATATCTGTAAAGTTTTCTACAAATAAATTTGGCTGTTTCTTCCTGATCAAAAATCATGTCCATCATTTGGCTTATTTCATCCAAAGCTCCTTCTTCAGTTGCTTCATTTCCTACCATCATAGTAAGATCTGGTGAAATTTGAGTGTTACCAAATTTATCAGAAAAGGTTTTGGTTCCGGCATCATGCCTGGTGGCTGCTTCTGTTAATGCATCAGCAGCTTTGCCACGTGGTAAGCCTGTATCTGCATCAATGGTATCAAATTCAAAGTTGCATTTAAAACCGGTTAGTACCCGTGCAGCTTCCTTTATGTCAGCTTCTGTATAATTGGTATAATCACCAGCCGCCATTAGTGGGCCTTTACTAATAGAATACAATTCAAACATTTCCCGGGCAAAGTTTTCATTTGGAACGTCTTTATCGTTAAGTGTGTTGTCAATGTATTTTAGCATTGCATTGTCAACACAAACTTTACCAAATAATTCTTTAAAACTACCAAAAGCATACTGCCTGTAAAGTGCATTTTGATAATAAAGTGACGTTGAATTTTGTATTACCAAATGATCTGCAGGCATATGTGCATGAAGGAAAAAAACCATCCTCTCCCTCAGGTTTGTGCCTGTAGTTCTCATTAATTCAATAAACCAAGCCTGAAAGTAGCTGAAAAGTGTATCATCTCCACTGTTTAATTCGCCTGGTTTGGGAAGCCAATTTGATCCTGTTAATGGATCGATTGGAGGATCGGGATCTGCCAATGGTGTCATCAAGGCACTTAATGCCTCATCGACATTCATTGCTGCGAAATCTTCAATTTCTGTTTTTGTAGGGCCGAATGTTGCTCTTCTAAGCAAGTGTGCTGCTTTTTCTAAGCCTAAATTGCCCGAGATTGGTGATAATGAAGCCATAAAAAAATGTTTATAAAGGTTTAGTAACCAAATGTAAATAATAATAATAGTCTATTAGACATCAAATTTTTTTTATTGGTTGCTTTAAAATAGATATAAAGATACGAAATTGTCATTAAAGGGAGATTAAAAAATAAAATATTAACATTTTCCTAATTATTAGCTTGCTAAGTGTTTGTTTAGTAGTTTTTTATGTTTCTATGGTGACTTTTTTAGGGGATGGGTCAAGGCTTTTTTATCTTATTTTAAACAATTTTGTTGAAAGATTAATTTAATATTCATCAAAAAAATAATGGCAGAAGGCGCTTATTTTAAATGTTTTTTATCATTTTTACGTGAATTTTTTAGCTTATGAAAAAACTATTTGTGATAATAACCCTATTGTTTTTATTCATTAATGAGATTTCTTCTCAGCATAACATGTTGGGCAAAACGGAAAAGTATATTCGTAGCTATTACAATTTATCTAATCAATATACCTTAAAGGTGGATACAATTGGGCAGAAGGCTGTATTATTAACTTATAAAACAGATCAACAATACCCTTTTTTTACTTACGAAATAAATTTATTTAAAGATTTATGTGTTTCTTTTGGCATAGTTTCAAAAGACAACAGAACACTTAAAGCCTACCTGGATGTTTTGAACTATGTTGGGGAGCTAGTTGAAGTTGATAGTACCTATAATAATTTTGTATATAAGGTTGCAACCAATCAAAAAACAAGTTTTTTTACCATTAAACAACCTTATTTTAATAGCCAGTTTATTTCAAGAAGGAGTTTGTTTTATATTTTAGTTACTGAGCAGGCTCGCTTGTTTATTGAAAAGCCTGATAAAGAGAAAAAGGATAAATAATTGAGGTTATCCCTTAAGTTTTTCTTTTAAAAATTTTCCAGTATAAGAGCCTTTATAATTTACAATATCATCTGGGAGTCCTTCAAACACAACAGAACCACCTTTTTCTCCTCCTTCGGGACCTAAATCTATTACCCAGTCGGCAGATTTAATAATTTCCGGATTGTGTTCAATAATTAGCACCGAGTGCCCCTTATCGATAAGGGCATTGAAAGCCATTAAAAGCTTATTTACATCGTGAAAATGCAAACCAGTTGTGGGTTCATCAAATATAAACAGACAATGGTCTTTTCCTGTTTCGTTACTAAGAAAGGATGCAAGTTTTACACGTTGGCTTTCACCACCACTTAAAGTGCTTGAGGATTGTCCGAGTTTTACATAACCTAACCCAACATCCTGCAAGGGTTTTAGCTTAGCACTTATTTTTTTTTCTGTATTACTTTTTTTAGTGCCAAAAAAGTCAATTGCTTCATTTACAGTCATTTCAAGGATGTCGAATATGCTCTTGCTTTTATGCTTTACATCTAAAACATCTTCTTTAAAGCGCTTTCCTCCGCATGATTCGCAAACCAGGTGTACATCGGCCATAAATTGCATTTCAACCTTAATTTCGCCTTCGCCCTGGCATTCTTCGCATCTTCCTCCATCAACATTAAACGAGAAATGGGCTGGTTTAAAATTGTTAACCTTTGAGGCAGGCTGGTCGGCATATAATTTTCTGATTTCATCATACGCTTTTAAGTATGTAACCGGGTTCGAACGCGATGACTTTCCAATGGGGTTTTGATCAACAAATTCAATGTCTTTTATTAATTCAATATCGCCACTTAATCTTTCAAACAGGCCTGTACTTTCGCCATAGCCTTTTATCCTTTTGCTTAGTGCTGTATTCAATATATTGTTGACCAATGTTGATTTACCTGAACCACTAACTCCGGTAACAACAGTAAGTATGTTAAGTGGGAATTTTACCGAAATACCTTTCAGGTTGTTCATTCTTGCATTTACCACTTCAATAGCGTGCTTCCATTTTCGCCTTTTTGCAGGAACTTCAATTTTTCTTGCTCCCGTAAGGTATTCCATGGTCATACTTTTCTCATCCTTTAAAAGCTCATCTGGTGAGCCTGTGAATACAACCTCTCCGCCGTGAGTTCCTGCCAGTGGGCCTATATCAATTATTTGATCAGCAGCCCTGATTATTTCTTCATCATGTTCCACAACCACAACGGTATTCCCAATTTCCTGCAAGTGTTTTAATACCTTGATTAACAGGTGGGTATCTCGAGAATGTAAGCCTATGCTTGGTTCATCCAGAATATACAGTGAACCTACCAGACTGCTGCCAAGTGAGGTAGCAAGATTGATACGCTGAGATTCGCCACCTGAAAGGGTAGAGGATAACCTGTTTAAATTAAGGTAGGAAAGGCCTACATCATTCAAGAAGCGTAACCTGTTTTTTATTTCAATTAGAATTCTTTGTGCAATTTCATTTTCGTAACTAGTGAGCTCTAGTTTGTCAAAAAAAGCAATTAGTTTTTCTATGGACAGATTTACAATTTTGTCCATTGTTATATCGCCAACTTTTACATATAGTGCTTCTTTTTTTAACCTTGAGCCTTTACAAATATTACAAGTGGTTTTGCCCCTGTACCTTGAAAGCATAACCCTGTACTGAATTTTGTAGTTTTCTTTTTCGAGCATGTGAAAAAAAGCATCAAGACCTTTGAAATGTTTGTTCCCTGTCCAAAGTAGTGCTTTTTGCTCCTCGCTTAATTCAAAATAGGGTTTGTGAATAGGAAAGTCAAATTTATCGGCACTGTATACCAGTTCATCTTTCCATTTACCCACTTTTTCACCCTTCCAGCAAGCAATTGCACCATCATAAATTGAAAGATTTTTATTGGGGATGACTAAATCCTCATCAATACCAATAATTTTTCCAAATCCTTCGCATTTCGGACAAGCCCCAACTGGGCTGTTGAAACTAAAAAGATGAACTGAGGGCTCTATAAACTCCAAACCATCCAGTTCAAATTTGTCCGAGAAGCTTTCTGTAACTATCTTATCATCAATGTGAAACTTGATAAAGCAATGGCCTTTACCCTCGAAAAGCGCTGTTTGTATCGAATCTGAAATTCGGCTTATATTGTCTTCATCATTGCTTACTGCACCACGATCGATTAATAAAAAAGTATCCTTGCTTTGTTTTTCTTTTTTATTAATCAAATCTTCAATTCTTAAAGTATTGTCATTAATTTCAATTCTTGAAAACCCTTGCTTTAGTAATACTTCCAATTGTTTTATAAAAGTGCGTCCTTTAGGGATAATTAAAGGTGCAAGTATTTGAAATTTGGTACCCTGGCTGTATTCAAGAACCCTGTTGGTAATGCTGCTAACACTGTCTTTTTTTACTTCTTTTCCCGAAACTGGTGAATAAGTTCTTCCTATTCTTGCAAATAAAAGTTTTAAAAAATCATAAATTTCGGTCGATGTACCTACAGTTGAACGAGGGTTCCGTGTATTTACTTTTTGTTCAATGGCAATTGCCGGTGGGATGCCTTTAATAAAATCAACCTCAGGTTTGTGGATTCTGCCTAAAAACTGCCGGGCGTAAGAAGAAAGGCTCTCAACATACCTGCGCTGCCCTTCGGCATAGAGCGTGTCAAAAGCTAACGAGGATTTTCCGGAGCCCGATAACCCGGTGATAACCACTAGTTTATCTCTGGGGATAATAACCTCAATGTTTTTAAGATTGTGAACGCGTGCTCCTTTTATATGAATGGCTTCCTCTGTATTTATCGCTTTTGTTTTTGGCATCCTTCTATCAATTTGCTTTTTTATTTTCGGGGATGCAAAGATAGTTGTTTTAATTTATTAGGTAAAGTTAATCCCTGGCGATTTTTAGGTTTCTGTTAGGGTGTTTGCTGGTTTCTATTCACTGGTTGTGAAAATCAGGACTTGAGTGCGACCATGAATCAATGAATTGTTACTCCAGCTTTTTAAGCCTTTCTGTGTATTTTGGAATACCTTCATTTCGTGAGATAAAATTATATGGCCACTCTCCATCCCCATGAATGTCAAGGCACTTATTTTGCCTGAATAGTTCCTGAACCCGATACATCTGTTTTTACTTTTTTTGGATTTCCTCTGTAATAAAGTTTTCCACTGCCACTTACATCACCATAAAACTCTTCACTCACGTTTATTTTGCAGGTTCCAGCACCTGAAACATCTGCATCTGCTTCTTTTGCCTGCAACCTGAAAGCATCTAACGATCCGGCTCCTGCAAGTTCAATATCGAATTGATCTGCCCTTCCTGCCAATTTTACTTCGCCCGATCCTTTTGTAACAGTCTCTAAGTCATCTACATCCAGGTTTAAGTTAATTTCGCCCGAACTGCCTGCTTTAAGATAAAGTTTTTCCGATTTTATTGTATTTTCTCCCTTCACTTCAACCGATCCTGAAACTTCAAGTTTTGATAAACTAGTTGTAGTGATGTAAATTTCAAACTCAGTTATTTCTTCTAAACACTTGTCTTCTTTAATTTTTAGCTTCATCCCTGAAACTTCTGTTTTAATAAATTCAACAAGGTTACTGTCAATTTTTATTTTTACTGAATGTGCCGTTCCCTGTTCAAGGAATACTGTTGCTTGACCTTCAATTTCTATTTCGTCAAATTCTGCAACTTTTCTGCTTTCAGTGACTAATTCTCCATTCCCTTTTTTGCAAAACATTGAGCAGGAATTTAAAAAAGTAACTGATAATAAAAGAAATAAAGCTGTGGTAATAGAAGTGGTACGAATCATACTATTTTATTTTGATTAGCTAATAAGTTCTACAAATATATTTAATAGAATGTATTTATTAGAATTGTTTGAAAAAAGATAAAATTTATTTTGAGGTTGGGCACCAATTATTACAATATCAGTTGTGATTGTTTTAATTGATAGCTAAAAAAATGAGGCTGTCTCAAGAATTATTAAATTGTTGGATATTGAGCACTTCGACAGGTGGTACACTGAGCACTTCGACAAGCTCAGTGTACCACCTGTCGAAGTGCAGCGTCCAAAATCTAGTTTTGAGACAGCCCCTTATTTTTTCTGTGAATTTAGATCTAATTCTTCGCTATAACTGGTAACCATATTTCTACAAGGGCAACCCAAACCCCATCTTTATTTTTATGAGCTCTGCTAAGGTTGCGTTGAAGGCTGGAACCGGCAATTTGATAATTATTTTGCGCAGTAAATTTCATCCCCGACATCCTCCATTAGTTTTGTTCCAACTTCCCATTTTAGGTTTTCTGTTTCAGTATCGAACGATGAATTGTGATAAACCGAAAAAAGCCATTTTGATCATAAGCCAGGAACTGTTTTACGCTCTCTTCCCATACAGTTGTATAAGCAGCATTCATTTGATCATAACTGCCTTTTTTTTATAGAAAATGTATGTCATGAGTTTATTATCAATAACTTTTATGCTGTCCTTACAGAAATGATGCCTCTTTTTTCTTGTCTTGTGCTCTTAGGCTGGTAACAACAATTGGTGTCAAAAATAATAGAATTACTATTTTTTTCATGGTAGTGGTTTTTTAGGGTAATTTACTGATATTGTAGGCTAGCAATGCGCTTCCTCTTCTAACGTACATAGTTCCATCATTTATTACTGGGGTCGACCAGCATGGGTCTTGTCCTTTAGGAAGTTGGAAAGAACTAATAATTTCAAATTTTTCAGGGTTTGCTTTTACCAACACAATATTGCCTTTTTTCTCATCCATGCAATAAAGTTTGTCTCCTGCTAAATTTAGCGTTCCTTTTGTTTGCCAGGTAGTTTCGTACTTTAGTTTGCCTGTGTTCCAATCTTATTTTGACGGGGTGGTAGGAATAAGTGATTTTATTTTGCCTGCTTTTTTTGTAATATTGTATCGATAAGAAGATGTAGTTATGATGATTAAAAGGTTTATTACAAGTGTTTTAGTAGTTTTACTTTTGTGGAATGCGAAGATTTTGTTTTCTCAGGAAATTATTCCTCCCTCAGATGTGAAGTGGTATACCATTGAAGAAGCAGATAGCTTGTTTGAAATACAAAAAAAGCCACTTTTTATTGATGTGTATACCGAATGGTGTGGTTGGTGCAAACACATGATGAAAACCACTTTTGCCCACAAAGGAATTGCCAGCTATATGAACCAGAATTTCATTAATGTAAGGTTTGATGCTGAAACTTTTGATACACTTACGTTTCAAAATAAAACCTACACAAATCCTGGAGTTGGGAGAAAACCCAAGCATGATTTGGCTAAATTTTTACTCAATGGCAGGTACAGTTTCCCAACAATTGTATACATGGGGCGCGATAAAAAGTTTTATCCAATTCAAGGCTATCAAAAAGTAGCTGAAATAGAGCCTTTTCTGATTTATTTTGCTGAGAATTTATACAGTTCGATAAACTTGCAAGATTTTGATCGTTATTTTAAATGTACCTACAAAAAGAATTTCGAGGAAAAGGAAATAAATGCGATACCAGATTCAATGCGACCAGATACTACTGGAAAGATAAAATGGTATAGTTTTGCCGAAGCTGAAAAATTGAGTAAAGAATCCAATAAACTGATATTTTTAAGCACTTATACCAATTGGTGCCAATCATGCAGAGTGGCTGACTCGACCAACTACAAAAGCAAAGTAATTGCCGATATCATGAATAAACATTTTATTCCTGTGAAATTTGATGCTGCTTCGGCTGAAAGTTATACTTTTTTTGGAAAAACCTATAAACCTGGTGCACAGTTTGCCCCGCATGAATTAACCAGGGCATATATGCGCCAAAGTTTCCAGATGCCAGCACTGTTGTTTATCAATAATAAAGGACAACAAATAACCGAATTACATGGTTTTGTGCCTCCCTCTACGCTTGAGGGCATTCTTAGTTATTTTGCAAATGGAACATACGCTACAAAGAAATTTGATGAATTTAGAAAAAGCTTTAAGAATAAAATTAAGTATTAGGCAGAATGAATGCTTGAAGACGGAAGATCGAAGTAGCTAGTGTCATGTCAAGGCTAATTTGTCAGGTGGCAACACCTGACAAGTGCACCAGCCAGGTGTTGTCACCTGGTTAATTAACAGAAATATCAAATTTGACTTAACACTAGTTCGATAATTGAAGTTAAAAGCGCATAGAAAAAATCCGTTTGATCAGCCCAATCAGTTAAATCTGTGTCCCTAATTTAATCAAACCTTTCAAAAAACTCAAGCAAAATAGGCTTAAAATCAAAAGCAATTTTTCTTTCTGAAAGGTTCTCAATTTCTTTTTTTGAGAACCATTGTAACTTTTGCCCTTCGTGTAGGGGAGTGATAGCTAAATCCAAATCTATTCTTTGCCAAAATGTATATTCAATTCTGTCAATTTTAACATACACATTAAACAGCTTTGGAGCTTTTAATTTAAGTTCAATTTCTTCTTCCATTTCCCGAATAATGGTCTCTTTTGGTGTTTCACCATTTTCAAGCCCACCACCAGGAATATCCCAGCAGTTAGGGTAGGGGATTTGCTTTATGTTATCCCTAAGTAAAAGCAAAACTTGTTGTGCAGAGTTTAAAAAAATGATACTAGTCCCAATTTTTAAGCTTAATAATTCAGAATTTAGTAGTGACTTTCTTTTAGTGTATTCAAAAAGAAGCCAGTTGTATTTTTCAAATAATGTGTAGAGCAAAGTGTTGTTATTTCTTTAGGCTTGTTCCAAACAAATAATGACTTGCCCAGTATTTGCTATTAATGCTGGCAATACTAACTCCTTTTTTAGATGAGACATGAATGAACTTTTCGTTTCCTAAGTAAATACCACTATGGGTCACCAGCTTAGAAGTGTTATAAGTAGAATGGAAAAAGACCAAATTACCTCGTTTTAAATCTGGTTTATTTAATATTATCTTGCCAAACCGGGCTTGTTCATTGCCATCGCGAGGTATATTTACATTGTTTTGTTGATGCGCCACCATAACCAAACCTGAGCAATCCATCCCTTTTTTTGTTAAGCCACCCATTTGGTGAGGTGTCCCGATAAATGTTTTGGCCGATTTTATAACTGCTTCGACATCATATTTTTCAAATTTCACTACTTTTTCATATCCTCCCTTTTTAAAATATACCATCTTTTCTTTTAGCTGAGGATCTTTTGTTTGGTTTAAAAGCGTATCAATAGGGTCTTTTGTTTTAATAAGGCTAAGTGATAGAAATGTAGTTGCTATAATAAATAAAACTATAATTTGGCTTTTTGTTCTTTTCATTCGTCTGGTATTTATTTTTTTTAATGTGATAGTAAATTTAATCTGCTACCCAGATAAACTCTACGCGAATTCCGCTAGGATCATAACACATCATATGTTTTGTTGGTCCACCATTTAAAAACTCGGGTGCAAACTCTATTTTAACATGATGTTGTTTTAAACGAGCATAAATTTCGAATAAATCTTTTTCTGTTTCTACTTGTAAAGCTAAATGATGCAAGCCAACATTTTTTTTTCTGTTGAATAAGTTCGGCGCTTTTTCTTTTATGGCCCAAAGGGTAAGCATTATAGTTCCATCTGTTACAAATATTGCTGGATATTCTTCTTTTCTTCGTACTTCTTTCCAACCAAGTAAAGATGTGAAAAACTGAGCACTTTTTTCAAGATCCTTAACTGTAAGGCCAATATGGTGTACCCCCTTTGTAATTGCTTTTGTCATTTTGTTTACAAATAGTTTTCAGCATTAATTACATCAAAAATATAAAATATGACGAATTACCCGTTTTGTTTTCTGGCAAATTAACAAATTATATCATGACTTGATTTTTTTTTATAAGCTAATTGTTTGATTATAAGTGTTTTTTTGATGTCAATTTTTGTTATTAACCTGAGTTCGATGTAAAATAATGGGCACAGAAAGTCATAATTATGCTAGATCTGCACTGAAAATTTTGAAATAATAACGGGTTATTTTAAGAAATTTTCAGTGCAGAGATGGTATGATTATGGCTTTTCTTTTTA
>JBNKJW010000229.1:0-5002 GCA_050291445.1 Bacteroidales bacterium | reverse complement strand
ATTGGCTTCCGCGTTTATTTATTCATTTACAAGGCTGGATATAAATAACATCAGCATAAAAAGCTGGAATGAATATTAATCAACTATTAATTATTTTATGGAATGACTGCCCTGAAAGAATTTTCGGGGCAGTTTTTTTTTGCTTCATCGATTTGCTGACTTTTAAATCTTGAAAACGTACATTTTTAATTAATTTAGCTTGTCTAATAGATAAAGAATATTGACATGCTCGTTCAACTGCAAAACATCTCAAAATACTACGAAAATCCGCAAACTGGAATTAAACAAGAAGTACTTAAAGACATTTCATTGGCTATTGAAAAAGGCGAATCAGTTGCTATTGTTGGTCCATCAGGATGTGGGAAAAGTACACTGCTGAATATTATTGGTACACTTGACCAACCCAGCAGTGGAACAGCAAACATCAACGGGAACAATATTAACTCGCTAAACGACAATGAATTATCAGATCTAAGAAACAAGGACATTGGTTTTGTTTTTCAAATGCACCATCTACTTGAGCAACTTACCTTAATTGAAAATGTTCTGCTGCCAACCATTCCACTAAGGAATAAAAAGTTAAAAGATTCAGCTAAGGAACGGGCTATGGAGTTAATTAAAAGTGTTGGCCTCGAAGAAAAATTATTTCAGCGACCAGGACAACTTTCTGGAGGTGAATGTCAGCGTGCGGCTGTTGTAAGGGCCCTCATCAATCAGCCAAAACTTTTGTTGGCAGATGAACCAACAGGCTCGCTAGATGCAGCAGCGGCAAAGCAACTTGGCGATATTTTAATCCAATTGAATAAAGAGTTTGATTTGGCTTTGATTGTGGTTACTCATTCGCTGGAACTTGCTGAAAGGATGGGGACAGTTTATGAACTCGTTGATGGTAAACTAATTAAAAAATAAAAGATTACACAGAGGTTCACAGAGAACCACGGAGCATTTCTACATATTAAACCATGGCTCAATGAATATTTTTAAACTAATCATCCGTAGCTTATTTTTCTACCGAAAACAACAACTTGCCGTGCTTGCAGGTACTATTTTAAGTACTGCTGTACTTACCGGGGCATTAATAATTGGTGATTCGGTAAAAGGCAGCCTAAGACAAATGGTCGATTTAAGACTTGGAAAGACAAAATATGCCTTAATAACAGGCGATAGATTTGTAAGAAGTCAACTAGCCTACAATTTAGCAAACGAATTAAAGGTGCATACATCTCCCCTACTTGCTGCTGAAGGCATTGCTATAAATACTGAAAGTAACCAAAGAATAAACAAAGCCAAGGTTTATGGGATAGAAAAAAGCTTCTGGCAATTTTCTGATGCAGAAGACATTGAACTAACTGATAATGAAGTTTTAATCAGTGAAAACATTGCCCGAAAATTAAGTTTAAAAAAAGATGATGAACTACTTTTAAGGATTGAAAACGCAGAAGTAATTCCCTTAAATGCCCCTTTCGCCTCTCAGGAAAACCATTCTGTTTCGTTAAGGTTAACAATAAAAGCTATTTTGGATGAAAACCAGTTGGGAAGGTTTAGCATTAGAAGCGATCAAAAAGCCCCATACAATATTTTTCTTTCAAGAAATTTATTGGCTGAAAAACTTGAATTAAACGGATTAAGTAACCTCATCCTTATAGCTAACAACGGGCAAATTGCTGGCAAAGAGCAGATTAACAAAAGCCTTTCAAATCTTTGGCAAACTGAAGACATTAGTTTACACCTTAATTATTTAGATTCAAGTGGCAGCTATGAACTGAGTTCAGAACGAATATTTATTGATGAGCAAATCTCAAATGCAATAGAAAAATTGGAGATTCCCAGCCAACCAGTGCTCACTTATCTAGTAAACGAAATTAGTAAGGCCGACAAATCAACTCCTTATTCATTTGTAGCAGCCGCAGACCAAATTATCTCAAAAGGGAAACTTGCTGAAAATGAAATAATTATAAATAGCTGGATGGCCGAGGATTTAGCTGCAAAACCAGGCGATTCATTGAATTTAAAATACTACATTATTGGTTCTTTGCGCAAATTGCAAGAAAAATCTAAAACATTTATTGTTAAAGATATTATTCCAACAAAAACCAATGAAGCATTAAAATCACTAATGCCATCATTCCCTGGTTTGTCAAATGCCGGACATTGCAGGGATTGGGAAACAGGTGTGCCCATTGATTTAGATAAAATCAGGGACAAAGATGAAGCTTATTGGAACGAATACAAAGGCACCCCAAAAGCCTATATCTCGCTTAAAGCCGGGCAGAAACTCTGGCAAAATCAGTTTGGCAAACTAACTGCTCTGCGCTTTGATTCGACCATAATTAGCCCTTCCGAGCTCAAAAGGAAATTAATTGCCCAGTTGCACCCTGGCGATTTCAATCTTTCAGTACAAAGTGTTTATGAACAGGGAGTTTCGGCAACTGTTAATGCGGTTGATTTTGGTGAACTTTTTCTTAGTTTAAGTTTTTTTGTGATTGTAGCAGGAGTATTGCTTACCTTATTGCTACATGCACTAAACACAGAATCAAGGTCGTCGGAAACTGGAGTTTTAGCTGGTTTGGGTTTTAGCAAAAAAATGATCCTGAAAATCAGGATTTGGGAATCGGTAATAATTGCTGTTTTAGGCGGAATTCTAGGCGCATTTGTAGGAATTCTATACAACTACGCCATGCTAATAGGCTTAAATTCAGTGTGGTATGATGTTGTCAGAACCAATATGATAAGTATATTTATAAAGCCTTCAACCCTTGCAATTGGTGCGTTTTCGGGTGCCCTGATTGGGTTACTCTCCATCTATTTTGTAAGTAAAAAGAAACTTAAACAACCAATAGCGTTTTTGATAAAAAACAAGATTTCCTTGTCAGCGGCAACTAAAGCCGGGACAAAAATTTCGAAAATTGTTGCAATAGCTTCCTTCCTGGTTATTATACTAATTCTGGCATATTCCTTTGCTACATCAATCGAAACCAGTGCAGGATTGTTTTTATCAGCCGGAGGATTGGTTTTAATAGGATTCGGTGCTTTAATTCATTGGTATTTCAAAAAACCTGAAAAAACTGCCAATACCCTAACTATTAATGAATTATCCATTAAGAATTCAATCAGAAATACCTCGCGAAGTTTAACAACTATTATTTTGTTGGCACTTGGTACCTTTGTGATTTTGATTACAGGAGCCAACCGACAAACATTTTATGGCTCGGATGAGCGGAAACAGTCAGGAACTGGAGGCTACCTTTTTTGGGCAGAAACAAGCATGTCCATTTTAGAAGACCTAAATAATATAGAGGGAAAAGAAAAGCTGGGAATTTCAGGCAATGACTTGCCACCAGAGACCCATTTTATGCAATTTCATAACCTTGAAGGCGATGATGCCAGCTGTCTTAATTTAAATCAGGTACAAAAGCCTCAAATTCTGGGCATTAATGCCAAAGAATTGCAGGAAAGGATGTCCTTTTCATTTGCAAAAATAGCGGAAGGCATTGAAAATGATAAAGTTTGGGCAAGCCTTTCAAATGAATTTGGCGAAAACGTAATACCGGCAATTATTGATCAAACCGTTCTTGTTTGGGGTTTGAAAAAAGCAGTAGGCGACACCCTGGTTTATTTAAATGAAGAAGGAAAAGAAATTAAGTTATTGATTATTGCAGGATTAAACAATTCAATTTTTCAGGGAAATGTTATGATTGACGATCGATTTTTCACCAAACATTTCCCATCTGTGAGTGGTTCCAAAATAATGCTGGTTGATGCAAATTCTGAAAACACTGAGCAGATTAGTAAGGTTTTAAACAGCCAGTTGGTGGATTATGGTATTGAAGTTCAAAAAACAACCGATCGGTTAAATGAATTTAACTCAGTTACCAACACCTATTTAGCCGTTTTTATGATATTAGGTGGGCTTGGAGTTTTAATAGGCACCATTGGCCTGGGCATTGTTTTACTTCGTAACATGATTGAAAGAAAACCAGAACTGGCTTTGATGACAGCAATTGGGTTCACCAAAAAACAATTGTTTAATTTGGTTCTAAAAGAAAACCTTTTCTTGCTTTTTATGGGAATTGGAGTTGGTATTTTTGCCGCAATTATTGGCATATTGCCGAGTATTTTATCACCATCATTTGAAATTCCGGGCACTTTTGTGTTTGTAATAATTGTAATTGTACTATTAAGTGGTTTCTTGTGGATTTATTTTCCAACAAAAGCTGTATTAAAATCGGTTCCGATAAAGGCGTTGAGGAGAGAGTAAACTTTACAGAGCTGTGCTAAAGTTTTTTTTAATAGCAATATTAACTAAATTTGTATCATATAATAAGTTTGGTTATTATGAATACAGCTGAATTAAAAAGTGATCTACATAGGTTGATTGTTGAAACTAACGATATTGACATATTATTTGCAATCAGGCAATATTTGTTGCAATTACAGAACAAAGAGGCTGATTGGTGGGACACAATAACTGATGAACAGAAAAGCTCAATACAAACTGGTATTGAACAGTTAAACCAAGGAGAGCGCATATCTCACCAAGAAGTCAGGCAAAAAATCAATAACCTTTTAGATAGCCATGACTAAAGGTTTGGAAGTTTTTTGGTCACCGCAAGCAGAGCTTTCTTACTTAAAAATACTTACCTACATAATTAATGAATGGTCTGTTAAAGATGCTGAAAATTTTGACAACAAAACTGAAAGATTGATTAAAAAGTTGCAGACAAATAAAAACCTGTGCCCAAAATCTAAAATTGAAAGCCTCAGAAAATGCCTTGTAACCAGTCAAACTTCGTTAATTTACAGAATATTTAATGATTCTATTGAAATAGTTAACTTTATCAGCAATTATAGTTTGCACAAGTATTAACCTGAGTTCGATTAAAAATATTCACACAGTTTGAATTAATTTTTAGCAGAAATTGCAACAAATTTTTGAAGGACTATCGGGATAGTTCTAGAAAAATTGGTGTGATTTATGCAAAAATTAATCAAATCTAATAGA
>JBNKJW010000228.1:0-11362 GCA_050291445.1 Bacteroidales bacterium | reverse complement strand
ATCTGAATGATTCAAATGAACATCCGCATTTTTATTTCCTCAAAAACTAAAACTGATAAATTGTAATTATCCGTAAAATGAAAATAATTATGAAAACTTCATTAATTATTCACCAAAGCAAAACCGGCACCACAAAAAAGTATGGTTTTGCAATAAGGGATTACTTAAATGGCCTGGGCCTTGAGGCAAAAGCTATCCCGGTTTAAAACTATGTTTAGGATGATTTCAATGAGGCTGATTTCGTTTTTCTGGGCTGCTGGACAAGTGGACTCTTTTTTATTTTGCAACACCCCGACAAAACCTGGAGCGATTTTGCAGCAAAATCACCTGCATTCAATGGCAAAAAAGCAGCCCTATCCACCACTTTGAAGTCACTCACTGACAGTACATTAAACAAAACGAAACAATTTTTCAAAGGAAAAACTCAGGCTATTTCGCTCACTTTAAAAACAAGAGGTATCGTACTATCAGAAAATGACAAAAAAATTTAAAGGACTTTGTTCTTGATTAAGGAAAAGTTTTGTGATTGTGTAGTTGTTTACCACAAATTTTAGATTGTTTAAATATTTGTTTTTTGTGGTTGAAGGGAGAATGAAGAGCATAAACACTTATTTCTTTTCTTCCGACTTCTGACTCTTTGCTTTCATCCATAACTTTAAAATAATCTTAGAATTTGCAGGTCTATAAGCAAAATGTATCAATAACTGTTATTTTAATACATCAGCTTCTTTAACATTTTTTCTTATTTAGAATCATTCTTTTTTAAAACTAAATACTTACATTTGTAGAAACATTCATTTAAAAATTCAAAAAAAATATATCATGGTAATAGAAGGAACTGACACTAATTTTGAAGAGGTTGTATTGCAATCAGATAAACCGGTTTTGGTTGATTTTTGGGCTGAATGGTGTGGCCCATGTCGAATGGTTGGCCCAATTGTAAAAGAATTGGCCGATGATTATGCTGATAAAGCTGTAATGGTAAAAATTGATGTTGATAGTAACCCTGAAACTGCACAGAAATTCGGTATTAGAAACATTCCAACCTTGTTGTTTTTTAAAGGAGGAGAACAAGTTGATAAGCAGGTAGGTGCTGTGCCTAAAAAAGTACTTGCAGGAAAACTGGAGGCAATTTTATAAAAAAATCTATTAAAGAAATTAGAAGCGGACAGGCTTATTGGTTTTGTCTGCTTTTTTTCTGGTCATTAGGCATTGGTCCTTAGTCATTTTTTGACAAAGATTAATCTAATGACTAATGTCTAATGACAAATGGCTAATACGTGCAAAGCACCATAGAAATACAAGATTTTCAGCAATTTAACCAACTCGATTTTTTGGCAAAACAAGTCGTTGAAGGTTTTATTACAGGGCTTCACAAAAGTCCTTTTCATGGTTTTTCCGTTGAATTTGCCGAACACCGCTTGTATAACAAAGGTGAATCGACCCGCCACATTGATTGGAAACTGTTTGCAAGAACAGACAAACTTTTTGTAAAACGTTACGAAGAAGAGACTAACCTGCGTAGCCAAATACTGATTGACACTTCTTCATCGATGTTGTTCCCTTTTGGAAAAAAAAGCACACAAAACAAGCTCTCTTTTTCGGTTTTGATAGCAGCTTCGCTCATCTATCTGCTTAATAAACAGCGTGATGCAGTTGGCCTTACACTTTTTTCAGATACTACTGAATTGCATACAGAAGCTAGGCTTTCATCCACCCACACTAAAAGGTTGTATGCCGAACTTAGCCGTTTGCTTGAAAGAGAAGAGTACCAATTAAAAAAAGGAACTTCCATTGCAACTACACTGCATGCTATTGCAGAACAAATTCATAAACGGTCATTGGTGGTTATTTTTAGTGATATGATTGCAGATCAAAGCTCTGATGAGATTTTTTCAGCCATGCAGCACCTTCGCCACAATAAACACGAAGTAATTCTTTTTCATGTAGTTGACAAGTCATTTGAAATTGAATTTGATTATCAAAACCGTCCTTACAAATTTATTGATTTGGAAACAGGAAAAGCAATAAAATTGAACCCCAATGATGTTCGCGACTTGTTTAAACAGCAATCATCTGCCGCATTTGAGGAGTTAAAACTGAAGTGTGCCCAGTACAAAATTGATTTTGTTGAAGCAGATATTAAGGGCGGTTTTAAAGAAGTGCTGATTCCTTATCTAATCAAAAGGCAGAAGCTGTATTAGAAGTCATCTGGCTTTTTGCATGGCTGCAACTGAATAAATTAACTAATTACCAAACTTCTTTTTATCAAATTTACCATTTTTTTAACCCAATCAATAGTCCAGTTTCCTTTGTGTTCTTTGGCATTTCTTATTCTTCTAAAAATGAAGGCTTCAGCTTTTCTAAATTCATTTTTTTGCTTTGAATTTATGCCGAGGGTAATAAATTGTTCTGGTTTTGAAAGCACTATCAATTGGTTACAGTATAGTTTTTCTTCCTCATAATCAAAGGTTTGAAGGTAGTTGTCGGCATGTTTTAAAATGGAGATATAAATATTGCGGGTATCCCGATCAAGCAAGTACCAACTTTCCTTTAACACTGGCAGCATGGCTTTAAAAGTTTCCTCCACCCAAAGGGTATCATTAAAATTATCTTTTAAAGCTGCCTGGTAGTTGAAAACATCATAATTACCCAAATTAAACAAACCATAAACCAGGGCCACTCTTTTGCTGTATTTATACGATTTAGATTCGGTAAAAAACGCGGCAAAACTCCGTTTTAAGCAGGCGTCCCACCCTCGCCTGATATCCATACTGTACTTTGATGGTTTTACAGTGGGAAGTTTAATGCAAAAAGGGAAGCTGACTTTTTTTACAAATTCTTGCTGATTAAAACTTGCATTTTTTTGAAAATAGTTTTTCTCCCACTCCGAAAACCCTTCTTGTGCGTTAATTGTAGTGACATTGACAATGACAAATGCCAAAATTACAGCCCTGATTTTTAGCATAATAGCTTTGGTACGTTTGGTTTTTTAGGGCTGTAAATTTAATGCATTGTTGCAAAAAATCAAAGAATACTTTAAAACAGAATGGGTCTTAGGCTTAAAGAGATATTAGCAATAAAAGGTTGTTTGATGAAATTCACTTTTTTGTTTTTGGTAGCTATTTCAACTTTTGCAAAAACGCTTTTGCCATAAGTAATGTTTATTGTCTGGTTTCCCTATTAACTAACAAAAAATGCCCTTTTTCCTTAAAAACCTTCAATTCAAAATCATTACTGGCCTTCGAAGTTGCTTTTGCAAATTTGTTGATTGTTTCAAAAGGTACATAGTTATCATTTGTGCCGTAAAATGCAATGTTCGGGACTAATCCTTTTTTGATAAGATGATATGGTGAACATTGCTTTAGAGGTGTTTTTCCTTTAAGAATATCAGTAAACCAAGGCTCTTAAGTAATTATTAATAAAATCAAAATACCTGCTGTTTAAAGGAATATTTTTGACACCCCTTCTAATCAAATTGAGTGCAATGTTTAAAGCATAATGAGTTAACAATGAAGCTCTGCAAAACCTAACTCGCTCTTTTTCAAGGAAGTGAGCCACGAATTCGACCCCAACATCATAAACATTGTAAATCAGATATTTACAGAGGGGTATTTAGCCTTTTTTGTTTTGGTTGCTTTTCCATATTGCATATAAGGGGTCACCCTTTTATTTCGGTTATCCCCCCCTACTCGCAATTCGAAGGTACTTTAATTTTGTAACAGATTAATGGATCAAATTTTGCTAAACAAAAAAGAGATGACGAAAGCTGAGAAATTTTCAGTAGTATTATTTCTTATTATAACGAGTTCTTTAAAAGCGCAAATTTCTCAAAATAATTTTAATGCAATTGTTGTATTTAGAAATTTTGGCTATAATTACAACTTTTTAAGCGTATAAACTTTTTTTATGAAAAAATTATCTCAATTATTACTTGCAATAGTCTTTATCTTGTTAACATTCAGCCAATTATCCGCACAACGCAAACTCATTTTTAAAGGCGAAAAATTTGATGTTATGTTTAAAGTTAAGGCATCAGATAAGGAAATAACTGATGTTTTCTTTGCAACAGATGAAAAATGGTACAGGTTCTCTATCGAAAGTTACGAAACTTATGAAGATAAAACTGAAGGATTTGTTCTTCGTGTGGTTGATGGAAATGAAAGATACTTTTGGATTGATTATTACAAAAAAGAAGATTATATAATTGTTACCGACGAAGAAGATAATAGCACCTGGAAACTGCACCATCAAAAGAGTTCGTAATTCCGATTTGCTAAAAAAAGCTTAATATTTAGCAAATGTGAAGCTCCTAGCCGATTTGTCTTAGTTCTGAACTAATAATTCAGAATTTCTTCAGATTTCATTCTTAAGTTTGTCAGAGATAAAGAAAAAGAAAAATGATAGGACTTATCGGTACAAGTTTCAAATCAGCAGACATAAGCATTAGAGAGAAATATGCTTTTTCGCCGGAAGATATAGTCAAGTTTTCACAAATCCTTAAAAACAATGCAGATCATAAAGGTTTGGTTGTTTTATCCACCTGTAACCGCACCGAAATTTATTTCCATTGCCGAAAAAGAATCGAGGAAGAAGCTTTTGAAGTTATTTTGGGTGCATTAAGTACACTAAAAAGTTATTCAAGCTCACACAAGTCATCTTTCTATTTCAAATCGGGCAAAGAGGTGGCAGAACATTTATTTAAAGTAACTTCGGGAATTGACTCATTGGTAATTGGCGAAGACCAGATTATTGGCCAGGTGAGGGATGCTTTTTGCATGGCCGAAGAAATTAAATCTGTTGATACCATTTTATCACGTTTATTTACAAAAGCTTTTGAAGCTGGTAAAAAAGTTCGTAGTTTAACTACCATTAACGAGGGTTCTGCTTCGGTAAGCTCTGCGGCAGTAGATCTTTGTCTAAAACATTTCCCAAAACTTTCCGAGCGTTCAGTTTTTATTATTGGTGCAGGCCAAACAGGGCAATTGGTACTAACAAGTTTGGGTAAACGAAAAATGAAATCGTTGTATGTTGCCAACAGAACAGTGGCAAAAGCTGAAGCACTGGCCGGAAAATACAATGGAAAAGGGATTGGCCTAAGCGAAATTGAAGAATATTTGGTAAAAAGTGATATTGTAATTGTTGCCACCGATTCTCAAAACTACCTGCTTGATAAAAAAATGATGGAAAGGGTGAGTAGCTTAAGGGAAATAAATGATAATCAACTACTTATAGACCTTTCTGTTCCTAGGAATATTGATCCTAAAATTAATAGTTTAAAAGGTATTGACCTATTTGCAGTGGATAATTTAACTGAGATTGTAAACAGTACCACTCAAAAAAGGACAGAGGCAGCTGAAGATGCCATGAAAATTATTGAAGAAGTCAGCGAAGATTTTATGGACTGGCTAATGATTAGAGGATTATCGCCAATTTTTTCAAAAATTAAAACAAATTTTGAAAAAATAAATCAATCAGAGATAGAAGGTTTTGTAAAAGTAAATGGCATTACCGAACATTCAAAAGTAGAAGAATACGGGAAACACATTAGTGATAAATATGCACGGTTGTTTATCCGCAACCTCCGAAATATGGTCAAAAACGGAGAAAGCAAACAGAGTATTGAGGCCATTTACGAACTTTTTGAATTAGAAAAATAAATAGTTAATCTTTTCATATTACAGTTTATTTAGGTTTGTAGCTGAACCTATCTAAAAAAACCCAGGATACTCTCCTGGGTTTTGGATATAAAAATGATTACTTTAGAATTTTGAACACATAACAAATGAACAAACCAATAACGATAGGAACGAGAGGTAGCCAGTTGGCGCTTTACCAGGCAAACAAGGTCAAAAGTGAACTGGAAGCAAAATTTCCGGATCAAAAGGTGGAAATTGAAATAATAAAAACCAAAGGAGATAAAATTCTGGATGTAGCCTTATCGAAAATTGGAGATAAAGGACTGTTTACCAAAGAGATAGAAAACGCCTTATTGGATGGAAGAGTAGATTTAGCTGTACACAGTTTAAAAGACCTGCCTACAGTTTTGCCAGATGGGTTAAAATTAGGCGGGGTTTTAAAACGTGCTGAATTCAGAGATGCATTTGTAAGTGTTTCAGGGAAAAAAATAGCTGAGTTGGATGAAAAAACGGATACCATAGCAACTTCAAGTTTACGCAGGAGGTCTCAATTATTAAAAATAAACCCTAATTTTAACATTGTTGATATCAGGGGAAATGTAAATACCCGCTTAAGAAAAATGAGCGAAGGCCATTGCACAGCTATGATCATGGCAGCAGCGGGATTACAACGGATTGGTCTGGATGAACATATTTCGGAAGTAATCGATGAAAACACTATTATCCCAGCTGTAAGTCAGGGAATTATAGCAATTGAAATAAGGGGAAATGATGACCGGGTGCAAGACTTCATTGATGCCATTAACGATTCGGAAACAAGTATTGCCGGAGCAGCCGAAAGAGTTTTTTTAAACACCCTTGAAGGAGGCTGTCAGGTGCCAGTTGGTTGCTATACTAAAATTGGATACGATAGTTTTTTTATGAAAGGTTTTATTTCCATGCCAGACGGTACGCAGTTTATTTCTGGTGAAATGACAGGTGGAATAATGGAAGCTAAAAAAATTGCAAAAGATTTGGCCTTGTCGTTTTATGATAAAGGAGCCAGTAAAATTATTGAGTTTATACGAGAAATGAATAGTTAGAAATTAGTATATTGGAAATTGCTACTTACAATATTTCGCACAAAGCTTTGATTTCCAAATTCTTCTAATTTTAAGGTTCTAGTTTCTAATTTCTAAAATATGAGAGTAATTAGCACACAAATGCCTGACAGATTTGAAATGTTGAAAGAACTAATAGGCAACAAAATTGAATTGATAAATATTCCGATGATTAAAATTGAACCGGTTGAACTTACAGAGGAGTTATCGGAAGCATTAAAGCTATCTTATGGCTATAACTGGATTATATTTACCAGTATGAAAGGCGTGCAGCACTTTTTTTCGCTGTATGAAGAGGCTGGTGAGGATAAAAATATGCTAAAATCGGTAAAATTTGCATGCATAGGTGAATCAACCAGTAATGAATTAAAAAAATATGGTTTTAAAGCTGCTTACATTAACCAGGGAAAAACATCAAAAGACTTTGCAGAGCATTTGATTATTGAAGTCTTGTCGCCAACTGATACCGTACTTTTTCCGCTCGGCAATTTAGCTAAAACCTATTTACCCGAAAGGGTTGCCAATCATTGTACTGCAAGTGTGATGGTTGTTTACAATACAACTGGCTTAAAATCAGTTAATTGGGAAACATTGAAAATATTAGATAAAGAAGATTATGATTTATTGGTGTTTACAAGCCCTTCGGCATTTGAAAATTATGTAGGAATAACAGGTTCGCACCCGGCAATAAATAATCTTAAAATAGCGAGTATTGGCGAAACCACCAACGAAGCAATTGAAGAAGAAGGTTTTAAGCCTTTGCTCACAGCATCAAAACCAAAACTTGAAACATTGGCGAAAGAAATTTTAGAATTTTTAGAAAAATAAATAAACTCAGAATTGTCATTTTTGTGCAGAAAAATCCGTTTAATCTGTTCAATTTTTATCATCTGTGTTCTATTAACATAAAATCCAAAAAAATATGAACTTTCCAACAACCCGCTTAAGAAGACTTAGAGGTTCACAAACCATACGAAACATGGTAAACGAAACCAAGGTCGACCTGGATGACCTGATAATGCCATTATTTGCAATTTATGGCTCAAAGGTAAAAAACCCCATTAAATCAATGCCCGGTAATTTTCAATTATCTATTGATTTATTGGTTGAAGAGTGTAAACTATTGTCAGACAAGGGAGTACAGTCTGTTTTACTGTTTGGGATACCAGAACACAAGGACGAAACCGGAATGGTTGGAGCCCATGAGCACAGTATAGTTGCTGAATCTATTAGGGCAATAAAAAAGGCAGTACCAAACATGTATGTAATTGCCGATATTTGCAATTGCGAATATACTACCCATGGCCATTGCGGAACCATTGTAAATGGCGATGTTGAAAATGACTCAACCCTGGAAACCCTTGCAGCCCAGGCTATTACTTTTGCTGATGCAGGTGTTGATATGGTTGCCCCGAGCGATATGATGGACGGTCGTGTAGGCCGAATTCGAAAGGCACTGGATGAAAAAGGGTTCATCAACCTTCCAATCATGGCCTATTCGGCAAAGTATGCTTCGGCTTTTTATGGCCCTTTTCGCGATGCTGCCGAAAGCGCGCCTAAATTTGGAAACCGGGCAACTTACCAAATGAACCCTGCCAACTCAAACGAAGCCATGCGCGAAATTGAGCAGGATATTTTTGAAGGCGCTGATATTGTAATGGTTAAGCCAGCATTAAGCTATCTGGATGTAATTAGAAGAACCAAAGATACCTTTAATATACCCATTGCTGCCTACAACGTAAGCGGCGAATTTTCGATGGTAAAAGCTGCTGCTGAAAAAGGCTGGATAGACGAGGAACGAATTGTAAAAGAGATACTTACCTCGATTAAAAGAGCAGGGTCGGATATTATTATTACCTATCATGCAAAGGAGTTTGCGGATTATCTTAAATAGATGCTGGTGGCTGGTTTCTAGTAAGTCATAGCTTGTTTTATAATTCCATTAGGTAATTGAAATCTCATTTAATGCATATACTTATAAGAACCAAAGAATTACCAGAAACTAGTGTCATGTCAAAGCTAATTTGTTAGGTAACAACACCTGACGAGTGCACCAGCCAGGTGTTGTCACCTGGCTAATTACCAGAAATATCAAATTTGACTTAACACTAGAAACCAGAAACAATAAAAAATTAGAAATGAACAACACAAAAAGCAAAGAACAATTTCAACGCTCGCAAAAAACCATCCCCGGTGGTGTAAACTCACCTGTTAGGGCTTTTAAAAGCATCAATGGCGAGCCCATTTTTATAAATAAAGGCAAAGGTTCTAAAATTTATGATATCGATGGCAATGAATACATTGATTATGTAGGCTCCTGGGGACCACTTATTTTAGGACATGCACATGATGAAGTTGTGGCAGCCATTAAAGAAACGGCCGAAAAAGGAACAAGTTACGGAGCACCTACTGTAATAGAATCGCAAATGGCAGAGCTAATTGTTGATATGGTGCCATCAATTGACATTGTTCGGATGGTAAATTCTGGCACTGAAGCCACCATGAGTGCTTTACGTTTAGCTCGTGGCTTTACAGGTCGCGAATTAATTGTGAAATTTGAAGGCTGTTATCATGGTCATGCCGATAGTTTTTTAATTAAAGCAGGTTCAGGCGCATTAACTTTGGGTTTGCCAGATAGCCCGGGTGTAACCAAAGGAACAGCCAAAGACACTTTAATTGCGAAATACAATGATATTCAGTCAGTTGAACAACTTTTTGCCGAACATGGTAACGAAATAGCAGCCGTAATTATTGAGCCCGTTGCGGGCAACATGGGCGTTGTAATTCCTGAAGAAAGCTTCCTGAAAGGATTAAGAGAAGTTACCCAAAAACATGGCGCATTATTGATTATTGATGAAGTAATGACCGGTTTCAGGCTAGCCAAAGGGGGAGCCCAGGAATTATATGGTATCAATCCGGATATCACCACATTAGGAAAAATTATAGGAGGTGGTTTACCCGTTGGAGCTTATGGTGGAAAAAAAGAAATTATGGAAAAGCTGGCACCAGCCGGGCCAATTTATCAAGCTGGAACGCTGTCGGGAAATCCATTAGCAATGATTGCAGGTTATACCACCTTGAAAATCATTAACCAAACTCCCGACTTTTATTCAAAATTAGATGAAAAATCAGCAAAGCTGGAAGCTGGAATTAGGGCCAATATTGAAAAAACAGGAATAAAGGCCACAATTAATCGGGTTGGTTCAATGATGACTCTTTTCTTTAATGAGGTAGAAAAAGTAAAATCGTTTGATGATTCGATGAAATCGGATACTGGAAAATATGCCGAGTATTTTAAAATGGCATTGGAAAGTGGCATTTATTTGGCGCCTTCGCAGTTTGAAGCAGCTTTTGTTTCGGCAGTACATTCAGATGAAGATATAGAAAAAACAATTGCAGCTAACTTAAGTGCATTAGAGAGATTGTAAAATATACCAAGATTTGGTATATTTGCGTAAAATAGTAATTAAAATGAGTAAAAATACATCTGTCTTTTTAGGAGATTACTTTGAAACCTTTATCCGTCAGGAGATTGAATCGGGGAAATACAGTTCCGCCAGTGAAGTAATCAGGAGTGCTTTAAGATTATTGGAAGCCCATGAAAAAAAAATAGTTGAATTGCGGGAAGCTTTGATACTAGGAGAAAAAAGTGGCATGGTTGAAAATTTTAATCCCTCAGAACATTTGAGTAAAATGCGTCAAAAATATGTATCGGATTAGCGAAAAAGCCCTGGAGGATTTGGAGGAAATATGGTTTTACACCTTCAAAAAATGGTCGATTGAACAGGCAGACCGATACTCTAGCTTGATAATGAACGAAATAGAATACATATCGGTTCATTTTGAGGAAGGGAAACCAATAGAATACATTAGGCCTGGTTATCGCTCTGTAAAAGTAAAATCACATTTAATTTTCTACAGAATGTCAGATGATGGTATTGTTGAGATAATCAGGATTTTGCACCAGATGATGGATATCGAAAACAGGATAAATGAATAGTTTTGTTTTCTAAAAACATGAATATGAGTAATTTAGAGATTATAAAAGAGTTAGAAAAAGAGCTAGGTTTTGAACTTAAGCAAGATAACTCAAGATCTGTTACCAATGCCTATTGTTTTAATGATAAAAAAGAAGTTGTTTGGCTAAATCTTCACAATAATGGTTTATCTAAAATTCCCAAAAAACTATTAAAATTAGACAGCATAGAACAGCTTGATTTAAGTTATAACCGAATAGAAGATATTGCTGAATTATCGCAACTAAATAATTTGGAATACTTGGGACTATATTGGAATCAAGCTAAAATTACAAGTGAGAAACTAGTTGAATTTTTAAAAAAATCAAAAAAAATAAAGTATCTTGATCTTCTAGGAAGCCCAAGTTCAAAGTGGGAAATAATAGATAAGGAACTTTTAAATCATAACTTGTTGTTTTCAACTAGATATTTGCAAGGTAAAGAATCTGAATTTTTAATCTCTGAAAGTTCTTTTTTCCCACCTGAAGCAATGATAGAATTAGGTTATGACAATCCCTTGTTTTACTATGAAAATTATTTAACCGAGCAACAGAAAGAAATAATATCTATAAGTAATCATTTGGAGACAGACCTTAAAAATAGTGGA
>JBNKJW010000227.1:0-32635 GCA_050291445.1 Bacteroidales bacterium | reverse complement strand
TAACCTGAGTTCGATTAAAAATATTCACACAGTTTGAATTAATTTTTAGCAGAAATTGCAACAAATTTTTGAAGGACTATCGGGATAGTTCTAGAAAAATTGGTGTGATTTATGCAAAATAGCCCGCTATTCTTTCTGCATTTTTAGCACATATCTGGTATAATTCCGAATTGCTGTGTTGAATATTTTATGTCGAACTCAGGTTAATACACTGTTATGAAAATTTATTTGTTACATCAATCATAATTTTATGAATTATTCATTAATTTTATTGCTCTAATTAAAATAGAACAATCGATGCAATACAGAAAACTTGGGAAAACCAATTTAAAAATATCCGAAATTAGTTTAGGTACCTGGCAGGTAGGAGGTAAATGGGGCGAAGATTTTAGCCATGAAAATGCTGACTCAATTTTAAACTATGCGGTTGACCGTGGTGTTAATTTCATCGATACGGCAGATGTTTATGGCGATAGCCACAGTGAAAAAGCGGTTGGTCGTTTGGTACGTTCGCGTCGTGAAGATATTTATGTTGCTACCAAATGTGGTCGAAGGTTAAATCCACACACCAATAATTCCTATACTCCTGAGGCCCTTCGGCAATTTGTTGAAGACAGCCTTTCAAACATGGCCATTGATTGTATTGATTTAATTCAGTTGCACTGTCCACCAACAGAAGTTTATTACCGACCAGAAATATTTGAGCTATTTGATAAACTAAAAGAAGAAGGCAAAATTGCCCACCTGGGGGTAAGTGTTGAAAAAGTAGAAGAGGCATTGAAAGCAATTGAATATGAGAATGTTGAAACTGTTCAAATTATTTTTAATATGTTCAGGCAACGCCCTTCGGAGTTGTTTTTTAACGAAGCTAAAAAGAAAGATATTGGTATTATTGTCAGGGTTCCATTGGCTAGTGGATTGCTTACCGGGAAATTTCATAAACACACTGTTTTTGAAGAAGGTGATCACCGCCATTTTAATGTAGATGGCGCTGCCTTTGATAAAGGTGAAACCTTTGCAGGTATTAATTTCGAAAGAGGTATTGAAGCTGTAGATGAACTCAAAAAAATATTTAAAGGCCGTGATTTAAGCACAGTTGCTTTGCAATGGATTTTAATGTACGATCAGATAAGTTGTGTGATTCCTGGTGTCTCCCGGGTAGAACAACTGCAATTGAATTGTCTGGCATCAGGTTTACCTGCATTAAAAGAGGATGAAATTGTTGCTGTGAATGAGGTTTATAACAGGCTGATTAAAGAGGATGTGCATCATCTTTGGTAATTTTTGTCATTGGATATTCAATGTCGTTTAGCGGTTTTATCGGTACTCAAAAAAACTACTCATTAAGTCATTAGTCATTTTTCGTGTTTATTCTTCACTAGTGACTAATGGCAAATAAACTAACTTCTAAAATGTGATACATACAATTCAAAACAGCCAGCTTCAGTTATCAGTAAAGCAAGTTGGTGCTGAAATTTGCAGTATAAAATCAGTTGTTACCGGAAGAGAATTTATATGGGATGCTAATCCCGAAGTATGGGCTAATCACGCACCTGTTTTATTTCCTATTGTGGGGGCATTAAAGGACGAAACCTATCAGTACAACGGACAGGAATATTCGCTTCCGCAACATGGTTTTATGCGCCACAACAGGAACATAGAATTGTTTGAAAAAACAGAGAACAGTCTGTCTTTTGTTTTACGGAGCAATGACGCAACTAAAATGGTTTATCCATTTGAATTTGAGTTTATTACAAAGTATGAGTTGCAAGGTTGTAAAATAATTGTTTCGCATGAAATTCGTAATAATGCCAACGATGAAATGTATTTTTCTGTAGGCGCCCACCCCGCCTTCAAATGCCCCTTAAACGACAATGAAACTTATAGCGATTATTACCTTGAATTTGAAGAAACTGAGCAGTCAAAATCCTGGCAAATAGTTAAAGGTGGCTTAATAGGAACAGGTACTTTTGAGGTTTTTAATAATTCCAACATTATTCAATTGCATCCAACTATTTTTAATAATGGCGCACTGGTTTTTAAAGATTTAAAGTCAAAAAAAATTAGCCTGAAAAGCATAAAATCAAAACAAATTGTTTCAATCAGTTATGAAGGGTTTTCTTACATGGGTATTTGGGCAAAACCACAGGCAGAATTTGTTTGCATTGAGCCATGGTTAGGCATTGCAGATAGTGTTAATTCTAACCAGGATATCACTGCTAAAGAAGGGGTTATTAAGCTTAAAGGTGGTGAAATATTCAAGGCTTCTTATTTAATTGAGATAGAAGAGTAGGGTTTGGAGCACAAAGCGATACTAGGTTTTTCACAAAGGGGCATACAAACTAATATAGCTGAACACTGAAGCAGGCCCTAATTAGTAGGTCTTCTCCAATTACCGTCTGCTTTAGCTGACGGTTTGAAGGGCGAAGAAGAGTCTGGGCTTTAGCCCCAATTTATTCATCCTTTATTAGTTTAAATCCATACTTTTTCACAAACTCTTCAACTTCTTCCTGAAAGGATTTTCTCTTGTGATGCTCTTCCTGGTTTTGAATATACCTTAAAACTGTACCAACTTGTGATTCGCTTATTGATACGGCAAAGTAATCATCCTGCCAGTTAAATTTAGCATCTGTTATTTTATGTTTATTAACCCAAAAAGAAGATTCGCCTTTAATTAATTGTGTCAGCTCAGCAATTGATTGCTCTTTACCCAAAGATATCAGGCAATGACTATGCTCTTCGTGTCCATTAATCTCCTTCAGGAAAATATTTTTTGATTTACAGTTTTCGATAATGTGGTTTATTACTTCGTTTTTCACATTTTTTTTAAGAAATGGTTTTCTTTTTTTTGTTGTGAATACAAGGTGAACCCATATTTTTACGTATGACCTAGTTCCTAGTGTTGTGTCAAATTTGATATTTCTGGTAATTAGCCAGGTGACAACACCTGGCTGGTGCACTTGTCAGGTGTTGTCACCTGACAAACAAGCCTTGACATGACACTAGTTTTTGGCTAAAGCCAATTTTTCGTTAATTTTTTATATCCGTCAGCTAAAGCAGACGGTAATTTTATATTAACTCACGTTTTCACAAATATATGAACCTTTGAATAATTTTTTTGTGGCAAAGCTAGAGCAAGAATTTTCATAAAGTTAGGAACAGAGAAGCACAATGCCTATTTGGCGTAATTTTGAGAATACATTAGCGTAACTTTGGTGTTTCTAAAAATACGAATTTCTATGTCCTAGCTTGCTTGCTGCATTTCAACAGGTAGTATACTGAGAACTTCGGCAAGCCCAGCATAACAACATGTCGAAGTACTCAGTAAGCATGCTTGTTGAAGCATCAAAACACTATATCCTCACCCTCAAACTAAACACAAAATTCCTCCCTGCTGAAGCAATTCCAGAAGAGTAAGGACGGTATCGTAAATCCATAATGTTTTCAATGGCTGCATTTACCTGCAAATATTGGTTCAATTGATACATGGCTTTGATATTAAAGGTATACCAGGCCGGACAATAAGGATTTCCATTGTAATCTGTTGCATAGATGGTTGGTTTTGCTCGTTCGCTAGGAGCAAGATTTTCAAATGAAATTTCACCATTGTAGATGGAATACAAATCAATATTTAATTTATCTTTTCTATAAATTAAGTGCGTTGAACCAAACAAAGGCGCAACATGGCGTAAAGGGATGTATTCATCATTTTCGTCCTTTTCCTGGCCTTTGGTGTAGGTCAAATTTGATTGAAAAATAAAATGATTAAATAATTCAGCATTTATCGCCAGTTGAAATCCATAAACATAAGCACTACTAGCATTTGTAAGTGCCTGAACTTTACTTAATTCTCCGTCATACGGAATAGAATCCTCCGCTCCAAATGTAAAATCTCTTCGAGTCATAGCATTGTTCAACCAGGTATAAAATACCGAAGATTCGATCTGAACTTTTGATTGAATTGTTTTAGCAATGCCAAAATCAATATTCCATGCATATTCGGGTTTCAGGTTTTCATTTGGCACAACTACGCTGCCTGGTTCAGAATCAAATACTTTTCCAACATCATCTATATTTGGGGAACGGAAACCTGTTGAAGCATTTAGCTTATATTGCCAGTTGGCAGCGCTGTTATAAACCAATCCTAAACTACCGTTAACTGCATTGTTGTTTAATTCCATTTTATCAAATGGAAATGGGTAAAAAGTATTGTCAAACTTAGCATTCAGTCCAACCTGATTGTAGCGCAGTCCTGAATTAATGCTCAACTTGCTGGTTATCTTGCATTTATAGTCAAGGTAGAAGGCCGCAGAATTGTAAGTTGATTCATCAGGATATCTGCTTGCATAAGGGGTTGTTTCACCAGTTTCAATTGCTGTTTCATGCCCGCTTGAATTAACCAGGTTATACACTAGTTCAAAACCATAAAACAGTGTATTTTTGTCGTTTAATGACTTATCAAAATCAAAGTTTATTGAAGCCACCTTTACTTTTTCGTAACGCTGGCGAAGGCTTCCTTTCCCAAACTTTCTATCATGGCGGCTTTCTTTATAATCCTGATAGGCAGTAATTATTCTTACTTCATCAAAAAGTGCCGATTTGTTGGTGTAAAGAATATTTAGGTTGTGCATCATCCATTGTTGTGGGCCATAGTACCACTCTGCGTATTTTAGCTGGTTGCCAGAATATTCAATTAATCTATCGTATCGCGGAACATCTCCCAGTTTTGAAAAATGAAAACCATAGTTCAATTCAAGTTTACTGTTGGGCTTAAACCTGATTTTTTGCATGAGGTTAATTTGCTGATATCCAGATTGTTTTTGGATGTTTGGATCGGAATTTACCAAAACAGAATCTTTACCTCCAATTCTTGAAACATATTCAGGTCGGGTATACTCATCGTGTTCAAGTGATCCCATTTTTAAATCACCAAAATCGCTGTAGCTCATGCTACTTAAGAATTCTAGCTTTTTACCGCCAAGCGAAAAATGAAAATGACCTGTTTTTTCCTGGTTGGCAGATGAATAGCGTCCCATTGCTTCAGCATTAAACCTAAAAGTTGAGTCGGAAAGGGCAGGAGTGAGGCTGTGAAAATCCATTACACCCCCAATGGCATCACTTCCATAAATGACCGAGCCTGGGCCCATAATAATTTCGGCAGTTTCGGTGCTGTTGGCATCTAATGAAATGACATTTTGCAAATTGCCACTGCGATAAATGGCGTTGTTCATGCGTACCCCATCTACTACAATTAGTATACGGTTGGTTGCAAAGCCTCTTATCATAGGGCTTCCTCCACCCATTTGGCTTTTTTGGATGAAAATATCACCGGCTGTGCCCAACAAATCTGCGGTGGTCTGTGCATTTGAGTAGGCAATGTCTTTTGCCCCAATGGTTTTTATTTGATTAGGTACTTCATTTTTCTTTTGTTCCCATCGGTTGGCTGAAACTACTATTTCATTAATATCAATAACACTTTCTTGTAACCTTACAATAAAGTTGTTGTATTTAATTGATTGATAGTCGATTGAAATGGTTTTGTACGAAGGGTGCTGAAAAATAAGTGTATCGTTTCTACTAAACTGACTAAGGTTTGCTTTGCCTTGTTTATTTGTTACGGTAGATTGTTCAGAGCTGTAGATGTAAACATTTTCGATACCATTTAAATTGGTTTGATCAAGTACAGTTACAGTTTGTGCTAATAAAAGGTTAGTGCTTAATAAAAGTATTAAGCAGAGTATATTTTTCATGTTTGTATATAATGTTCTTAAAATTAGATAATTAATATCACCCACAAATGCACATAGGGTACAAAGCAATAGAAATTAACAGCGTTAATCTTTGTGTGCTTTATGTAGTGGGAAATACCGAATTTTAATAGCTCTTTTATTCCAGAATGGCATCAGAGCTAATAGTATTTATGTAAGAAATGTGCTTCAACATGATTTTGGTGGCGGGCTTTCCACCATTTGAAAAACAGTGTAGTTTTTAATTACCTGCAAAGGTCGTATTTTGTTATTTTTTTTATTGCAAAGTTCTGATTTTGAATTATTTGATGAAAAGTATTCAAGGTGAAATCTTTTGAAAAGCTGGCTTGATTTTTTTTGTTGATCAGGGTTTGAACTCATAAAGCTATTCACATAGTCTTCAAGTTGTGCAAAAATCGCGGTCTCTTTAAAATCATGAATACAATAAAAAGTTATGGAATCATTAGTTCTCTTTGTTTCCACGACATCAAACATTTTCTTTTCAAATATAAGTTCTTTATTTTTCTTAACCCATGGTATTTTTGTTGATTCTGAAAGTGCAAAAGAAATTACGACCAACTCATCTTTTGGAATGTTTTTTTTAAGTTTTCTTTTTATTTCTTTTTTTATTTGACAGACTTGCAGTTGATGAACAGAATAATACCCAACCATTTGGTAAAGAATCAGTAATAAAAGCAGTATAGCAGGTATTTTTTTCAAAAGCAATTTAATATTGAGCAAAACTTTTTTAGAGTGAGCCAAAATTACGAATAAAATAGGAAATAATAGTTTTCATTAAATCAAGGCTATAAGTGATCGTATTAATAGTTATATTTACTGGATAAAATGCAGAACATGGAAGTCGGTATTTTTGTCCCCGTGATTAAATCACATTTAAAGATAATAAGATACCTGATTGAGCATGAGGGTTTGAATAACATTAACCCAAATTTTCAAAAAAAATATATCTACTATGAATCTGAAATTCGCAGCGTTAGCAACCTTATTAATAATTAATTTCGTGACTATGCAGAGTCAATCACAAGTAGGAATTTTTGACAATCATACCGATATTGGTAACTGTAAACATAGAGGTTTTGCTACTTATGATGCAGATAAACAGGCTTATACCATCGGAGGGGCTGGGACAAACATGTGGTTTGGCCAGGACGAATTTCATTATTTATGGACAACCCTGCAAGGTGATTTTATTTTGCGGGCAGAGTTTGCTTTCCACGGAAGTGGAGTGGATCCTCACCGAAAAGTGGGGTGGATTATTAAAAACAACCTCGATGGTAATTCGAAACATGTAAATGCCTGCGTTCATGGTGATGGGCTAACTTCATTGCAGTTTAGAAAAACAGTTGGTGGTGAAACCGAGCAAATTGTTTCCACCGATTCGTTTCCTGATGTTATTCAACTGGAAAGAAAAGGAACAAAATACATTATGTCAACAGCTAAATTTGGCGAAGAATTTACTTCGGTTGAATTATCTGATTTTCAGATGGATAACGAGTCTTTTGTTGGCTTGTATGTTTGTGCACACAACCCTGAAATTATGGAAACTGCAACCTTTAGAAATGTTCGTATTGTGCAACCAGCCGGAGATGATTTAGTACCTTATAAAGATTACATTGGTAGCCATTTAGAAGTGATGGACATTGAAACCGGGCACCGGAAAATTTTGTATAGTTCAGCTCATTCAATTCAGGCTCCTAACTGGACAGTTGATGGCGAAAAATTGATTTATAATTCAAAAGGTCGTTTGTATAATTACAATCTTAGAGATAATCAAATTACCCCATTAAATACTGGCTTTGCTATCAATAACAATAACGATCATGTGTTGTCATTTGATGGGAAGTTATTAGGAATTAGTCATCATAACAATGAAGATGGAGGAAATTCTACCCTTTATTATTTGCCGGTTCAAGGAGATTCAACCCCAATACAAGTAAGCAAAAAAGGAATGGGTGCATCTTATCTGCATGGTTGGTCACTTGATAGAAAAACAATGCTATTTACTGGTGAACGCAAAGGTCAGTTTAATATTTATTCAATTGATGTAAAAACGGGTAAAGAAACCCAATTGACCAGGCAAAAGACATTAGACGATGGTCCAGAGTTTAGTCCAGATGGAAAATACATCTTTTTCAATTCTGTTCGCACTGGGAAAATGAAACTTTGGAAAATGGATGCAGATGGCAAAAACCAGACGCAATTAACTTTTGATGAGTACAACGATTGCTTCCCCCATGTTAGTCCTGATAAAAAATGGATTGTTTTTATTTCTTTTCCAAAAGATATAAATCCAAACGATCATCCTTTCTACAAACATTGCCTGTTGCGAATTATGCCTTATGAAGGAGGCAAGCCAAGAATAATTGCATATTTATACGGAGGCCAGGGCACGATTAATGTGCCAAGTTGGTCACCAGACAGTAAACGAATTGCTTTTGTTACCAATTCAAAAATGTAGATTAATTACAATTATAAGCTTGAGCTTTGTTTGAAAACAGGCTCGAGTCTTATTTTTTCCTTAATTTCAGCTGATTTTCCATTTTCTACTTTAGAAAGCAAAGCTTCCAGAAGTGGCAACATTTTATTCAACCCTTTTGTTTTGATAATAAAATTCCAAAGTGGCTCAAACTTTTTCCATCCTCCTGTGTAAAAAAAGTGTTTGGCAATGTGCTTTGCTGATTCGTGCTGAAAGCTTGCTTTAAAAATATTTTTCCAACTATAAAACTCTTTGTAGGCCCAGTTATAGCCTTGCTCTAATTCTCTGTCTGTTAGGGTTTTAGGTTTGTAAACAACATGGCGGGTATCGTATTTATCCCAATCTCTGCTAATTATCCTGCCTTGTGCTTCCATTGATTTAAATAAAGCTGTTCCCGGATAGGGCGTAAGAATGTGATAGGTTGAAGTTGTCAGGGCATTTTCAACACCCCAGTCAACGGTGCGTTTAAAAACATCCTGACCGTCATTATCCAGTCCGAACACAAAACTTCCATTAATCATAATTCCCAAACTATGAAGACGTTGTATGGCTTCTCGATAGTCTTTATCAAGATTTTGGCTTTTATTGCTTTGTTTTAAATTTTCGGGCGAAAAAGTTTCAAATCCCACAAACAAGCTGCGCAGGCCTGCTTTAGCAGCTTTTTCAATTAAATTTCCGTTTAAAATAGAAGCTACTGTTGCCGCGCCTTGAAAAACACGGTTCATTCCTGCCATTCCATCAAACAATTCACCTGCAAATTTGGGGTGGCCTAATAAGTGATCATCCAGAAAGTACAGGTGTCTGCCCGGTAAACGGTCAATTTCAGCCAAAGCTTCATCAACTTTTTGGGTGTAAAAGGATTTACCACCTTCGTAAAACGACTCCTTGTAACAAAAATTACAGCTATGAGGACAACCTCGTGAAACTACCAGCGAATTTGGCACCAGGTAGCGGTCACGTTTAATCAAATCCCTTCGCACAGGCGGTAACCCATGTAGCGACCTGCTTTTAGAATGATACATCTTTTCAGTTCTATTTGCCTTAAAATCAGCCAGAAACCTTGGAAAACTTTCTTCTGCAGGGCCAATAAATATGCTGTCGGCATGTTGTATAGCCTCTTGTGGTAACGAAGTCACGTGCAAACCTCCTAAAAGAACAAACGCGCCTTTTTGGCGGTACTGATCAGCAATTTTATAAGCGCGATAAGCATTGGTGATATAAACTTCAATAAGGACTAAATCCGGCTCATCATCTAGGTTTAGTTTTTCAACATGCTGATCGACCAATTCTATCTCATCATCTTCAGATAAAAAGGCTGCAAGTGTTGCCAAACCAATAGGCGGGAACAACGAATATTTTATAGGACGCCAGAAAGGGCTGTCGGCTTCGGATAGAGAGGGTAATATTAGTTTAACTTTCATAATTTTAATTGTTTTGTTAAAAATAGTAGAGACTCACGGCTGTGAGTCTCTACTTTAAATTTTTACCTGGCCAAATCATCCTTCTCACTCTTGTTTTTCCAAAAATGTTCATTAAAAAAGAAAGGCAAATCACACCAAGATCTTTTGCTAGGTTAGGAGTGCTGATATATTTTTTATCCCAAAACCAAGAGGTCTTCAAACTTTGCCCTCCGTAAATCTGCGCATAGCCTGTGATTCCAGGTTTTAACCTCCATCTTATTTTATGGTACTGCGTTGACCAGCCAAATCTCTCAACATCATCTTCGGTAATTGCGCGTGGACCAACAATACTCATATCGCCTTTTAAAACATTTAAAAACTGAGGCAATTCATCCAAACCGGTTTTGCGCAATATTCTTCCGGTTTTTGTCACCTTCATATCCACCATGGTTTGGAATTTCATTATTTTAAAAACTTTTTTATTTCTTCCAACCCTGATTTGATAAAATAGTATTGGATGATTTTCAAATACTTTTATTGCAACGATAATAAAAGTTACAGGTATTATAAAAATTACAAACGCCACCCCGGCAAATAGAATATCAAATAATCTTTTCATAAAAATAAATTAAAAAGAACTTTGTAAAACAAAGTTTATGTGCAAAAAAATATGGCCAAAATAATTGCAATTAATTAGTAAACAATAATTTAAGTGTAATGAGGAATGCGATTCTTTAAATCAATTTTCACTTTTATAATTATTAACAACTAAAAGTACTTTGAAAGACAAAGCTAAAGAATTTTTTTCAACTTCAAAATAAATTAACAATAATTCACATAAAGCCTTGTTTGAAACTAAGTTTGTGCGTAATCTTTTGATACATTTGTAGTTATCCTTAAATCTATTATTCATATAAATTTCAATTATGAAAAATATAGTTTCTTTATTTATTGTAATGTTGCTTTCTATGCAGTTATCTGCGCAGGACAGGATTACTGGAAAAGCTTTTGCAACCCGCTCTGAAGTAATTGCACAAAATGGAATGGCTGCGACCAGTCATCCTTTGGCTACACAGGTAGCTTTGGATATTTTAAAGCAGGGTGGAAATGCCATTGATGCGGCTATTGCTGCAAATGCAACACTTGGATTAGTTGAACCAACTGGCAATGGAGTGGGAGGTGACCTGTTTGCGATTATCTGGGATGCAAAAACAAAAAATCTATATGGTTTAAATTCAAGTGGTTACTCTCCTAAAGATTTAACTCTTGAGTATTTTAAAAAGAACAACCTAAAAAAAATACCTGCCTATGGGCCTTTGCCTGTTACCGTACCAGGTTGTGTTGATGGTTGGTTCGAAATGCATAAAAAGTTTGGTAAATTACCCATGAAGAAAAATTTGCAACCAGCTATAGACTATGCCCGAAACGGGTTTCCAATGGCCGAATTAATTGGTTACTATATTGGACGAAGTGCTGATTATTTGCAAAAATATCCAAATTTTAAAGAAACCTGGATGCCAAATGGAAAAGCACCACAAAAAGGAGAGGTTTTCAAAAATCCACTTCTTGCAAATACCTTAGAGAAAATTGCCAGTGGAGGTAGAGATGCTTTTTACAAAGGAGACATTGCCAAAACAATTGCAAAGTTTATAAAGGAGCAAGGAGGGTTTTTATCGTATGACGACTTAGCCAATTACAAAGCTGAATGGGTAGAACCTTATTCAACTAATTACCGGGGTTATGATGTTTGGGAACTACCACCAAATGGCCAGGGAATTGCCGCCTTACAAATTTTGAATATTTTAGAAGCCTATGATATCAAAAGCATGGGTTTTGGTAGCAAAGAATATGTTCATTTATTTGTTGAGGCTAAAAAACTGGCTTATGAAGACCGTGCAAAATACTATGCCGATATGAATTTTAGCAAAGTTCCTGTTAAAAAGCTGATTTCAAAAGAGTATGCGAATGAAAGAAGAAAGTTGATCAATGAAAATCTTTCAGCAAGAGCTTATGATGCCGGTGAGCTGGAACAAGGCAATACTATTTACATGACAGTTGCAGATAAAGACGGCAATATGGTTTCCCTGATTCAAAGTAATTACCGCGGAATGGGTTCTGGAATGGTACCTCCCGGTTTAGGCTTTATGTTGCAGGACAGGGGCGAGCTTTTTTCCCTGGAAGAAGGGCATGCAAATGTTATTGAACCCCGCAAAAGGCCTTTCCACACAATAATTCCGGCGTTTGTAACCAAAAATGGGCAGCCCTTTATGAGTTTTGGCGTAATGGGTGGCGCCATGCAACCTCAGGGGCACGTGCAAATTTTAGTAAACATGATTGATTTTGGAATGGGCTTGCAGGAAGCTGGCGACGCTCCCCGAATTCAGCACGTTGGCTCATCGGAACCCACTGGCGAAAAAATGACTGATGGTGGTTGGATTGAACTAGAAACAGGTTTTTCTTATGAAACTATTCGTGAATTAATGAAAATGAGGCACAAAGTTAAATGGGGACTTGGCGGATATGGTGGTTATCAGGCCATTATGTGGGATCCGGTTCAAAAAGTTTATTACGGTGCTTCGGAATCTAGGAAGGATGGGCAGGCAGCAGGGTACTAGCTCCTGGATTCTGGTCACTGGTGCACTTGTCAGGTGTTCTCACCTGACAAACTAGCCTTGACCTGACACTGGAAATTAGAACCTGGAAAATTAGAACTTAGTTTTTCATATTTCTAAGTTCTAATGCACTAATTTCTTAAAGTATATTCAACAATTGCTCCTTAATTTTTTCAAGCTCGTCCTTCATTTGCACAACCAGCTTTTGAATCTCTGCATGGTTGGCTTTTGAACCAATGGTGTTAATTTCGCGACCAATTTCCTGGGTTATGAAACCTAATTTTTTACCAGGCATCTCTTCTTTTTTCAGGGTTTCCAAAAAATAGGAGGTGTGGTTACGTAGGCGAACTTTTTCCTCCGTAATGTCAAATTTTTCTAGGTAAAAAATAATTTCCTGCTCAAAACGGTTTTTATCTACATCCTGGCTTTCAATAAACTCTTTCAGGTTCTGGTTAATTCGTTCCCGGATTTTTTCAATTCGTTCTTTTTCAAATGGTTTTATCAGGTTTAAAAAATCAACTATTCGCCCAATGCGCTTTTCAAAATCTTTTGCAAGCATTTCGCCCTCTTGCAACCTGAAAGTATTCAGTTGTTTAATGGCCTCTTTTACTGTTTTTAAAATAACTTCCCACTCCTTTTCATCCAGCTCTTTTTGTTCAGTTTTTAATACATCGGGCATGCGCATAATAATTTGCATTACCTGCTCATTTTCAAGTGGTTGGTTGATTGTTTTGCTGACTCTTTCAAGCTGCTCATAATACTCTTTAATCAAACCCTCATTGAATTGGATGGTTTTATCACCTTCACCTCCTTCAATCCAAACCGAAAGGTCAATTTTTCCACGGTTTAAATGCTGAATGAGCTCATTACGCAATACCAATTCTTTTTCCTTGTACTGCTGAGGCATCCTTATGTTTACATCGCTTTGCTTGCTGTTTAGCGATTTAATTTCAATGGTTATTTTTTTGTCTTTGTACTCAGCCGAAGCCTTTCCAAAACCAGTCATGGATTTTAACATGAATTAGAAATTAAAAATTAGTCACTGGTCATTAGTCAATAGTTATGCATTTTTGAAACAGTTCAAAAATAACTTATTACGCTAACAATTAACTTACAACATCATTGCCCAAAAGTAACTAATTGTCACCAATTTGCAAATGAAACCCAACCAAGTTTTGATTTTAATCCGAAATACCGTATCTTTTTTAAAATGGTATAATTAATGTTTTACCAAAATGCATGCATTGTTAAACTTTAAACGGATTGTACTAATAACAGTAGTTTTAATGAGTTTCCCATTTTGTGAATTAGAGGCGCAGGATTATAAATCGCAACGCGAACGAATGGTTAGCAGGCAAATAAAGGACCGAGGTGTGTCTGATAAAAAAGTGTTGGCAGCCATGGAAAAGGTTGAGCGGCATCTGTTTGTACCGGAAGGATACCTTTATAAAGCTTATGATGATTGTCCGTTACCAATAGGTGAGAAGCAAACTATTTCGCAACCCTACATTGTTGCCTACATGACAGAAATTCTAAAACTGGATGGCACAGAAAAAGTACTTGAGGTAGGAACCGGTTCTGGTTATCAGGCAGCCATTTTGGCTGAAATTGCTAAAGAAGTCTATACCATTGAGGTGATAAAAAAACTGGGTGAAAGGTCGAAAAGTCTACTGGAAAAACTTGGTTATGAGAATCTTAAAGTAAAAGTTGGAGATGGTTATCAGGGTTGGAAGGAGCATGCCCCATTTGATGCCATTATTGTAACCTGCGCACCAACCCATGTACCTGAGGCTTTGAAACAGCAACTTGCCGAAGGTGGTATAATGGTCATACCAGTTGGAGAAAAATATGCCCAGGAACTGGTTGTTTTAACCAAAAAGAAAGGTAAACTGGTTAAAAAGGAAACCATTGGAGTCCGCTTTGTGCCAATGATAGATGATAAGGGGAAAAAATATTAGCAGATAGCCCTGGGCTAATTGTTAAACAAATCAGAATCGATCGAACAAACTCCTGTATGATTCTTTTCTAGGAATTTCATCCTCATACAAAGGAACTAATTCAGGATCATACTCAAAAGTTCCGGTTTTATCATCAATTTTGTAAACTTTGGCATTTTCGCCAATTCCCACCTGTAGTTCTTCAAAAGAAACCAGGCTCATGTAGCCAGTTGTTGTATTTCCATCAGGTGTGCGGTATTCAATTAGCATGGTTCTTCTACCTTCGTTGTTGGTATAAGCGGTATGATAGCGGGCATATACCTGACCAGCCATGGGTTCATCTTCCTGGTTGGCAGGGAACGGATTCTGCTGCCATAGTTTAACAGAGCCATTTGGTGTAGAGCCAACTTCGCTACCTACCACCGGGGTGTCATCAGGTAAAACAAATATCAATCGGTCGGTGTCGTTGGTCCATTGAGCTTCGCCATAGCCACCTGTTCCATATAAATTTGAGCCAATCCATGCATTGCTATGGTGACTGTTGTTGATGTACCAAATAAAAATATCATCACCTGCACCACCAAAAAACCGGCAATCGTATTGATTGCCATCAATAATTACCATATCGCCACGGTCATTGGGGTCAATGGCATCCGTTCGACCGTTTGCACCATTACCTAAATCAATGGCGGCCTGTTGCATGTTGTTAACAAACACCAGGTCTCTTCCAGGTCCGGTATGTATGGTGGTTGTTTCAACTTCAAACTCTCCCGAAGAAATTGGTGAGTCGCTCCCTGCTAAAACCAAATCGTTGTCGTTTCCAATATTTGCATTCTCACTTGAACCTGTCCTCAAATCAAGCGACCAACTTTCCTTAAACCTTAACATGGTAAGCCCATTGCCAAAATTTATATCTCCGGTTGAATGCACCTGGCCATTGTTGCCTAAATTAATTACATTAAGGCCAGATGAACCTTCAAAAAAGCTCATTCCCGAAGCAACATCTGTTCCTCTAGGATCGAGTGGAATAAATTTCCAGCCATATTGATTGTTATCTTGATCAAGCAGCGCTTCAAATGTTCCCATATTACTACTGAAATTTCTGTAGTTGGCCATGCTAGTGGTGGTTTCCCAGTCCCATTCACCCGGAGGTAAAATTGGAGACGGAATGTTGCCCTCAAGTGTGTAAACACCTTCGGTGTTATAAACATCATCCAGCATATTGTCTAATGGAAATCCGGTTGGTATCCAACTACCATCCCACGAATAATCGTTGGGTTCAAAAATAAAAACGTCTTCAGGTTTTACTGTGCTTTCGCTTTTTTTGCATGAAATAAAGCAAAGGATGAAGAATAGTGAAAAAATAACAAGTTTGTACATAACAGAAATTTTGGTTAAACGAGATTTTAGGTTACTAAGGGTAAAATTAGTAAAAAAAGAATGTATACACTAATATTAAGCGTTATGCCCCAAATAATATTCAAGCAAAATATACTCAAACTCCCTTGTTAACATTTAAGGTATTCAATGTGTTAGCTCGCAGCTTTATTGTAAAGTTAAGGTTGGTTTATTAGCTAACGGATCCCGCAAGTTCGAATATCTAACTGGTGTGACGATTTTATATTTAGGATTAATAGGGTAGGAAATAAATATTAGTTTTATCTATTGGTTTAATTTTAGTTTAAAGATTTTTGGCCACATTTTACCAGTTACATAAAATTCGTTACTGGTTGAGTTATAGGCAATTCCATTTGTTTCGTAGCTTTTAGGGAAGAGACTGTTAGCTTTACTTTTTAATGAACTTAAATCAATTTTTGCCACAACTTTTCCTGTTACACAATCAATTTTTACAACCTTGTTTGTTGGCCAAACATTGGCATAGATAAAACCTTTGACATATTCCAACTCATTTAAACTGTCCACCGCAAAACCATTTTCAGAAACATTCAATTTTTTGATTTCTGAAAAATTATTAGGGTTAAGAAATGTAAGTACATTGGTTCCATCGCTCATAATTAGGGAGTTGCCGTTGTTGGTTAATCCCCATCCTTCTTTGTTCCTGAAACTGTATTGTTTAATTTTTTTAAAATTAACAGTGTCATACACAAAGCATGTTTGCTTCTGATAGGTTAGTTGGTAGACTTTTCCATTTAACAGGGTGACTCCTTCGCCAAAATAGACTGTTTTATCAAGCATTGATTTTACATCAATTTTACCTGTTTCTAAATCAACAATGCCAAAGATTGATTTTGTTTTGGGCAAATTCTCAGGTGAACCAGTACTCTCAAATAGTTTGTTGTTGTGAACAAACAGTCCTTCTGTAAAAGATGTTTTATCATGAGGAAGTTCATCTAAAACCGTAAAAGAGATTGTTGGAGTTGAATTGTTTAATTTACCTGTATCAGTCTCCGGATTATTGTTGCAGCTGATAATGAGGAGTATACAAGCTAAAAACAGGTGTGACTGCTTTTTTTTGCACGAAATAAAACGGAGGAGGAACAATAGTGAAAAAGTAATTGGTTTGTACATTATAGAAATTTAAGTTAAACTTGATTTTTTAAGATTGGTTATTTATCATAGCAAAACAGCATGCAAAACAAACTGCTTTCTAGTACCCGGGATTTTCAATTTCCACACTATCAATTGCCACAGAATAACCTCCAAAAATACCAAATCCGTTTTCAATATTGGTGTAAACTTTAACTGGTTCCGTAAAAGGACTACCATTTGTTTCGACGTATTGGTTATAGCTTCGGTAATAATTATACAAATCGCTAGATAGTGAATTTAATTCAACATAGTAAAAAATAGATTCACTTTCATAATAGGAGATAAAATTATCAGTTTCAAAACTAATCGAATGTTGTTGACCATCAAATAAATCATCATTAATTATCAAACCCAGGTTAGAAATTTCATAACTGGATTCAGGAACTGATGGGTCTTCGCTGCTTATCCAAAAATACTTTTTAACGAACTTCGATCCGATAACTTCCCAGGTATCTGGATCGTAAATTGGATCTTCAAGCATGGCAAAAACTCTTATTTGATAGAAATTGTTGACATTTTCAATATCGGTAAACTCAATTTTAAATTTTACATTTTCAATATATTGATAACCAGGTTCACCACTAACCTTAAGTTGAAATTCAGTTTTATCAATCTTTGTTTTTACCGGAAGATATGATTTTGCAGTGGCAGTGCCCAGCGATTCAGAATTAACAACAACACTGTATACCTGGTCAACTTTTAAGCTGCTGCTAAAATGGTATTGGCCAGTTTCGCTACCAGCAATTGTCTCTATTTCTGTTTGGTTTTCAAGTAAGCTAATTGAGGCATCCCTTACCATTGAGTATTCCCAGGAGTCGTCCAAAATGTATTTACTTTCGAATAAACTAATGTTTAACAGGCTGTCAGCATCAAATATACTATTAACAACTACTTTTCTTCCTTTATCGTCAATATCAATATAAATTGTTTTTTCGCAGGCTGTTAACAATAAAATGCCAATTATTATAAGATGAATATTTTTCATAGTAGTTTCTAAAAATTAAACTGATAGCTGATGTATGGAATAATTGGGAATAAAGAAACCTGTCTAAGCACTTTGTCTTGTGAATTGCTCGAATAATCATAATCAAAATACAGGAAAAATGGATTTTTTCTATTGTACATATTATATGCTCCTAAGCTCCAGGTTCTTTTCCCCCATTTTTTTTGTTTGTGAAAGTTAAAACCAAAATCAAGACGATGATAGGAAGGCATTCGGTAATTATTTCGTTTGTCAAAATATTCTATATCGCTCCCATAGGTTAAAACTGATGGATATTTCTCATGGGCCAGGGTTGTTGCATAACCAGATCCATATATCCAACTGAATCCAATATCAAAGCGCTCGCTAAATTTATGCGAAAGCACCAGGCTAATGTCATGCCTTCTATCATATTTGGCCGGGAATTCTTCACCAAAACTTATGTTCTCAAATTTCCGATTAGTCCATGATAAGGTATAGCCTATCCATCCGGTTGTTTTTCCTGTTTTTTTTCTAATCAAAAGCTCAAAACCATAGGATTTACCTCTTCCAATCTCAACCTTTTTTTGCCAGTCTTCATTAGCCAGTAGAAAAGTAGCACCTTCTTTATATTCAATCAGGTTTTCCATTTCTTTGTAGTACCCTTCGAGGCTTACATCAATATGCTTGCCTAGTGAAACAATGGTGCTAAGTGCATATTGCACCGAGTGCAGTGGTTTAATTGTATCAGTAACTGGTAGCCATAGGTCAGTTGGTAGTCCAATGCTTGCATTGGTAAGCAAGTGGATATATTGATTCATCTGCGTATATGCAGCTTTTACCGACCATCGGTTGTTTATTAGGTATCTGGCTGATAATCTGGGTTCTATTTTGTAATAAAACTTTTCTTTTACATAAAAACCAGAGGCATGTACACCAGCATTAATTTTAAATTTATTCCAGGTAATTTCATCTTCAAGGTAGGCAAATATTTCGTTGGCGTATATTTTATTATTACCAATTACGGTATCAATATTATCCTCAGAACTTGAATTAAGATTAAATACATTTACACCAGGGTTAAAAGTATGATAGGTGTTATTTGCCCCAAACCGAAGATAGTGGTTAGGACTAGGCATATAATCAAGTTCAAGTTTTGCCGAATAATCATCTATACCAGAATTGTATTCAAAATTATAAACCTCATTGTTATTGTCGTAATCGTTTCGGTAGTATATTGCAGTTAAGAATTTATAACGTGAATAACTCAGGGTTGTGTTCAGGAACAACTTGTTGTTTATGAGGTAGTTCCATCTGAGTGCTCCAATAATATTTCCCCATCTTAATTTAAATTTATCCTCAGAATAACTATCTTCAGAATCGTACTTATAATTTGCATAAGCTTTGTCGTTTCCCATATAAGCGCTCAGGTACAGCCGGTTTCTTTCAGAGAATTTATAATTTATTTTGGTATTTAAATCGTAGAAATAATATCCAGCATTAAATTTTTCACCTTTTTCTTTTTCTTGGGCTGCAATAAAAGGTGCAGCAAGAATATCTATGTAGGTTCTTCTACCCGAAATTACAAAACTCATCTTATCTTTAATGATGGGGCCTTCAAGTGTTAACCTGGTAGCTACTAAACCAATGGATCCACTTCCGTGTATTTTATCATTGTTCCCTTCTTTCATCCTAATATCTATAACTGATGAAAGTCTTCCGCCATACCTGGCAGGAAAACCACCCTTAATAAGCTGCACCGAATTAATGGCATCTGCATTAAAAACCGAAAAAAAGCCGAATAGATGATTTACATTATAGATTGGAATTCCATCTAACAAAATAAGGTTTTGATCAGGCCCACCACCTCTGACATACAAACCACTAGAACCCTCAGTTCCGGATTGTATTCCTGGTAAAAGTTGTATCGCTTTAATGATATCTACCTCACCAAGTAGGGCGGGGATACTTTTAATGGTTTTTGTGGAAAGGCTCACTGAACTCAGTTGCGAACTCTCCACCGTGTTCTCAATTTTATCTCCAACCACGGTTACTTCACCAAGTTGAAGATTTTGGTCAATACCAATGTTAATGGTCTGATTTTGAGTGAGGTCAATTTCTTTTGTAACAGTTTTATAACCTATAAATGAAAAGGATATTTCGTATTTATCTTTTGGGAGAGTTAAACTATAGAATCCATAATGATTGCTAATTGTTCCAAGTGTTGTTCCTTTTATAAAAATATTGGCACCGATAAGTTTTTCGTTTGTTTTTCCATCCGAAATGTATCCACTTATTGTGTATTTTTGAGAATAAGAGAGTGTACTTATCCCCAGAAACAAAATAATAATGCAAATTTTGTTCATTAGTTGTTGTTTGACTTAGTGTATTAAAACTATTTAAACGTTAGAAACGGTACTTTATTTTAAATGATAAAAAATAAATCAGATGCTATTCCATTTAATAAACAATTACTATATTTCATTTAAAACTTCTTCCATTTTGCCTAACATTTCCTTCTTGAAATCTAAGTGAGTCACCATTCGAATAGTCTGTGGGCCAAAATCAATCACCAGGATGTTATGTTGTGCAAGCTTTTTAATAAATTCTTGTTCATTTATTGATTCTTTCAGCCTGAAAATAATAATGTTCGTTTCAGTTGGCAGGATTTCTTCAATGTAGGATTGTTTTTTAAGCATTTTCACCAAGGCTTGTGCATTATCATGATCTTTTTGCAGTCTGTTAATATGGTTATCAAGCGCATAAATACCAGCAGCAGCCAAATAACCTACCTGGCGCATAGCACCGCCAAAAAGTTTTCGGTAGCGTTTTGCTTTTAGTATAAAATCTTCAGACCCGGCAAGCACAGAGCCAATTGGTGCTCCTAAACCTTTCGATAAACAAACAGAAACAGAATCGAACAAATTGCCAATTTCAGCAGGTGTATATCCTTTTCTTACTGTGGCGTTAAAAAGCCTTGCACCATCCAAATGCAGTTTAAGTTTTTCTTGTTTGCAAACATTAGCAATATCTTCAATATCAGATAGTTCGTAGCAGGATCCGCCACCTTTGTTCGAGGTGTTTTCAAGACTTACCAGGCTTGAATTTGCATAATGAATATTTTTTGGGTTAATGCTTTCACGCACTTGTTGGGCGGTTATTCGTCCATTATTTCCGTTAATCAATTTAGCAGATGACCCTGAATTAAAAGAAATGCCTCCGCCTTCAAAATTATAAATGTGCGAAGTTATGTCGCATATAACTTCATCACCTGGTTGTGTATGTAGCTTAATAGCAATTTGATTTGCCATAGTACCGGATGGTGCATAGATGGCAGCTTCTTTACCCAGTAAGGTTGCCACTTTATCCTGAAGTTGAATCACGGTAGGATCTTCATCAAAAATATCATCTCCAACTTTGGCACTAAACATGGCTTCCAACATGCCTTTTGTAGGTTTTGTAACGGTGTCACTTCTTAAATCTATTATCATTTTTGTTTTATTAGAGTTGCTCAAAACTATAAAATCTTTATGGATTGTTAGTTTTTATAGCCAAAGAATTTATCTATTTTTATCGCTGTAAATTAATCTGAAGTGGATGAATAAGGAGAAACTATCCTTTTTAATAAAAAAATACAACATTACTACCTGGAAAGTTATTACAGGAGTTTTGATTTTGCTTTTGGTAGCCACACGCCTTTTAGTTCAGGGCAATGCGAATTTTAAACCAGTTGCATTTATTTTTGGTGTTTATGCTGATTTATTGATGCTTATTGTTAAAGCTTTGCTTTCAATAACTGACTTAAACGTTGCGTTTGATTTTACTATACATGAAATAATAGGTCAGGTTGAAACACTTAAAATTGGGCGTTTTTTCTTTTCAATTAATCAAATAGCCAGCATTTTTATTATTTGTTTGGTGACTAAATCTCCGATAAAAAACAAACTATTTGCTTTTTTTATTGGTTTTGTAGCAATTACAATTTACAATTCGTTACGAATATTCAGTCACCTGCTTTATCCCGAAACCACCTCGTTGCATCATTGGTTTTCTAATATTGTATTGATTCCCAGATGGTTAATTGTGCTTGGGTTTGCATGGTATTTCTGGAGAAAATACCCCTCAATAATCAATTATTTAAAAAGTAAATTCAGGTTTTCTGATGATTTTATAAAGGCAGCGTTTATAAAAGTTGCTTTAATTATTTTAATTTATCATTTGGTCGTAATCATCACCTTTAATGACTATTTTTTTATCAATGGTCAGCATTTAATTGATCTGGTGTTGTCTACCAGTAAGTTAGTGCTGGATTTGATGGGTTACGAAAGCTGGATAAACCATCGGTTGATTTATGGCCAGAAGGCCTCTTTATACATGGATGATGCCTGCATTGGCATTAACCTGATGTTTCTTTTTGCCGCTTTTATTTACATTATGCCGGGTGCAGCCAAACACAAGTGGTGGTTCATTCCGTTAGGTTTAGTTTTTATCATAGCCCTTAATTGCTTAAGGGTTATTTTAATTTTTATCAACCTTACCAACAATGCGACCTACAGCATTCCTTTAGAAATACATGATTTGTTTACCTACCCGGTTTTGGTGCTTGCCTTTTTTATGTGGATGATTTGGATAAATAAGTTTATGAATAAGGGAAAGATGCCACAATCTGAAAAAAGTGTAGTTGCACAATAGTTTGGTTGTAATACATATTTTTCTGGTAAATATTCAGGGATTACTTTTTCTGGAAGTAATATTATCTATTTTTGCAGGCTCATAAAACAAAAAACAATGCTAAAAGAACTCAGAAAAAACCCAATGTACCCGTTTCTAATGCTTTTGGTATTAACTGCTATGATGGGGTTTCAGGGATGGCGGACCTTGCTGAATAATTTTGCCGTTGAAAAAGCTGCGATAGATGGCTTCGAAATAGGTGTTATTCAGTCGTTTAGGGAAGTTCCGGGGTTTTTGGTTTTTTTGGTTATTTACGTACTTTTAGTAATAAAGGAACATCATTTGGCTTCATTATCAGTAATTATAATGGGGGCAGGAGTTGCTCTTACTGGATTTTTCCCAGATTTCATAGGTCTTACACTTACTACTATTTTAATGTCAGTTGGTTTTCATTATTTCGAAACAGTCAATAAATCGCTTACACTTCAACATTTTAACCAACAACAATCACCAATTATGATGGCCCATTTGCGCTCTTATGGTGCGCTTGCCAATATTTTAATCGGTGGCGTGGTATGGGTGTTGTCAGGGTACCTTTCCTACAAACTGAACTTTTTGCTTATTGGGGTTTTTGTTGTAGTTGCAGGTATAATCAGCTTTTTTATAAATCCAATAAAAAGGGAGATAACCCCACAAACAAAAAAAATTGTACTAAAGAAAAAATACTGGCTTTTTTATGTGCTAAATTTATTGAGCGGGGCCCGAAGGCAAATTTTTATCGTTTTTGCCGTATTTCTTTTGGTAGAGAAATACCAATACAGTGTAAAAGAAATTGTAGTACTTTTTGTACTTAATAATGTGCTTTCTTATTTTATTAATCCAATAATAGGGAAGTCGATCAATCGATTTGGCGAACGCAAGGTTTTAAGCTTTGAGTACATTGGGTTATTTATTGTTTTTACAGGTTACGCATTTGTTGACAACCGGCTGATTATAGGAGCGTTATACCTGGTTGATCACATCTTTTTTAACTTTGCCATTGGCATTAATACCTACTTGCAAAAAATAGCAGACCCTGAAGATATTGCCCAATCAAATTCGGTTGGCTTTGCCATCAATCATATTACTGCGGTTTTTATTCCGGTAATTGGCGGAATGCTTTGGTTGTATAATTACAAAATACCATTTATTGCCGGGGCAGCATTAGCAGTTTTGTCGTTGTTTTTTGTGCAGAAGATAAGAATTGCTAAAATTAACATCTTAAACTAAAGCCGTTATAATAATGAAAAAGACCATCACTTTCTCTCTATCAACCTCATAATATTATTAAAGATAGATTCATCCCAATTGCCGATTTTAATAATTGTTTATCTGGCTTTTGGGTTTTTCCGTCAATACACTTGTTTCCATTGATTTTTTTATTGATTCAGCAAAGATTTATAAATGTATACAAAAAAGCTTATTCTACATCCAGAACTACTTCTTTCACAGGATTTTGCCTAAACTGGATGCTTACAGGTTTTCTGCTTTCATCAATGGTTTTTGCATGGCGCAGCAATATTCGGATAGTTTTCTCCAAATTTTCGATATCAACAATGGTTTGTGGGGGTTGTTTTAAATCAGGTATTTCTGTTACCAGGTTTAAAATATCGCCAGAGTTGTGAATGATTTTGGTTATTTTTGCTTCAGTGATAGGTTCTTCACTCCACTTTGATGATAAAGAAACTTCGTTGGTTTCTGTTTTTATGGTGGCAATATCCTGGTAAAAGTATTCGTTTGAACGCTCATTTATTATTTCATCCTGCAGCCAGTTATATCCACAAAAATAAAAACTAATGTAGCTTTTGCTCAAAATCAATATCTGAATATTCCAATAAGAGTAGTTATAAAAATAGCTCTCATCCGGTTCCTCCAGATCATCCTGTTCGTCGCTATTTGTTATTTCAGATTTTATACGTAGTATAAATTTGTCCTTTATTTTTTTTGTTTTATGAAAAACAGGATAAGGGATGACAATAAACTGTTCATCAGTCATTTGTTCAGCATCAATTTCAAGATACTCTATGGCGCGGTCGATTATTTTAGTTTTACAACTTTCCAATAGATAGTTGTTCAATTTTTTTGGAGAGATTCTGTTTTTATACCGTTTTTGTTTCTCGTACCTGGGTTTGCAATAAAACATATAGGCTCCAACAATTAATGTTGCCCAGATTAACAACGGGAGAGGAGGCTCTACAAATAAAAGTTTAAGTAAGGGGTAACATACAGCAAGGAAAATGACCACACGAACATTGGTTTCCTGAATTGTGTGCCTGGGACGTTCTAAGTGAAAAAAGTCGTTCACTTTTTGTTGTGTTACAGGGTCCATAACGAAGTATGTTTTAAGTAATATACTTTTAAATAATTCGATATACTAAAATAGTATATTAGTAAATGTATGAGAGCAAATCAAAGTTATCGCTAACACCTTGAAATAGAATTGCTTGCCCCGAAGTTGCACTGTTGTATGCATTTTGCGAAGCAGCTTTGAGGTCGTTTCCTGGTGTACCAGAGTACACAATGGTTTGCTTTAGCTGAGATTTTAACTGAATGGGGAGTAGTTTAAATTTTCCATTTAACAGGTTATTGTTTACAACTAAAATAATACCTTTTGGAAAGGAACTTGCAAAATCAGAAATAAAATCGTTTGCGTCTTCATCTCGCATGTTTTCAAGATCAAAGTAAGACTCCTGGATAACTCCATCATTAATTTCATACGACTTGGTTACCCGTTTTGTTTCAAAATTGGCTAATACATTTGTTTCAGTAAATTCATTGCTGGTCATTGGATCTGAGTTTGGGTTATTGTTAATACAAAGAAATTCATTATCAATAAAGTGGTCAATCATGCATGACGAAGTGTGCTCATTAACAAATGTTTCGGTTACAAATGGTAGCATGGTTTTGGGGGTTTTGATTTATACTAATTTAAATGTGCTTAATAAATAATTATACTGTGAGGGTAGTATATTTATTAGTCCGTATCAAAAATATCTTCGATTTTTACACCAAAGAATTTTGCTATGCGAAGTGCCAGACTCAGTTTAGGTTCCGTTTTTCCATTTTCTATTAAATGAATGCTTTGCCGTGTGGCACTGACTGCATCGGCAAGAACTTCCTGACTAATACGTTTTTTAGCCCTTTCTACTCTAATTGTGTTTTTCATTTTTGCAATTTTACTTTTTGTTGAAAAATGGTTAATAATTTGTTTTTAATTAATTACTGATATCTAATATTAGTATCTAAATTTGGAATAAATAAAAATCCATTAATAGGATATTTGGAAATACAAGCAAGGTATACTTGTTGTTTATTAATATTATGTAAAAGTATATAATGATTAAATAAATTCCAAATATCCTATCAAAAAAATAACTAAAATGTATAAATTGTTTATTAAAGTTTACATTTTTCTAGAAACCTTATCTGTATTTGTTAATGAGTAAGCTGGATTTGCATATACGACTTAAGCATGCGCGAAAAGAACTGAGCCTAAACCAGGTTGAAATTGCTAACGATTTATCAATTCAGCAAAAAACAATAAGTGAGATTGAAAATGGCAAAATATTGAATATTCCAAATACGTATATTTATTATTTTTATCAAAAAGGGGTTTCATTAGAATGGCTGTATGATAATAAAGGGAAGATGATGAAGGCTGACAATGAGCCTGCCAAAATTGAGAATCCATCACCTTTGCAGCTTGATCTATTGTTTGAAAAATTTACCAGCAACAAGAGCATAAAAAATACCAATGTAAATACTACTGACAAAGTTTCAGCAGAAACAACAAAAGAACCAACTGGAACAAATGAACTTTTATTTGAACGGCTGATTGATGCTAAAGACTTAACTATTAATAGCTTATTGACTTTTGTTAAGTCGCAGGAAAACCAGGTAGAGTTTCTTAAAACGCTAATAAACAGGCTTGATAAATAAAAAAGCCACCCAAAAAAAATCAGGTAGCTTTCAGAGTAAATATTTAAATTGATTCGAACTTATTCCATAACTTCTTCTTGTTTATTTTTACCTAACAAACTCAGCTTTCTTTCAAATACACCTTCGGTGTGCATGGTTTCAAATCTAAACCAAGTGGTACATTCATCTTTATTAATTATTCCGTTCACTATACCATATTCCAAAATTCCTTCAAGCGTACTAAACAATTGGTTGATGGTTAAAAAACCAGCGTCGGGGATGTAACTTCTTTGGTTGCCCATAAATCCCGAATCGGAAAAATGTCTGGCCAGTTGAGGCGGTAAAAATACTTCGGGACTTAGCAGGGTAAACCCTAGATCAAAGTTTCCGGCTATGGAACGAATTTGTTTAAATTGAGAGTTGCTTAAATCCGAAAATGACAAATCAACATCCTGAAAACTAACATTTTCGAATATACAGCCACTCAATTTAGAGGATGATAAATTAATGTTTTTGAAATTAGAATGTGAAAAATTAATCCCTGATACATTGGAGTGGGAGAAATTAAAATCCTCGACATTTTTATCCATTTTTATTCCTTTAAACAATGACTTTGCCCAAAATGGAGCAGAATCGTTAATGGAATAAAAGTTCCAGTTACGGATCATTTCAAACAATAATTCAAACTTTTTAATTTCAGAATTGAAGTATTTTAATTTTGATTCGTTATTGTAAAGTATATTTCCAACCAATAAGGCTAACCACTTATCAATATTTAATGGATTACTTTGAGTTTTATCTCCCTGAATTTCAAGTACTTCCTTATCAAAAAGAGCTGTTTGAGAATCCCCTTTAGCGAGCATAAATTCGGCATCCGATTCAAGAATTGATTTTGCCAGGTTAACAATCTTATCAATTTTTTCGTGGGTAAAATACCAGTTTGTTATACTTTCTTCGGGATATTCGGGTACATTGGCCGGAATTTTAAATTTTTTGTACCACTCATAATAAATATCATGGCAAAAAAGATTGTTGTGTTTTTTTGTTGATAATGAAGCCATTAAAGGAAAAAGCAATTTCCTTTTTTGAATTACTTTTTCAGTAATATCATCACTTGCTGATGAGCGCAATAAACGCAGCATTTCTAACAAAAACTGGATGGTTTGTGCTGAAGGCTGACCCAGTGAGAGTTTTATGCGTGCCTGATTAACATCAAAATCTTCATCTAAAGCATATTTGATAAATACTTTTAAATAATATTCTGCCAATAATATCTCAGAAAATGATCGGTGTTGAAAATGCAGAATATTATTGTTCTCGCCAAAGTAGGAGTGGGAGAGGAACTGAATTTCAACCACCCCCTTGTTTTTATACCTTTCGAGTATTTGCGTATCAGTTTCGGTGGTTCTTTCACCATCAAGCATGCGGCAAATATCTGCTTTTTTAAGTTCAAGCTGCTTGTTTTTTTGCCATTCAAACATAGTAAGAGCAGCTATTGAGTGTAAAATATTCCTAAACTCAAACTCACTGTTTAAATCAACATGCATTTCATCCTCAATATATTTTGCCTCTTTTGTTAATAGGTTAATAAAGGATAAATACACTCCAATTTTGCCAACTTTGTAAAAATCGATATTATTCAGCAGCAACTTAAAAATCATGTAAGCGAATATCGGGCGCCTAAGTTCACTTCGTGAAAGGGTACCGTTTAATAACAATTCGTTGTAAACATCAATGTATTTAAAGGTGCCTAAACTCTCCTGTATTCTTCGGGTTAATGAACCGGTTTCTAAGTGTTTCAATTTAGGATAATTGTATAAACTGTCAATCATCCAGTTATTAAACTGCAACTTGGTGAACCCATAAAGCGAGATAAAATATTCGACATTACGACCAAAACCATTTTTTATGCGATGTGGTTGATGGTTTTTTAACTGGCTGTGTAAGCCACCATCAAAAGGCCTTGAAGTAATAATTAAGCGATTGGTCCTAAATTTAGTTTTATCCAATCCCTGAATTGCTTTAACCGAGGTTATTACTTTTTCAATTGAGTTTTGTGAAAGATCGCCACTCTCGTCCAGCGAGTCAATTAAAAAAACATAGTTTTTATTGATAAAGTGCGGGTCGTTTATGCGTATACCATAATCGGTTAAAAGATAATCGGCAATTACGCCCAGCTCATATTCTGATGAATAATTTTTAAAGTTTCTGAGGTTGAAGTATACCGGAAACTTTCCTTCACCAGTTTCGAGGTATTCTTTTGCCAGATTCGAAGCATATTGTTTTAGAAAAACCGATTTTCCTTTACCAAAATCACCTAATATGAACAATATTTTGTTAATGTTGTTATTGGGCTGGTAATTAAAAAAATCTTCAATAAGCCGCTCAGCCGGTTCCAGCAAAGCTTCTTCCACCTCCATGTTGCTTTCACCAAGGTCAATATCATCGGTGTCTCTGAAATTTTCAATAGGTTTCCATTTTGCATAAGTAGTTTCGTATTTTAGGTTTTCATTGGGTTTAAAACCAATTTTTCCTAAGGATTTCATATCCCATAAAAACTCCGTTTCCAATTCCGAAAGTCGCATTTCCGAAATATCTTCAAGGTGTTCTTCCCAGTCTTCGCCAAATGATCGTTTTACCTGAAGCCCAATGTTCATGTTGTAATGCTTAATGAACTCATCTACAGTCTCTTGTGAGATATTTAATTCAGTAAGTATATTAATAAAACTTTTTTTAACATACAAAACTGCTGGATGATATTTGGGTTGAAAAACAACAAGGATAGCCGATTCATCGTAGTCAAAGCTTTTTTTCTCAAGGGCTTTTTCCAATGCCTCAAAAGCATCTTCAACTGAATCTTCGCTATCAATTTTTTCTTTTATGCTTTTTAATGATTTCTCAGCTTGTTCAAAGCCTGCTCTAAGATAGGTGCGGGTACCATAATCGTCAAGCTTTTTTTTGGCCATTCTTTCGAAATAGGATTCGATAAGGGAGTGACCAAACAAACGGATAACCAAGCCAACAGTTCCACCAGCATTTAGTAGTGCTTTTTGGCCTGTTGCGTTAAAGTTAGCTTTAATGTATTTGCTTACCTCCTTAATGGCATCTGGAAGAATATTGGTGACTTTTCGGATTACTTCGCGTTGCATATTTTTAAATTAAAATTTACATTTTGTCAATTTTATTTGGGCAAATATAAGTAATCTTTACATTATGTCAAAAAAATACGCAATTATTTTTCATGAAATATACTTTAATATAATATTTGGTGAGAGTGGCGTAGAAAAGCCAGTATTAAACAAAATATACTTTTAAGTAATAATTGAATATTTATTTAGCTACTTCAACTTAAACCAATCATTGATAGATATATCGCCATTAACTTATAATATAATTATACAATTGCTGTAATCAACTGGTTGTTAAGAAATATTTAATTGTGTTTAAATATACTATAAGAGTATATTTAAAATTTTAAGTCTAACTTGATTATGTTCTACTTCTCTTTATCATTAATAATATGAATGTCACGCTGTGGAAATGGAATGGTAATGTTGTTTTCAGCCAGTTTTCGGTTTATTTCAAATCGCAAGTCGCTTTTAATTATCTCATTATCAAGACTATGAGCTGTCCAGAAAGCAATTTCAAAATCGAGGGAGGAATCACCAAAATTACGAAAAAAGATGAAAGGTGCCGGCTGAAGAAGTATAAGTGGGTGACTATAAGCAATATCTGTAAGAATTTTTTTTAGCAAATCAACGTCGCTTCCATAAGCAACACCAATTTTTACAAAAAAACGGATTTTTGCATCATTCAGGCTCCAATTAATTACAGAATCGTTAATAAATTTCGAGTTGGGTATAATCATTTCTATATTATCCCTGGTAACTATTCTCGATGTTCGTATCCCTATATCCTGAACCCGTCCAATTATATCATCTACCTCAACCACATCATTAATCTGTAATTTATGTTCAAACAAAAGAAAAAGACCTGAAATCATATCATTAAATATTTTTTGCATTCCAATACCCACGCCAACCAGCAATGCTGCTGAACCAGCCAGCACAAATGTAAGGTTTAGGCCAATGGTTTGCATGGCAATGGCTATAGCTATTATCCACAATATGTATTTTACCAGTTTGAACACATTCATACTGGCAAAATAGGTATCAGAATGACCCTTAACGTAATTAATAAAAATAGATTTAAAACTAAGGTTAATGCCCCAGGCAATTAAAAGAAGTACGACAATAAAAATAATTCTGGAAGGGGTGACTAAAATATTTTCAGTTTTTATAAGCTCCATGCTCATATAATTGGTCAATCGGAGCCCAAGTACTTCCGCTATGGCAATTATGGTGCTAGCACCAATTAGAAAAACCATTATTTTAGAGGTATTCCTGGTAAGGTATATCCACTTTTGGGTTTTTTTTTCGAGATGAGCCCTTAATTTTTTTACAAAATAAATTAGACCTATGGCAAAAACTACAATGGCAATAATTCCAATTAACCCTTTCATATTCAGGGTTATATGCTTGTTTTCAATAAAGCTGATTGATAAAAAATCGTTCATCCGGCTTTAGTTTTTAAATGGGTTTAAATCTATTTTTATTACTGACTTTGTTTCCAGTTCTTTATTCTCCTCATCTTTTTGTACATATTCTTTTTCAAGAATTTTTCTAAGCTGCGCACCTTTTATATTTGAAAAAAAGTTCGCATTCTTAAAGTATGAAATTTCACCAGTTTCTTCAGAAACAACAATTGTTAATGCATTAGTTGCTTCTGAAATGCCTAGTGCTGAACGGTGCCGCAAACCATAATTCGAGGGCAGCGACTGGCTCTCTGAAACAGGCAGAATGCAGCCCGCTGCAATTACTTTATCTCTTACAACAATAACAGCTCCATCATGTAAAGGCGAGTTTTTAAAAAAAATGGTTTCTAATAATGAACTTGTGGTATCGGCATTTAAAATAATTCCTGTACTGGTATAACTTTCAAGTTTACTGCTACGAGAAATAACAATTATGGCACCCGTTTTAGTTTTTGCCATGTTTATGCAGGCTTTTGTAATGCTATACACTTTTACTTGTGGTGGTGTTTTAATAAACCTTGAAAATATACTTTCAATAGAGAGGTTAATATTAGCCAGGTATTCTGAATAAATCAGCAGGAAAAATCGCCTTATTTCTTGTTGAAAAACAATGATAATGGCCAACACTCCAACACCAATAAATTGGCCTAATATGGTGCTTAGCAGCTGCATATTCATTGCTTTTACCACTGTCCAGATAAGGTAAATTATTGCAATAACAGTAAATATATTAATGGCAATTGTTCCTTTTATAAGATTGTATAGCTTATAAAATAAATAGGCTACCACCACAATATCAAGCAAATCAATTAGACCAAAATCAAGAAACGACATTTATTTTATTTTTTAAACAAACATAGTAAAAAACTAGTTGTTGAGGGTTAAATGTTAAAAGTTTTGAACATTAATAATTAACTTTTTACATGTTGTTAATATTGTATTTCACCAAAATTGTTTTGCGATTGCATAATTTCATGCAAATCAATAGCTTCTTTTGCTTCTTTAACATCATGTACCCTTAAAATTGATGCTCCTTTTGTAAGTGCCAGGGTGTTTACAACTGTGGTTCCATTTAAAGCTTGCTGTGGTGAATTGTTCAGAAATTTATAAATCATTGATTTTCTGGAAAGCCCAGCCAGAACAGGATATTCAAAAATTGCAAGGTTGTCTAATTTGTTCAATAGCTGGTAATTATGATCCAGCGTTTTGCCAAAGCCAAAACCAGGATCTAAAATTAGATCGTGTACACCCAGTTTTTTTAGTTGCCCAACTTTTTTAGAAAAGTATGCTATTATTTCGTCTATAACATCCTTATAAACCGGATTTTGCTGCATGTTTTGTGGTGTACCTTTCATGTGCATTATAATATAAGGTACATTTATTTTGGCAATGGTCTCAAACATATTTTTGTCCATTTCGCCCGCTGAAATATCATTTATTATTGAAACCCCGTATTCTTTGGTAACAATATCAGCAATGTTTGCCCTAAAAGTATCTACAGAAACTATTGCTTCAGGGAATTGTTCCAGCATCATTTGCAAAACTGGTGCAAGCCTTTTAATCTCTTCATTTTCAGATATATGTGTTGCTCCTGGTCGGGATGAATAAGCACCAATATCAATGATGGTTGCCCCATCATCCAACATTTTTTTTACCTGGTTTTTTATGGTTTCAATAGTTAAGTAGTTACCACCATCATAAAATGAATC
>JBNKJW010000226.1:0-21171 GCA_050291445.1 Bacteroidales bacterium | reverse complement strand
TAAAAAGAAAAGTCATAATCATACCATCTCTGCACTGAAAATTTCTTAAAATAACCCGTTATTATTTCAAAATTTTCAGTGCAGATCTAGCATAATTATGACTTTCTGTGCCCATTATTTTACATCGAACTCAGGTTATTAGGTTAAGAAACTACCAGCTAGTGCCAGCTAACAACTGACACTTTGCTGGTATAAGATAATTAACAGAGGTATCATTCCGCTACATGACCAAGCTCCCTTTTATTATAGTCCTCCTCCATAATTTTATATATTTTGACTTCTTACGCTAATTAAACCAGAATAAAACAGCCTCAACACCGAAGAGTGCGGGAAGAAACCCTAAATGCAGAGTAGTGAATGGATAATTATAGTTTATAAGGTTGTTTAACTAAAATATTCATCAGCTCCAAGGATGCTAAAGTGTTATCACCTTGTCTACATTCCATTGATAATGAACAATATCCATCATTGTGCCCAAACTACCAACTTTCAATTTATCCTGCAAGTTATAATGATTAAGACATGTTTTACAAGCAATTAGTTTTACATTCTGTTGTTGTAATTTATCCAGTGATTCAAGGAATGGAGAATTTTCAACTACTGTTTTCACCCCTTCACCATAAAAAAGGATGGCATTTGGCAATAAATTTTCTTCGATAAGTAAGTTCAGGTAATTTAAAAGCAGTTTATGACTTAATCCGTTTTCTGCTTTGCTCATTCCATTTGAGGTAATCATTATTACACTCGATGTTTTTTTACTTTTTTGCATTGTGAAACTTTAATTAGGTTAATTCATTTTTTCCAATTTTATTCTTCTTCATAAAACCAGGTAAAAATAGCGTTTATTAGCGAATTACTATTAAAAAATAACTTTGACAAGGTATTACTGAACAGCTACTATTTAGCACTTTGTTTATTATTGTTTTTTTGCTAACTTTATTACTATGATTAGAATTGGTTACAAAAAGGGGCAAAAACCCAGCTTCCCGAGTTTTCATGACTCACTTATTCTTTATAGGGACGCTATTATCAATTCAATTAATAACGAAGATATAGGAACAGCTGATATTAACTTGCAAAGGCTTATTGCTATTTTAGAAGAACATAGCAGAAAGGAAAACCGGTTAAGTAGCGAGTTACAAGAGGTAAAAAAAAGGCATTTAACTTTTAGAAGGTTGAATGGGTTAGAGCAAAACTTTTAGCGCTAGCCTTTAAAACGTGTATTAAACAGACCTTCGGTGCAATTCTGGCAAATATCAATACTCTTGCGGTCAGCAAACACCTTTTTTCGAAAGTTTTTGTAGTTTTCTGATTGCCAGATTTCTTTAAAACTTTGTTCATTCAGGTTGCCCATTTTGTAATTGGCATCTTTATCAAAACAACAGGGCACAACATCTCCTGTAGCCGTAACAACTGGTTGGCCCCACATGCGCCAGCACCTGTTTTTCAACTTCGATTTTATCTTGTATGTACCATCTTGCTGTTTTTTATAGCGTGAGTATTTTTCATTTACAGGAATTAGAGGATTTCCGCCCTCAAAATCATAGATTTGAGCAGTTTTGAAGCTAATTGCATCAACCTTTAGGTCATTAGCAAGCTTTTTGGCATCATTTATTTGGTGTTCATTTTCTGCGGTTACTAAAAATTGCAAAACCAGTTTGGGTAATTTTGAGTTGGCCTTTTGCTTTTCCGAAACCAGCAGCTTTACACCTTCAATCACCTTTTCAAGTCTGCCCCCTACCCGGTATGTTTCATATACGCTTTGGGTGGTACCATCAACAGAAATAATTAGTTTGTTTAAGCCGCTTTTTATGATCTTTTCAATATTCTCATTTGTAAAATAATGCCCATTTGTTGAAGTAATGCTATAAACTTTTTTACCAGAAGCGTAGCTTATCAACTCATCAACCTCTCTGTTAATAAATGGCTCTCCCTGAAAATAAAAAATTACAGTGGTCAGTTTTGATGATAGCTCTTGTAAAACTTTTTCAGCCAAGACTTTATCAATGCTTCCTTTAGGACGTTGCAAAATATCCATCCCAGTCGGGCACTCCTTGCATTTTAGGTTACAATTATTGGTGGGTTCTATTGAAATTCCAAGTGGCAATCCAAAATGAATGGGCCTGCCTACTATAATGGAAATAAAATAGCTAAAAGTCAGTTTTAAGATATTAAAGAGTTTAGCAAGCACTTTTTTTCGCTAAAATAAACTTTTTCTGGTCTCTCCTGGCAACATTATCCAATCTTTGGTCATAAATTTCTAACTTTGGGTTTATTAACCTATTTAATAAGATAAAATGAAAAAAATTGCTGTAATTCTGTTTTCCTTATTGTTATTTGGAGGTTGTATTTGTGGTTCAACCCCTTGCAAGGATAAAAAATGCAAAGACTTTAAAACACAAAAAGCTGCCCAAAAGGCTTATGATTCAGATCCTGATTGCTACAAAAACCTTGACAGGGATGGTGATGGAATTGCTTGCGAGAGTTTGCCTTAATCTGGGTTTTTTAATCCAATTTTTGAGGACCATTTTTTTTAACTAATTTAGATCCATCCTCTAATTAACCATTTTATTTTATGAAATTCGGGATCATTCAGTTTCCAGAATCAACAGGTCATAATGACATGGCCTATGTGCTTAAAGAAATTTTTGAGCAGGAGGTTGTTCCTGTTTGGTTTAGAGAGAGCAAATTACCAAAACTGGATGCCCTGATAATTCCGGGAGGTACTGGAGGCGAAAAGTCAAGAAAAAACGAACCTATAATTGGCGAAATAGTAAAATTTGCCAATAATGGAGGCTTTGTTTTAGGTGTTGGCCTTGGATTTCGTTTATTATGTGAAATAGGGCTTTTGCCTGGCAAGTTGCTAAGCAATCCAGAAGGTAAATTTTATTGCGATAATTCTTTCATCAAACCCAAACATACCCATTCGGCACTTACTGCATTGCTAAATACAAGTTTTGCATACAAAATTCCAGTTGCTACCCAATCTGGTAAATTTCACTCTGATGATGACACCATAAAACACATGCGCGAAAAGGAACAGATACTTTTTCAGTATTGTACCGAGGATGGAAATTTATCTGAATTGGCGAACCCAAATGGCTCACGGGCAAATGTGGCAGCAGTTTGTAATGGTGGCAAAAATGTTTATGGGATGATTCCTCAGCCAGAGCGTGCTGCCGATGACGAAATAGGAAACACCGATGCTACCGGTATTTTTAATTCGATTTTTGCCTATTTAAAATAAGTTAGAGCGCTATTTCTCTAATATCAAGCATTGCAGTTTTAAAATCTGCACTTTTTTCAATAACTCTGATAAGCTTTTGAGCCACCTCATCAGAAGAAGATAACTGATTATCTTTCTTATAGTTAACAAACCTACTTACATCACTAAACCGGTCCTCATCAATTGCTCTTATCTCGTCTTGCATTTTGGTATCAACAATGCCAGGTGCTACCGACAAAAAATGTACAGGATTTTCTGAAAAATTATTTTTTTGCTCCTGATTGGCAACTGAGGTAAACATATCCAAAGCCGCTTTTGTAGCGCAATAACTGCTCCATGAGTCTACGGTATGCCTACCAGCACCTGAACTAATATTCAAGACAAGTTTTTGCCCTTTAAAACCCTGATATGCACTTGCAAAATTATTCATTAATATAGCAGGCGCTATTGAGTTTAAATTAAAAGTATCAATAATAGACTGGTTTTCAACTTTTCCAACAACATCAACATAACCTAGCATTCCGGAATTGTTGATTAGTGTAATCGATTCAGCATCAATGATATTTATAAACTGATATTTCATCACCATTGCAGGTACTGAAAGATCAATTTTTATAAATTCGTATCGCTCATGTTCAATAACTGATGTACGTCCTAAACCAACCACATAATTATCTTCAGATTTAAGCAGTTCCTCAACTAATGATTTTCCAATACCACGACTAACACCTGTAATGAAAAAATAATTCATGTTTTAATTTTTTATAATTTGTTGTCAAGTTCTAAAACCAAACTTATATCGATCACAAAAAAGTAGCAGAGAACTAAACAAGCCTATTTTTTTTCTTTTGCAACAAATTTCTTTCTAATCCACGGTGGTACTATAAATGCACCAACAAACAAATAAGGATAATAAGTTATTAAACGCCACAATGTTGCCATAACTACAGTTATTCCGGCAATTGCAGGTAAAAAATCGCCCAGATATTCAGTAAAAACATATTCAGTAAAACCACTTCCTCCCGGGGTTGGGCTTACCAACATCATTAGCCACATTACCAGTTGCCGCGCAAAAAGCAAAACGTGGTCATTAACCACAAAAAAGGCTAAAAACAAGGCATTCACCACCCAATACCTTGATGTCCAGGAAAATACAGTAGCCCCAAAAGCTTTCAACCAAAAGGATAGAGGTTTCTTTTTTAGCTCTTTTGAGTTTTCTATTATTTCATCACCTGCTTTGTCAGCACCCTCTTTCCACCTTTTTAAAAAACGTAACTTAAAAACTCCAACAATTATTTTTTTTATGGCATGAGGATTTCTAAACAGTCCGTATGATAAAAGCATGGTGTAAACAAACTTGATGCTATAGCCAATAATTGCAAAATAGAGAAAACTGTTTGAGAAAGCTGAACCATCTTCAATAAAAAAGAGCGTTTCCATATTTAAAAAAACAAGCAATAAAGGAAAACTAATGATGAAATAAAGTTCATCTAATATCGAGGTTGCCATTACTACTGATGAGCTTCGCCCAATACCAATCCCCTCTTTGTTCACATAAATAATTGCAAGCCCGGTACCCCCTACAGCCGAAGGTGTAATTGCCGATGTAAATTCCCAAAGCATAATCACTTTTAATGCCTGACGCCAAGTGAATTCGCCATCAGTAAGTATTCTAAGTCGGACAGTATAGCCAATATCACGAAAAGCCATGAACATAATGGCAATAAAAAGCCAAAAAACAGAATTCCAGGTGAATTTAACCACCTCAAATGCACGGACATCAAAGTTATTGTAAAGCATATAAGCCACTACTGCAACCCCAATAAATATAGGGTAAATCATTTTTCTTGGGCTTATTCTCGAAGCAACTGATTTTTCTTTACGTCCCTTTTTTTTATCCTGCATATTCTTATTTTAGTTTTTCAGCATACTTAATAATTTGCAAATATAATGTTATACTAGGTCTGGCTTACTAATAATTCATTAAAAATTAGACAATTCACCTACTTATTATAACATTTTAACAAAAAAAATGGAAACTTTGGATAAAATCATTTTATCTTATCGATAACATCTATATATTTGCATATGCAAATCTAGAAATAATTTTAATAATGAATTTAACACAACTTACTTCAGAACAGTTAGAGTCAGCAGCAAACATGTTAAAGGCAATAGCACACCCCATGAGAATTGCTATTCTTAGTTTTCTTGAAGGAGAGCAAAGCCTGACTGTTACGGAAATTCACGAAAAATTAGGGATTGAGCAATCAACAACATCACATCATTTAGGTATTTTGAAAGATAAAGGGGTGCTATGTTCAAAAAGAGTTGGTAAAAACACATTTTATTCATTAAAACATACCAATTTAAGCCATATTGTTGACTGTGTGAGTAAGTGCACAACCTATAACGATTAATTTAATGCATGCCTGAAAATGTTTAACCCTTTCGTGTGAAAGGGCTTCTTTTTTTATAAAAAAACTGAAACCGCCTGTAACATTTTTCTTACCCTCTTCGTCTTACTTTTGATAGAACGGATGTATGACTATTGACGAATACAATAAAAGTGTAGACCTGTTTTCGGACAATGTTTATCGTTTCATTTTAAAAAATGCAAAGGATGAAGCATTGGCGCAGGATGTTGTTCAGGATAGCTATGAAAAGTTATGGCTAAATTATAAAAATGTGCAGTTCGAAAAGGTGAAATCATATCTTTTCACAACTGCCTATCGTACCATGATTGATCATTTTAGAAGAAGTAAAAAAATAATCAACACACAAGATTACGATTACAACAAACATTTCCATAGCGAACAGTACAGTGATATTGGCGAAATATTACAACAAGCTGTAAATCAACTACCTGAAGACCAAAAGGCGGCTATTCTTTTAAGAGATTATGAGGGATACTCCTACAAAGAAATTGCCGAAATTACAGGTTTGAACGAATCGCAGGTGAAAGTATATATTTACAGGGCGCGTGTATTTTTAAAAAATTATATTGTAAAGGTAGAAAACGTTGCATAAATTTTAAGATGAAGATTAACAGACACAATTACGAAGAATATTTAATTGACTTTATGGATGACAACTTGTCTTCTAATGAGGTTGAGGCTGTTATGTCTTTTCTTAAAAACAACCCCGATATAAAAGCTGAATTTGAGGAGTTAAATACTGGCAAACTGATTGCTGATGAGCAAACTTTTGATAAAAAGCACCTGTTAAAAAAAGATCCTGCTATAGCTATTGAAGGAATCAGCAAATTTGAACAGTTAAGCATTGCTCAATTAGAAAATGAAATTACAATTGAGGAAGAAAAAATATTGGCTGAACTGTTGAAAAACGCTCCTCAAAAGCAATATGAACATAAATTAATACAAAAAAGTAAGCTGGCGCCAGATGAAAACATTGTTTTTTCTGGTAAAAAAGCATTAAAACAATATCAAATAGGCGGAAACAGAAAAATTATTTATTGGTTAAGTTCAGTAGCTGCTTCAGTAGCTGTGTTAGTAGGTTTTTTCTTAATTAATAGTGGCAGTGTAACCAGTAATGGAGTTGCTATCAATGATAGCCATTTTTATCAGCCACAGTTTAGGCAGCCTGTTGATAAAAAAGAAATCAAAGAAGTAAAAACACCCCAGGACAGCTACAGCAAAGTAATTGACAATGAAAATATTGACTCTGTTTTTCCGGAACGAATAAACGAACTGGTTGCCGAAATTGATACCAGGAAGCCCAAAACTATTGCTAGTGGTAGTAATGTGGCAAAGCTGACTGCATCTGAACTTTCTGTTATTACCGTAAATACCATTGATAAAAACCTGCAAGAAGCAAAAGTTGAAGATTATGTAAATACCACCTTACAAAAATTAGGGATAGAACCCGTAGTTGTAGAAAAATCATTGGTGGCTAAAGCAGGTGAATCAGTATGGAAAAATGTAAGTGCTTTTTTCAGAAAAAGAGTACAAGTAAAAAAAGTGGAAATTGAAGATGGCCGAAAACTTTATGCAGTAAGAGCCGGCTCCCTTGAGTTTTATACCAATACAAAAGACCGCAAAAAGAAAAATAAAAAGCAGAAATAGTTATTTTGGTCTGGCATGCATTTTTTCTCATGCTTAATATCCATAGTCAGGGCTTGACCTGACTCAAAATATTAGTCAGACGATTAGTTCCACAACATTCTATTAAAAAGTCAAACCCTTACTTGAAATTAAAAAGCCAGCCTGGCTGCAAAATTGCGAACCTGCTGGCGTGGAAAAAGAAAAAGTTACCGACTGTTTATTTTATTATGCAAGAAGAAAGAAACAGAATACAAATTCTCATTTTGTCTTTATTTCTATTAATCCGTTTACTCCATTTGCACCATAAAAGGCTGGAGAAACTGGCCTTCCAATATAATTTATGCCAATAATTTCTGAAAGTCGTATTTTGTTAATTTGAAAATAACAGTCTTTGTAAAACACCTGCTTACCATTTATTATTAATACAGGTTCACCTTTTTCTGCGTTTATATCTCCAGTAATACCAATATTGAATTTTGAATATTGAATTTTTGCTTTATTGAAATTTTCTCGGATTGATTTTTTAGTTTGCATTCCCACCGTTGTTAAAAGCACTATATTAGAGTACCTTCTGCAAAAGATCAAACTATCAAGCATATTTTCATCAATTAAGTTGATTTGGATTAAATCGGAGCGCATAAATCCACCTAATTCATTGTTAACTGAATTCTGAGTAAAAGGAACCCCATTTAAAATGTATAAAACATCACATTCTGAATTGAATTCTGGAAATGCAGACTGAATCCAGTTGTCAACATAGCTTTTGTCCAAGGGTTGTCCGAAAACAAACTTCACTCCTATTAGACTGATTAACATTGCACTTAGAATCTTTTTCATAAAACATTATCAAATTAATTGAACATTTTAGATGACTCACTAATTCAAAATATTGATATAACTGTTTTTGATTTCAAGTCTCCACATATACCAACTATCAACAGTTTTCTTTTTATTTTTTCTTCCAGCTTTCCAGTTCTTTACAGTTTTAAAAAACTTAATCAATTCATTGTCTAAATCTTCATTTCCAGATTTTGTTACAACATGAAAGCCTCCTCCAATTTCACCTTTACAATTTACAGCCAATTGGATAGCGCATTTTGCCTCAAAACCAGGATTGGCTTTAGCAAAATTTACAATTTCATTTAATCTATTCTCAATAGAGTCCATTGGTTCTAGAGGTTGGGCCTTTCTTTGCATTAGAAAGTATACTTGATTTGATTTGCAAACATTATCAGGATTAACCCCTTTTGTACTCATTAACATCTGTCCGTACGACTGAATACCAATTACAAGGGAAATTGTGAATAGAAAAAGTTTTTTCATAATGATTAAATTAAGGTCATTAATAAATATAGAATTTGCTTTTTAATAAATATTAGTTTGTTATGGTTCATACAAGAAAAGAATAATCTTTCTGAACTGAGAAATATATGCTTCAACAAATAGCAGTTATAAATTCTAAAGCACCAAATTAATATCCGATGGATACCTCACCTCGTACCTAAAACTCAACTTTTTATTCTTCGAAGGGGCTAGTTTCGTCCTCCATTTTATAATTCCGGTGTTTTTATCCTTTTCTGCTCCTCCTAAATCTATGTATTTCACATCCACTTCGCGTGTATTGGTCACGGGCACCTGGTCTTCAATAATTAGTTCAATTTCCTGGCTTTTGTTGTTTCTTAAGCTAATTTCCCAGGCAAACATTTCTACTTTTTTGTTGCCCAACAGTTGGGTTTTGTTGAATTCATCAAGTTTTTCCCGCTTAACAATTACATTTTTGTCCCTGCCCAATGAAAAAAGCAAGGTATCTTCAGGCGTGGTTACATCCAGCATCGACTTGCCCACAAAAGTGCCCTCAAAAAACAGGTTGACCTGTCCGCTCAATAAATTATACTGTTCCCAATTGGTAATTTGAGCCATTAAAAAGGCAGCTTCATCAATTTTAGGAACACAAGAGTATTTATAAGTAGCCGGAATTTTGTAATCAATCAAATCAGCTGAGTAATTTTTCCCGGTTGACGGAATGGAATATTTGGTTTTTAGTTGAAAGGTGGTTTTCGTGAAACTTTTGGAGCTGTTTGAAGTACGGCTTCCATAAATATGACCTTGCTGGTTGTTTAAAACCCATTTTTGCAATGTGGGTTTGGTGCCACTTTTTAATGGTTCACTTGTAGATAAAATCACATCAATATTTTTCCAGTCGTAACCGGTATTTTGATATACATCGGCTTTATAGTTTAATTCCAGTGGCGAATCCACGTTTTTTGCCCGAAGGTTGTATTTAGGAGTCCACCCACAATTGGCAACAAAATAGCTTAGCAATAGTTCTGCTTTCAACTCACTTTTTGAAGCCAGGGTAACAATTATTTCGCTGGTTTTACTTGCCTGTTTCGAGTTCAGTTCATTTAACTGACTGTTTATTTTTACTAATTCTGAATTATATGTACTGATTTTTTTCTTGATCTCCAGCTGATTTACCCTGATTTCGGTTAGTTTTTCACGATAGAATTTTGCAGCTTTTTTTAGTTCTTCAATATCCACCCCTAATTGCTCACTTGAAAGCTTTTTGTTGGATAAAATTAGTTCTTCCTCTTGTTTGTAAACCGCAATCATGCTTTGTTCCAGCTCCATTTTGTCCTTAATTTCTTTTGCACGGCTTTCCAATTGTTCAACTTTTGTTGATTTTTTTACCTGACTTAAAAAATTGTACTGGTGCACTACCGAAAGAATTGTAACATTCTGGTTGTTTTTTAGTTGAATGCTATTAACATCAATGTGGGGCGATAGTTTGGAAAACAACACGCGAATAGTTCCTTTAGGAAGATCGACGTTTGCTTTTCTGACAATCTCACCTCCTCTAAGAAAAACAGTTGCCTGTTTAATTTGAGATTCAACTTTTAAAGTGTCATTTTTTGCTTGTATTGCTAATGTTAGTAGGCTGGCTATAATTATGAATGCTATTCTTTTCATTTTTTTATGTTTTAAGAGTTAAAAATTATTTGGGGATTATTTTCTTTTGGTTTTAATACGATATGCAAAACTCAAAGTTTTTTTATCAAAGGGGGCAAGTTTTAAATCCCATTTTAACTCACCTTTGTTTTTGTTGTATTCAGCATTGGAACTTTCTGTTAATTCAACATCAATATTTTTGAAAAAAGAAACCGGAATCTGATCTTCAACTATTACATTGATGGAATCTGGCTTTGTGTTTCTCACTACAATTTCCCAGGTATATTCTACCGTTTCCCACTTTGATAAAACCTGTTTGTTGGTAAAGTCCTTTTTTAATTTTCTATCAATAATGATAGATTTATCCCTGCCAAGCGAAATATCAAGTGTATCGTCAGTGTTGTTAACATCTAAATTTGAATTTCCCACAAAAGCACCCTCAAAGTATATGTTTACCGCGCCTGAAAGCAGGTTTAATTTTTCCCAACCTGTTAATTCGGCCAGTAAAAAGGCGGTTTCTTCCATTTTAGGCACAGTTGAGTATTGATAATGGACCGGAATTTCATATTTTTCAATGTCAACCGAGTAGTTTTTATTGTCAGATGGGATGGTGTAGAGCTTATCCAAAACAAATTGTACACTGGTTTGGTTTTCTTTTACTGAGTTTAATCCAACAAGGGTTTTACTCACAGGTTTTTTCTTTTTTCTGAATAGCTTAGGTCCCAATGAACCGGTACCCCTTATTCTAACTCCTGGTGCAACACCAGCTAATGAATTTACAAAATTTCCATCGTCTACCAAGGAGGTTACTGCACCAGTTAAATTGCTATTTTTAGCTGTACCATAACCTACTACAACTACTTCATCGAGTGCAGTAATATCAGAAGCTAACACACAGTCAACTTTAGTTCCTGTAATTGGCAAACTTTCGGATTTCATCCCAGCAAAGCTGAAAACTATTTCCTTTGTCCCCTTTGGCACTGTAATCGTATAGTTTCCGTCTAAATCTGTAATAGTACCTATTGAAGTTCCCTTAACCATTACATTTGCGCCTGGCAAACCATATCCTTCATCTCGATCCACCACTGTGCCAGTTATCACCATATCTGTAACAACATTTATGGACTTTGAATAATTATTTTTAAGGTTATTGTAGTATTTCACACTGTTGTTGTAGTTCGAATTATCCTGAATATCAGAATATTGCTTATTCATATCAATCACCCAACTCTTTAACACCGGTTTAGTTCCACCTAATGAAGGGTTTGAACTTGAAAGTACTAATTCAACGTTTGACCAGTCATCATCTGTATTCTGGAAAACATCAGCTTTGTAGCTTAAAATAGTGGGTTTACTTACAGTTTCAGTCCTGACATCGTATTTGGGTTTCCATCCCGCATTTTTAATAAAATACTCAATTGAAAAGTTAGCTTCACCCGATTCGTTAGCATAGGCAATAACCCAAACCTCCCCCACTGGCCTTTTCTTTTTTGAATTAAGCTCTGCAAGCTGATTGCTTATTTTTTGTTTCCTTAAATCAATGTCCTTTATTTTATCTTGTGCCTTTTTTTGCAGTACAATAATTTGTGAAAGTTGATTGCGATAATATTCGCTGGCTGCTTCTAATTCTTCAGCACTTATAACCCGTTTTTCACCACCAAGTACCCGGTTTGCTCTTAATAATTCTTGTTCCTGGTTTAAAACGTACAGCTCATTTTGCAAGAGTAGTTTGTCATCGTTAAGTAACTGTTGCTCTGATTTTAAATCGTTAATTTTCTTTATCCGATCCAATGAATCGAGATGATTAACCGTAAAATTTACAGATTGTATGACAACTGACTCAGTTGATTTTACCTGAACGCTTTTTTCATCCAACTGGCTGGTAATTTTAGTGAAATTGATAAGGTTTTCACCTTTTTTTAAAACACATTTCGCACTTCGCTTTATTTGTGCCCCTTTTAAAAAAACAACAGCTTTTTTTATTTCAGAATTTACCGAAAGAGTGTCATTTGCCCAACTATTTAAAGTAGTAAAAATGGCAATTAACAGTAGTAGGTTTTTTTTCCTCATAATATCAAAGTTTAATTCCTTGTTTTATACCGAACCGCTGTTAGTATTTGGATTACTTCGCAAGCTCTCAAACCAAAACTGCCAGTCGATCGGCATATACAAAGCCATTATGGAATCCCGTTTTATAATATTCCATACTGGCTTAGTATAACTAGGAGAAAAAAAAGAATACTTACCCTGACAAATGAAAAAAAATTTTAAAAATAATTCCCAGAATAGCTGCTCTAATACCAAACCGCTATCAAGATATTAAAAAAGATATTGGTATTATGCCGAAGGATTAGCATGTTAGGGAATTTTAATTTCCGTTACATGATTACCATTCGGTATAATACGAAAAAGAAGCCAAAGGATTCTAATGTTTACAGAAGAATGAAATAAATAGGATATTTGCCCCTTTTGTGGTTGTACAATGGGTTTGTGATAATTGTTCTATCAACAAGCAATTCCGACGGAATTATTTAACGAGTTAGAATTAAAAAACAACAGAGAGATTACAACGAAGGCTTGCAAAACTCCTCATAATCAATCAGTTCCTCCACTTCGAAGTTTTCTTCAACTCTTTGTATATTAAAGGTGTGACTGTTGCTTTCGAGCATATTAAAAACAAGTACTTTCCCTGAGAGGACATTCCCAACTCCTGTGATCATTTTAATCACCTCAGCAGCCTGAATGGAGCCAACTATTCCAACAAGCGCACCAAAAATACCAATGCTCCCTGAATTTAGGATTTTCTCAGATCTGGGAGGATAAGGGTAAAGGCAACGATAACTTGGCCCACCCTGGTAATTAAATACCGAAACTTGTCCCTGGTATTTATACAAAGCTGCATGTACAAGTGGTTTTTTAAGTATTATACAGGCATCATTTAATAAATAACGTGCTGGCAAATTATCTGTACAGTCTACAACAATATCGTACTTTTCAATTATTTTCAACACCCGCTCATCAGTAAAAAGAATATTATGAATATTAAATGTTGAGTAAGGGTTGTAGTCCATTAATTTTGCCCTGGCCACAATTGCTTTTTGCATGCCAACGTCCTTTTTAGAATAAAGCACCTGGCGTGGAAGGTTGTTTTCAGTTATTAAATCGTTATCACCAATTCCAATGGTGCCTACTCCTGCTGCAGCTAAATATTGCAATACGGGTGCACCCAGTCCTCCTGCGCCAACAACCAATACCGACGTTTTTTTAATCTTCTCTTGCCCTGCCTGGCCAATTTCTTCAAGTGTCGTATGCCTTATATATCTATTAAGTTCCTGTTTATTAAGTATTTGCTCGCTCATTAATTAATTGATTTCTAGGCTTATTATTAAACATCGAACATCTATTAAAACATCTACAGTCAAGAAAATGTTCAACCAATAGTTATCATAATTTTGACATGTGCCTTTTACAAAATGCTGTTAAACAACACAAAGATAAAAAACCTGCTCTAAATTTTAGTACTCTACTAACAAAATTCCATAGTATTAGCTAAATCTTATTCAAATAAAGGTTTCGAGAGTTTTTTTTGTTTTGTTAAAAAAAATAAGGCAGGTATTTCTAAATTAATGAAATCGTTGGCATGGCAAAAATAGTACTTGCTGCTTGGATTAGATTAATCAACTATGTAAATATTCTTAAATTTGTTCCATGGTTTGGCCAAAAATAATTACAGAAGTTGAGGGAGAAAAAAAAGAGGCAATTGCCCCATTCATTATATCAGCCAGCCGATCAACTGATATCCCCGCCTTTTATTCACTAAAATTTATGGAGGCATTAAGAAAGGGCTACTTGTATTGGACAAATCCATTCAATGGCAAAAAAAGCCTGATTTCATTAAAGAATACGGAAATTATTATTTTTTGGAGCAAAAACCCTCGACCCTTAATGCCTTTTTTGAATGAAATTGATGAGCTGGGTATTGGGTATTATTTTAATTTCACCTTAAATGATTATGAAAAAGAGGGTTTTGAGCCAAATCTTCCTCCGCTGCAAAAGCGAATTAAAACTTTTATTGAATTATCTGAAAAAATAGGGAAAGAAAAGGTTATTTGGCGTTTTGACCCTGTAGTAATAGCAGAAAATCAAAATATGGGAGTAGTTCTTGATAAAATTGAGAGAATTGCCTATCAATTAAAAGGCTACACCAATAAACTAGTATTTTCTTTTGTTGATACCAGCTATCGGAAAGTGCAAAATAAACTAAAACGCAAAGGCATAAAGTTATTTGATTTTAATGCTGCCAATAAGGAATTGTTTGTAAAAAAGCTGACAGAAAGACTAGCAGCTTATGAATTGGAAATTGCTACCTGTGCAGAGGAAATCGATTTTCAAGCTAATGGTGTTATTCCAAACAAATGCATTGATAATGAACTCATTAAAAACGCCTTCCATCCAAACAAGCAATTGATTAACCTGATTAAAAACCTGGAAGCATCTAATAAAATTAAAGATAAAGGCCAGCGAAAATATTGTATGTGCATGGTGAGCAAAGATATTGGGCGGTACAATACCTGCGGTTTTTCATGTGTTTATTGTTATGCAATGATAAAGTCCCATCCCAATGTATCTAAAACCATTTTTGAATAAAAAAAGAGGCAAACTAAAAGTTCCCTCCGTATTAATTTAAAATCCCGAATAGCTAATTTTATATCGTCATAATATCTTTTTCTTTAATCCCAACCAGGTCGTCAACTATGGAATAGTACTTATCTGTTAGTTTCTGTACCTTGTCTTCAGCATCCTTTTCCATGTCTTCAGAGAGACCATCCTTTTGCATTTTTTTTAGTTCCTCATTAGCATCCCTCCGAGCACTTCTAATACCCACTCGGGTATCTTCGCCTTCGGATTTAACCTGTTTTACCAGCAAGCCTCTTCTTTCTTCAGTAAGCATCGGGATGTTAATCCTTATAACTTCCCCATTATTATCAGGGTTAAAGCCTAGATTTGCGGCCATAATTGCCTTTTCAACCGGGCCAATCATTTGTTTTTCCCATGGCTGAATAACAATTGTTCTTGCATCAGATGTACTAATATTTGCAACTTGGTTTAACGGAGTATTAACCCCATAATAATCAACAAATACACCATTTAGCATTGAAGGATTTGCTTTTCCTGCCCTTATTTTAAGCAATGCCTTTTCAAGGTGAGATATTGCGCTTTGCATTTTTTCTTCGGCAACATCAAGTACAAATTCAACTTCCTCGTTCATAACAATTTAATTTGTATATTTGGATATAAGTCTAATGAAAACAAATATATATAAAAAAATGCGAAATTAAAACTTATGGTATAATTGCCAAAAAGACGATTGTTTTTTACTTTGCTCCAATTATCAATTTTCAGATTTAAATTGCACTTAATTTATTGAGTAATTGATTAGTTTTGTTATTTTTGCTCGCAATAACATTTTAAAATTACAACTAAAAATTATGGCAACGACAGCGGATTTTAAGAACGGATTATGCCTTGAATTTAATAACGATTTATTCACAATTGTTCAATTTCAACATGTAAAACCAGGAAAAGGTGCAGCTTTTGTACGAACTAAATTAAAAAGCCTTACTACAGGACGTGTTATTGAAAATACGTTTAATTCTGGAGTAAAAGTAAATATCGCCCGTATTGAAAGAAGGCCGTATCAATTTCTGTATAAAGATGATTTGGGTTATAATTTCATGAACCTTGAAAATTTCGAGCAAATACCTATTGATGAGGGACTTATAAGCAACTCGAAACTTTTAAAAGAAGGGCAGGAAGTTGAGGTTGTTTTTCATGCTGATACTGAAACTCCGCTTTCCTGTGAACTACCTCCTTTTGTAGAAATGGAAATTACCTATACCGAGCCAGGTTTGAAGGGTGACACCGCTTCATCATCAGCACTTAAACCTGCAACAGTTGAAACTGGTGCCGAAATAAATGTACCGTTGTTTATAAACACAGGCGACAAAATAAAAATAGATACCAGGGATAACTCCTACTCTGAAAGAGTAAAATAAGGCATTTCCTTTTTCGGGAAATAATATTTATAAAATGACATCAAAAGCATCATTAAACAGACTGGAATTTTGCAATTTCAAGCTTCGGACATTGCTTGAGTTTACACTGGCAATTAACCAGAATTTATCCACCAAAGAGCTTTTAAAAAAATACGAGAAGCTATTGAGATGGCGGCTGAATATTGGTAAAGTTTTAATGTATGCAAATAATAGAGGTTGGGGCTGCATTCTGTCTTCGGGTGTTTCGGGTGAAAAATACCTGAATATTGATGTGGAAAAAGAATTATTGGCTAATTCTGATATTACTTCTGCATCAGTTTCTAAAAACAATGTGATCAACGAATTTGATGTAGTTTTGCCTATTTTTCATAATCAAACACCATTGGCCTTTGTTTTAGTTGGGGATATTGATGATGAAAATGAAGTAGTAAGCCCCACAATTAAGCACATGCAGTTTGTGCAAACCCTTACTAATATTGTAATTGTTGCAATTGAAAATAAAAGACTGTTTAAGGACAACCTTGAAAGGGAAAAAATGCACAAAGAAATGGAACTGGCCTCAGAAGTGCAAAAAATGTTGGTTCCTAACCTGACAACGTTCCCGGGCCATCCGAAAATTGAAGTCGAAGGCTTTTATTTGCCTCATTATGAGGTTGGTGGCGATTACTATGACATTTTCGAGTTAAATCATCGCGATATTGGATTTTGCATTGCCGATGTTTCAGGAAAAGGAATTTCAGCTGCACTTTTAATGTCTAATTTCCAGGCCAATTTAAGAGCTCTGTTTGTATCCTCCATCCATTTAACGGATGTGGTTACTATATTAAACGAACGGATTATCAGTAGCGTAAATGGTGAAAAATTTATTACCTTGTTTATTGCTCGATTTAACACCGAAACCAATGAATTAAGGTATATAAATGCGGGCCACAATCCGCCCATTTTTTTCGATAAAGTAGCTCAAAAAACCACTTACCTTAAGGAAGGTTGTATTGGCTTAGGCATGATGGATGCCATTCAAACCATTGAAGAAGGGGATATTTTGATTGAAAACAACTCGAAACTGCTTTGTTACACAGATGGTTTAATTGAAGTTGCCGAAAAACGGGGTGTCAGTTCGAATGAACAAACGGTAGAAACCTGTTTTTGCAACAACAGGGATATTCGGCTAACTTTTAGTAAAATGCTTGAAAAAATGCAAATAGATAAATCAAACCCCACCATTTTTGATGACATCACCATGCTGGGGCTCGATTTTAATATCAACAACTAATTGATATGTTTTATTGATCCTGAACCAGCCACTTTGCTATCAATTATAGCGCGACCTTTGTAATAAACATCACCACTGCCTGCAACTTTTGCCTTTAAAGTTTTTATGGCATTTACCTTACAATCACCTGAGCCACTAATCGCAACACTTACATCATTAACAGGTAGCTCATCAGCCCTTACATCGCCACTACCACTAATCCCTACCAATAATTGGTCAACTGTACTATTCCCTTTTAGTGAAATGTCAGCTGAACCAGCTATTTTTGATGATATTTTATTAGCCTTAACATCTGATAATTCAATGTTCCCACTTCCGCTAATTTTTAAATCTAAATCACTAGTAGTGATCAAACCACTTGCAAGAATATCACCAGAACCAGCAATTCTTAATGCATTTACTTTGGTCATGGTAATGTAAATCTTGATTTTTTCTGTGTGCCTTACATTCTTTTCATTCCATTTTATAGATAAGGCACTTCCTTTTACTTCGGTTTCAATTTTCTCTAAAAGCCTGTCCGAAGCCTGAATCTCTACTTTTTGAGTACTTCCCTGCTTTAGGTATACATTTGCACTTATCGAAAGGTTTAATTCATCAAATGTTGGTACATTTCGTACTTGTCCGTTCTGTGCAAAAGTAGTTGTACTAAAAAAAACGAATACTGCTATTAGTATTGACGAACTTTTATTTGTACTGCTGCATGAAACTTTTTTGTAAGCAAAAAAGAGGTTGTTTTTGCACGAACGACTCAACCAATTGAATAACAGATAATTAAATCACGTATTAATTTAGCATACTTGAATAACTAAAAAAAAATAGCTATATTTATAAAAACCAATCCCAAAAGCTATGTTCGGCATTGAGTTTATATTTGAAACCTCCATAATTGCCTTTATTTTGACATTTTTTGTTACCTACAATAATTTTAGCGTAAGAAAAAAAATGGACGAACGATTAGGTGTTGAATGCAAAGAGAAAATGACTTTCTTTTTTAAGCACCCCTTTCTAACTATACTCATTAATTTTGGGATTTTTGTTGTAGTTACCACATTTGTTAAGTTTTTATACTTTGTGATATTTAAGGAATAATAGTCCATTTAAAACTGCTTTTAAAAACTGTTCTAAAAGAAATCAGGTAATTTTTGATAAGTTGTACTTAATGGTCGTGTATTAGGGACCAAGCAAAATTTCTGGGGATTAATTACTTATTATCCGCAGATTACACAAATTAACACAGATTTGTTTTTTTTATCAACCCTGAATAAAACTATTTTTTCTCACTGTAATGGCTTAAAATTGCGTTGCAAAATCACAAAATCAAAGTAGTTAACGAAAACAAAACAGGCTCAGTTAACAGAATGGCCTCAGAAAGTTTGCTTGATTTCGTATTAGTGTTACGTCAACCAAGACTTATCACGTTTTTTCCTGTAAAATAAATAGCTATTCAATTAATTATTAACACTTTAATAAATATAAACTTAAAAAGTCTATCCATCAATTGATATTTCTGGTAAATTAGCCAGGTGACAGAATGGCTTCAGGTTTTCCTGATGCATGGCACCATCAATTAGGTAGTATTATTGGCAAAGATATTTACCAAAAAACCGATAGTAAAGAAATAGTAAATGAAAATGCTAATAATAAGGTTGTCGAAAATACAGAGGTCAATTTTAAATTTAATTATAACACTTACAGTTTATTTAGAGGAAATATAAATCTAGAAGGTTATAATATTGTAAAAACGAGCAAAGATCTTTATCATTTCAGCAGCATGGGCTTCCATAGCTTATTCTGCTTTTACCCACCACGATCAGCTGGAATTAGGAATTGAAACGATTGAAGAGTTTCAAGGGAAAGGATTGGCCGCGAGTTGCTGCGTGGCTTTAATTGACCATTGTGTAGCAACTGATTTTGAACCAGTCTGGTCATGCAAAATAGAGAATATGGCCTCATTCAAATTAACGCAAAAACCTGGTTTTGAGTCAATTAGCTATCGACCTTATTATCATTTGAAGGCTTAGTTGGTGAATTGTCATTTAATGATCAATGACCAATCAATTTCGATTAGTTCGTGAAATTCGACTTCGACTACGCTCAGTCTCCAAAAGCTCCCTGAGCGCAGTCGAAGGGTAGGTTCAGTTACAAATAAGATAAAATCTATTCTTAACTAAACGGTATTGAATGACTTAATAACCAAAAAAAAGTTATTCTTCGTATTCTTCTAATTCAGCTTTCAGGATTACCCCACCCCATTCTTTGGAATACACATACTCCTCATTACCAAGGCCTTCAGCGAACATTTCTATCCACTCGGTAAAAGATGAGGCAATCACCTCACGCTCTGGAGAATCGTGCCAAACACGGATGATTTGGCCTTTTTTTCCACCTTCATCAGGACTTAAATCAAGGCAATAATGATTACCGCTACCATCATAAGTGAGTGGAATCCAGGCAGGGTACCACCATTTTTCTTTTATGCCTTTTTCCGCCTCAACTGCTGACTCATCAAATACACCTTTATCGTAAAGATCTTTCCAAACCTGCCATTCATCCATAATTCTTTCTGATGACAATAATTCTTCGGTGTCAATCAAACCTTCAGATGTACTATCCTGACCATTGTGGATACTATAAAAAGCTTTAAAATCTTCAGGCAGTTTTTTGTTGATTAAATCTTCCAGGTTTTCGAAATCTTCTTCGTCGGCACCATTGTTTAGACTATTGTAAATATGGTCGGCGTTTTTCTTCAACCAATTTTCAATTTTTGTCCAGGTCTCTTTCATTGTTAATTAATTAATGTACAGAATTTAGTTAAAAAAATAAAATAGTAAATCGAACCTAATGTGAGACAAAAGGTTTTGTATATTGCTTTATAAGAAATGCGTAACATCTTTTATTAAATGGAAAGAATTAGTTGCATTATCACAATATTAATAGCTGAAAATTATAGTAAGGGGGTTAGTGTTATTTGGCAAATAGTGTTGCCAATTAGTTGTGCTAAAAACAGGCGTTTTGCAAGTTTCACAACTAATTTTATCGAAAAAATGCCCGTTTTGAGCCAAAATATCAGTTTTCATTAATCATCATAATAAGACCAAAGGGTCTTTTTGGTACAAAATTTTAATGCAAATTAGTAAATTTTTTAATATGCAACATAAATTAATTTAAAAAATTTGATGTAAAATAGTAAAACTTGTATCAAATAAATCAAAAAGCCTGTTATTAAAAGCAGGATGTACTCAATAACAGGCCTCTGTGATGAATTATCTTTGATTCGTTGGCCATATTCCAGCGGATTTTAAATTGGCTAAAAGACAGGGATTGAAACTTGCATTCCGAAGAAAAGAGCTCGTAGTTTTCAATTCTTCCGACTTCAGTCTCCCGACTTTAAACCTAAAAACTTATATACAACCAATTTTAGATTAATGATAAACTACCGCACAATTGTTAATTATTTTACTGTAATTAGGGCCTGCTGAAAAAGTCAGAGGTACATTAGCTACAACTTAGCGAAGCGATATCTTCGACCAAAGGGAGAAAACTTAGCAAAGCGAAGATGTATATGAATACTTCGAGCTGAAGCTAATGAAGTAGATGATGTGC
>JBNKJW010000225.1:0-4665 GCA_050291445.1 Bacteroidales bacterium | reverse complement strand
CTTCTTTCAAAAAATCGTCTTTTTTCATCTTAAATATGTTTAGTTACAAAAAAAAGTTATTTCCGAAACATTTTTTGCTTTTGTTGGCAAAAATGTTTCAGAATAACTTTTTCCGCTTACACACTTGTTGAGACAGATCCTCCGTTTTTAATTTATACCGAACCGCATTGCAAATTTTACTCCCTTAGGTCATGAGAAAAGTTCTTAGGCCACGTTATAGCAAGTACATTGAACGATAAAAAAGGTTCTTAAACATTGAACAGTTTGGTTAATCTATTTTGATATTATATATCATTCTCCAATGGCCTTCAATATTCATTAAACTTAATCTTTCATTCGTAACCGTTCCATTACTGTAAGTTAGTTTTACTTTCACAACAGCAGTTTTATCATCTATGGCAATTTCTTCATCTAAAATCTGATAAGATAATATAGATATTAACTTATCAGATTTTCCATCTTTTTTAGCCATATCAGCCAACCCAACCAGTTTTTTTATTTTTTCTTCTGGTATTGGTTTGCCATCTTTAGTTACCAAAAACTTAAATGATTTGGCTAAATCTAAGTCGATTGCATAATCTAATGATTTTTTTACTACATCACTTGGGCTGAACTCACCAGCGCAAGAAGTAATAAGAATTAAACCAATAGTTTTAAAAAATAAATTTATGTTCTTCATAATTGATTTATAAAATAGTATACAAATTTATTTGAAGTCTGGAGTGTCCTGAAACAGAGCGTGTTACGCTATTACTAAACTGACACTATGGAAAAGGTGCTCGATTGTAATTCGTTTATCTAAAATTTAATTATTCCATATAAGAACCATGCTATATTCAATAAAAGAGCTATTAGTGATAAATGTTGACCTTGGAGCATTTCTTGTTCATGGTTTCCATGAATAAAAATAGTGTACATTATTATAGGGATAGTAATAAAATCCTGCAATCTATATATTTTTAATTTCTTTATTTTACTGTAAAAAATAATTCTTGCTATTCCCACAGCAATAAGCCCCAATACTATATAAAAAATAACTAAGTAGTCCTCTCCTGGACTTCCCAAATACATCCAATATGACGCAATTATTAAAAATGCCGACATTAGACTTAAGATGAGGTGTGTTTTCTTTTCTGTTTTCATTATTTGTTTTTTCTTTATCATCTTAATTTCCAATATCCGATTTATCTGTTTAATAAATTGTCCAAATCGAATAATGAATGGATTATATAATTTACAATCCTTAACTGATTCCATTTTATCACAATCTACACAAGAATTATATCCATTTTCAATGCAACAAGGTCTTATCTGACAAGATTTGTATCCAGTTGCACATTTAGAATTATCACCTTTGCATCCTTCACATTGTCCTTTTGTAAATTTAGAACATGTTCCACAATAAAATCCGCAATAAGAATTCAGTTTTGTGTCAATTGGAGATTCTGTTTGACTCATAATTTGGAGCTAAATTATTTAGTTTAATGTTGATTAATTACTCAATGTCAAATATAACTGAATCATTTTTAATAGTAATTCTTATCCCATGACCTTCAGCATATTTTTAGTATAACTAATTATAATAGGCCATTATAAAAATTCCCTTAAAAACAAGAATAATACCGATTTTACTTTACTCGCTCACGCTGCGTGAGAAAAGTTCAATATAGTCCAATTTTGACAAAGCCTCATTTGACTATTTTCAAGTAGTATCGGCATTTACAATTGCTATTCATATTTTGTCATTGAACTAAAATATAAATGCAATTGGATAACCTTTTTATTAAAACTGTACCTCAACCTCTTTCGAAAATCCTGAAACACTCCCGTCTTTGTACACAACTTTTATTCGGTAAGCGCAGTAATCTCCCAGTTTAAGATGATAGTCTTCAAAGCTAGTTTGGCTTCCATCAAGTGTTTCATAAAGTACATAGGCCTCAGTTTTGGTTTTTCGGTATACTTTGTAGTGCATTACTTCTTTTGTAGGCTGTTCCCAGGAAATAACCAGGCTTCCTTTCTCATAATCGACCTGTTTGCTTAGTTTTTGAAGACTTAAATTTTTGCGCGAACTCAATGCTTTGATTTCTACAGAAAAGGATGGTTCAGATGAATTTTTATTTTGATCAACAGCCACTACCTTATACATTACAATATGTGTAGAGGGGGCCTCAATATCAGTGTAATTACTTTTTGGTGCTTTCTTTTTGAGTGGCACTTCAGCTATTTTAGTCCAGGTTGTATCAGATTTAAGTTTCCTGAAAACTTCGTGCTTAACTAAATCTTTGCTGGTGCTGTTTATCCATTCAAGTATTACACCTTCTTTTGCTACTTTTGTTTGCGTAATTACCGGCATGGATGGAGGGATCAAATCCACTTTAGCAACCCTTGTAACATCTGAAAATTCTGATTGGTTCTGTCGGTGGTCTAAAGCGACTATTTTATAGAAAACAGCATTGTTTAAATCCTTTTTATTCAGTGTATCTGAGTAGAACGCATCTGGGATTGGTGAAGTTGTTAATTGAGTAAATTCGTCGTTACCTGATGCTGATCGAAATATACGATAACCATAAATATCAGGTTCGGAGTTTGCCTGCCAACTAAGGTTTACCACTCCTAAAGAATCTGCTACACCAGCTAATCCAATTGGCCGATGTGGAGGGATACTGTCAGTTAATTGAACCAAGTACGGAAATGATAGTTTTTGCGCAATAGTGTCAAGATAGACCATTACTTTGTAATAGCCTGTTCCTAAAGGCTTTTTGTCAAGGAAATTTCGTTTGGCAGGTTTCAACCTTCCTGAAATATCCTCAAAGCCAACAGAGTGATTATCAGAGCGTAATATCCTAAAACCAGATATGTTACCTTCTTCTTCCGCAGGGAATATCCATTGCAGTAAAACTCCTTTTTTGTCTGATTGATGACTTGTGATATTTGCATTAGCTTTTATTGTTTCTATTCCTTTTCCTTTTATGATTTCAGACCAGGGACCCCGCTCTCCAAAGGAACTGATTCCCCTGATACGGTAGTGATATTCTTTACCATTCTGTTGCAAAGAGTCAAACTTAAAGGTGTATTCATTTTTACTTCCACTGCCCTTAAAAAAAGGTACAATAACATCCTCGCTAAGGCTTTTAAAATGCTTGCCTTTATCCTCAGAGCGCTCTATTTCCCAGGCAATATAAATGTTGTTTTGTGCCAATGTATTCCAACCAAGTTTGACCAACTTATCTCCAAATTCGGAAGTAAATTCAACCGGTGCAGGTAGTTTTTGAAACTCTGAAATTCCGGTGAAAGTATATGCTGTGTCAGCTTCTGCCAACAAACTATCTGGTAAATTGAGAAATACCCTGTAAAGATATTTTTCATTCTTTTTAGCTGTTTTGTCGGTAAACCACAAACCTGCTGCTTTTGCTACCTTAGGTGACATATCAGCAGCATAAAGAGCAAAGGCAAATCGTTGTTGCTGTTCTTTGGCTTTGTACATCACATTTTGAGGGTTAAACCCTTTGCCGGCATCTACCTCAAAACTTTTTCCGAATATTGCTTGCGCAGCTATGCCTGCATACTTGTTGCTTTTTACCAAAGACTCCCAATTGTTTAATTCTAAGGGCTTTACTGGTAAACTGGTTAACGCCACCCGCTCAGGATTATTTAAAACGGCACTGTCCCTAAGGATGGTATATCTCACCAAATTATAACCGTATTGATTGCCTAATGACCAGGTTCTGTAATTTATAGGTACCCAACGAAGTAAAATAGAATCCGGTAAAGGTCTTGAAATCAGGTGTAATTTTGATTCCTGGGCGGTCACATAAAGGTGCAAGAATAAAAATAGAAGTAGGTATATTGTTTTTCTTTTGTTCATTTAATTAATTTTAGTTCTCAATTTGCAGTCTGTAGGGGTGTGGATTTTTACTTTTGGCTTTTTTAGTTCAACAATTATATACGGCGCTGTCTCATTATCTTTGTTGAAAATAACTATATCGGCTCTCTTAACCTGTCTACCAAAATGAACCCCATATTCTAATTGAATTAATTTCTTGGGATAAGAATATTGATTAATCAATTTATCAAGATACAGTTGCCTAATTACTTCTTCAGGTTTAACTACAACATCATACCCTCTAATTAAGCATTTCGCCTTGTATTGTATTTTACCTGTTTTAGTTGTTTCCTCAAATAAACGTTCTTCTAACCTTAAAATTTCCTTCTCTGCAAATATGCTTGCTGTATAATTACTCTCTTTTAAAATCTGCTCTACTTTCATTTTTTTACCTGTAAAAATTTATAATACATCTTGGTATGATTGTTCGATTAAACCTATAGCACAATCTATTTCTTCTAACTCATCTACATATATTCTCTGATTTAATGTCCAATTATAACCATCTGGAATTTTTTCTACTTTCTTCTGAGGATCATTGTATTCAATTGGTCGCAAGAACATTTTTACATGGTTTTTGCCTAAATGGATCTCAGCAAAAGATTTAGTTATTCTGTAGCCAATGTAAAGGGAAGTTGCTTTTTCCTTAATATTCTCATCAAACTCAAAAATTCGACTTCTAATTTCTAGCCTGAATTATTCATAAAAAAAGGGAGTTTGTTCCCTAAAAATGCTAAATTATTAGTATTTTTAGGGTGTACACAACAAAACATCCCTTTAAC
>JBNKJW010000224.1:0-24965 GCA_050291445.1 Bacteroidales bacterium | reverse complement strand
TCGAAGTGCTCAATGACCCTCACTTTTAAGACTTTTACCTACGGTGAGGGCTTCGCCGTTGATACAGCCCCTAATTACCAGAAATATCAAATTAGCCAGGTGACAACACCTGGCTGGTGCACTTGCCAGGTGTTGTCACCTGACAAACTAGCCTTGAAATGACACTAGCCTCTTTTTTAAGCAATTTTAACTTCTTGATTAAGAATTAGATAAAAAATATTAAAATATCCAGATTCTTCAATAATTAATCAAAAAAAACGTTCTATTAGTGGAACATAATACATTTTGTGAATCTAAATTCATAGATTTGTGTTATAGCAAAACAGGGACAACACAACTAATTTAAAAAAATGCTTTTCTAAACTTCAGTTAATTACAAATTGATGTTTGGTAGCTGTTTATTGTCTAAAATGAAACAGTTGCCAATTTAACACCTCAAAATACTGAAGATATGGATACAGGAACAGCCAAAGGAAATCAATGTCCGGTTTGTGGGGAACCCACAAAAGAGGATGAAGCAATCATTTATTGCGAAAATTGTGGTTTTAATATCAACAAAGCGGAAGAGGATAGTGAGCCTTTACCTGACGAAAGGTAACAACTAAGCCCTCAAATTGCCTCTAAAAAATTAATGGATACACGTTTTGTGCACCCACTAATAACCTATGTCTATTTAAACTGCGCTATTTGTACCTGCTTTTCACTTTTTAATACCCGTATTAACCAAATCCCCATTGCAAAAGCAGCCATACACAAAGTACCCATTAAGTACCAGTTAATTTCGTAGCTGAATATTCGAATTACTTCCATCCCGGTTTTTGAACTAAAAATGAATGCCAATGAAAAAGTCATGGTATACAGTCCCATGTATTGTCCTTCTCTTCCTTTTGGCGAGCGGTTTAACGCAAACACATTAGAAAATGGAAAGCCAAACATTTCGGCAATTGAAATAAGCATTATGCTAATGACCAAAATACCAAACCAGGTTGATACATTAAACACATAAAAACTAAGTGCAATTAAAACCAGGCTTAACAAAATTAACTTAGTTTGGCTGACTGCCCTTTTTTCAAGAAAATGTACCAATGGCATTTCTGTCAGAAATATTAAAGCCGCATTTAACGACATTAACAACCCAATTGTTAACTCTGAAAGATGGTGAGCATCTTTGTAAAACAAAGGAATGGTTGTAAAAAGCTGAAAAAATGCAAAAGCCATTAAAAACATAATTCCTAAAAAGATTAAAAAAGGCTTGTCCTTGTAGGCCGATCTTGTTCCATTAATGACTATTTTGTTTTTTTTCCTGGTTTCTTTGCTTATTTTTTTCTCCGTTAACACCATCCTAAGCAGTATTGCCGCCAACAAACAGGTAATACCATCTACCCAGAACAACCCATTATAGGATAAAAAGGTAATTAAAATGCCACCCAGGAAAGGGCCAAATGAAAAACCCAGGTTAATTGCCAATCGGATAAGAGTGATAGAACGCGTTTGGTTTTCAGGTCTGCTGTACACTTTTAGTGAAACCATTATGGCAGGCCTAAATGCATCAGCAACCACCATGGCAATAAAAATGCCAATGGCAAAGCCCCAAAATGTTGTTATAAACTGAAGTCCAATAAATAACAACCCGGTTAAAAACAGGCTCCAAAACATGGTTTGATAAAAACCAATACGGTCGGTTAGTTTACCGCCTACCCAGGAACCAACAAACGAACCCAGTCCGAATGCGCTCATGATCCAGCCCACCTTACCCAAACTAAAATTAAGTTGATCATTCAGGTAAAGGCTTAAAAAAGGCATTACCATTGTGCCGGCCCGATTAATAAATGTGATCAAAGCCAGCCACCAGATTTCTGGTGAAAAACCCATGAAAGAGTTTTTGTAAAGGTTAATTGTTTTACGAAACATTTGTTTTTAGTTTTAATTTGTTAAAAAAACACCACTTGGGTTGTTTTGCTCTATGGTTTTGAATTAGCGAAAATTTTGGTCATTGGTCATTTGTTTCTTCGCTGATGACTAATGACACTCGTGTTAAGTCAAATTTGATATTTCTGGTAATTAGCCAGGTGACAACACTTGGCTGGTGCACTTGTCAGGTGTTGTCACCTGACAAACTAGCCTTGACATGATACTCGTGTTAAGGCACGTCTTAAATGACGGTTGCAATTATCCGCTTAGCGGGTTCTTAAGTTGTGTAATTAGTTTATTTTTAATGCTTAGCATTTTATAATCAGACCCGCTTAGCGGTTTTTATACCGTCAAAATAGCCTTGAAATGACACTAGTTTTCGAATGAAATCCGACTTCGGCTCCGCTCAGTCTCCGAAGGTTCCCTGAGCGGAGCCGAAGGGGAACAAAAAAAGCCCGGACAATTCTGCCCGGGCTTTCTTTATATATTGAAACTTATTTTCGTCAACAATCTAATATGCCCAAGCAATAATCTCCCCAAAACTTCACCGCATAGGTGAGTTGAGTTGAAATCATAGTATATAATCTTGGACAATGCATTAATTTTCTCTTTTGTTTGATGACAAAGTAACAAAGAATATCTTTAACTGGCAATAGAGTGTTGAATATTTTTAATCGAACTCAGGTTATTAGTGCTTTAAGGTTTTAGTACAACATATTGGTTCTGAATTAGTTAAAATATATTTCTAGATAAGGGGGCAATGAAGTATTAATACCTGTTATTTTTCACCAGCAGCTTTAAGTATCTTTCCAAAAATATCGTTGTTTTGATAAAAGCCGATAAAGTTCTCCGCACCAGGCCCGTAGGCGTAAGAAGGAATCAATGTAGTAGTATGTCCACTGGTTGCGAAAACAGGTGCAATTGAATTATAGTCTGCATGCATTCCTTTTGCATCATTAGCAGCAAGCGCAAAACCACCAGTTTCATGATCCGCTACCACAATAACCAGTGTATTTCCATCTTTTTCTGCAAAATCCAAAGCTTTTCCAATAGTGTTGTCAAAATCAATCATTTCGGAAATGAGGTATTCGGCATCATTGTTGTGCCCTGCCCAGTCAATTTGCGAACCTTCCACCATCAGAAAAAAGCCTTTGTCAGACTTTGAAAGGTAATCAATGGCTAATTCCGTGGCATTTGGCAGAAAGTCTTTTCTGCCTTTTAGTATTGGTGGCATGCCATCAGCAGCAAGCAAGAAACCATATTTTGTATTATAGTCGTTAATTTTTCCACTTAAAGCAGTGGTGTCTATTTTAAAACCAAAGGTTGAAAGGGAGTCTAAATAGTTGTGTCCATCTTTTCTTTTATTGAAATACTGAAGCCCACCACCGGCAAAAAAACTAATGTTTGAAGTGGGTAGTTGCGATGCAATTAACTCTGCCTGACTTCTGGATTTAGCGTGTGCGTAAAAAGCAGCAGGTGTGGCATGTGTAATTGCTGAGGTAGATATTACTCCACATTTATAACCATCTTTGCCAAGTAGTTCAGTAATGTTTTCAATATTTAATGTGTCGGTATTTAGCCCAATGGATCCATTGTAAGTTTTTTTGCCACACGAAAAAGCTGTTGCACCAGCTGCCGAATCAGTTATTTTGTGCGAAGCAGATGAGGTGTTCATCAGCCCTATGTTTTTAAAACGAGAGATATTTACCTTGTCTTTTTTGTAATAAAAAGCTGATGAAACTTCGGAAAGTCCCATTCCATCGCCTATTAGTAAAATAATGTTTAGGGGTTTATCTTGTTTTTTTACTTCATTGCTTTTATTGCTTATGTTAGCACTGTATGATAGCATTATAAAAAGGAGTAGCGCAAAATAAATTGTTTTTTTCATTTTATTGATTTTGTATTGTAGCCAAAACATATTACTATATGAGTTAACTTTTGTATTGGCATTGAAGATTTAATAATTTAAGGTACCAAAAATACATTTTTTTCAACACTAATTGCTTTAAGTTAATGTTATCTTTGTTTAATTTTAGCTACCCTTTCCCATTTTTGTTATTTCAAAACCCCTTTAAATCCATTGTAATGGTTGGGATAAGAAGTAAAAGCCCCAAAATCACCAATATAATTAAAAAAGGGAACATCCATTTCACCCATTTTTCGTAAGGAATACGGGCAACACCTAACACTCCAATTAAAACACCCGAAGTTGGGGTTATCATATTGGTAAAGCCATCGCCAAATTGAAAAACCATTACCGTTGTTTGCCTTGATATACCAACAATATCAGAAAACTGTGACATGATGGGCATGGTTAAGGCCGCTTGTCCACTACCTGAAGGGATAGCAACATTCAAAAGCGTCTGAAATAGATACATGACAACTACTGATGAGGTTTTTCCCAGGTTGCTCATTGAGTTAGAAGCATAGTAAAGCAATGTATCGATAATGTTACCATCTTGTAAAATAACAATAATTCCTTTTGCCAAACCAACAATTAATGCAGCAGCTATAATGTCCTTTGCACCTTCAAGAAAACTTAGAACGGTGCGGTTAGGGGAGTAATTCATTGCAGCTGCTGAAAATATTCCCATTGCCAGAAAAAGCGAGGCAATTTCTTTTACATACCAGCCATAGCCCATTACACCAACCAGTAATAAAAGAATGGTGAACATTAACAAGTTAAGTATGAAAAAATGTACCGATTTTCGGAGAGAAAGTAGCCCCAAAACAATAAAGAGTAGGGTGAGAATTGGAAATATTGGCCAGTCAACCGATGCATTACCAATGCTCAATTTTACAATTGGTTCTTTTATTGAATAAATGGTAAAAAGAAGGCCTATGAATACGTAGGTTATCCAGGCTGACTTTGGAGTGTGGTACTTAATATTTTCGATATCGCTGTTGCCCTTATTGCGCCAGTATTCATCTTCACTATAGACTGGTGATTTTTTCGGATCTTTTTTTATTTTTTTGGCATATCTAATAACGTATGTTATACCAACTAAATTGATAACAACCCACGAAACAAACCGATATTCGATGCCCGAATACAAAGGGAGCTCAGCTAAGCCCTGTGCAATTCCTATAGTGAAAGGGTTAAGCAGTGCTCCGGCAAAACCAAGTGCGGCAGCAACAAAACACATGGAAACACCAACAATAGAATCATAGCCCATTGAAATGGATAATGGGATAAATATTACCACAAAGGCAATGGTTTCTTCGCTCATGCCAAAAGCTGCCCCAAAAAGGCTGAACATCAGCATAATTAGCGTAATGATAATATTCTCTACCCCCAGTTTTTGTGCAAATTTATATTTTTCGAGGCCTTTTGTGTATTTAAGAAATGAAAAAATCCCCACATTAATAGCTTTGCTTTCATTCATGATCCAAAAGGCACCCCCAATCATTAAAATAAAAACAATAATGTCGGATGCACCTACAAAGCCATCAAAAAAAGCAGAAAAAATTTCAGTAGCCTGAGGGTTACTTTCATCAAATTTAAATGATTTATCAACTATAACTTCCCGATTGGTGCCATTAACATTTATTGTTTTGCGTTCAAAACTTCCGCCTGGAATAACCCATGTAAGCAAAGCAGAGAAAACAATGATGAAAAAAACAATTACATAGGTGTGCGGAATTTTTCTCTTTTTTGGCATAAACAGGTTAGTTAATGGTTGTTGGCGATTAAAATATGAGTTACTAGTTGAATTTTATTGTACACCTTTGTCTTCGAAATACCTGGTTACCACAATACTATCAATTGCCAGTTGACTGCCACCAGGAGCAGGCGTCATTAATCGGAAACCAAAATGGATGGTATCCCCTGCAAATTCCGACAGGTCATATTTGTGATAATGGATGCCTTTGCCTGTAACATCAGACGCACTTGTTGACCACCATTCATCAACTACCTCTTTTAATAGGTAGGTGCAACCGGCAACATCCTGAGTTGTGTTTGAAATGTAAACCTGGTAGCTATCAGGAAAACTGCCACTTTTTGTTAAGGACATAGCTTTCCATTGTATTGAAAATGAGTCGGTTTCGGATAAAGCGATTTTGGGGCTTATCAACCAGTCATCAGCATCCGGAACAGGAATGCTAACATAGTAAGAGTTGGCTACTGCTACATTACTTCTGAAAATACTGTTGTATGCAACCTTCCAGGCTTTGTTAAATAAAACTGTGTCGCCCGGAACCCCTTCGTCATTGTCTATAACTACCCATGAGTTCGATAAGCTATCACCAGCAAACTCATCAGGATTGTAACCTTCAAAATTTTCAGAAAAAATATATTCGTATAGTGGTTTGATGGTCAGTGGAATTTTAATAGTATCTGGTTCCAATTTAGGAGCATGGGCTATTAAAGAAACCTCATATTCGCCAGGTTTTGTGTAGGTGTAGTAAACGGTGTCTGCCCCATTCGAAGTTCCTATTCCATCTCCAAAATTCCAGGTGAATTCGGGCTCTCCATAAACTGAATCGGGAATGGTTGAAAGGTTGATGAACCTAATTTTAGTCGGTATTCTGAAATCATTATCAGAAGAATCGATTGAGAAATTGACATATGCAGCAGGAAGATCCTCTATCGGAGTGTATTTGGGGGTGCAAGAAATTGCAACAATGCTTATTGCTGTTACAATCAGGACGTATTTGAGTAGTTTTTTCATTTTTTAATCTGATATAATTGATTTTGTTTTTAGAACGGGTTGGTTACTACTTTATTTCCATCTCAAACCACTTTAATTTAACAAAAGCTTTCAACAGTGGCTTCCGAAACCGATAACGTGCATTTTTTTGTCGGCCTAATTTTGTGAGTATCTCTGCTCTTTCACGCTTGCACAACATTCCAAGGTTGTAATTAATTGACTCTGCTTTGTGCTCACTTCCCGTAATTGAATTATATTCTTTAAGTACTTCGCCCGAGCCAAAAGAATTTTCAAAATCTGTATTTGCCATAGCACAAGCCAGCAAAACATTAGCAAACTGGTTTTTGCCTGAGACGCTTCCGGTTGCTTTCTGGTATGCATTGCGTATGCTGTAATCGGAATTGTTGATGCTTTTGATTACAGCATTGTTAAAGTGCTTGTTGTTAATTTCACTTTTTCCTTCTTCAATGGCTTGGGTGGCTGAATGTTTGCAAAGTAAATGCAGGTAATTAGGAAAGCCGCTTGATAGTTCAACAATCTTGTCAACTATTGCTGCTTTTATTTTAAGCTTAACCAAACCCAGGTTGTATTTTATCATTTCTTTTGCATCTGCTCCAGGCATCAATGGCAATTCAATTTGCCTTATGCACCGTTCTATAGAATGATGTTCTCCGATTAATTTGTCAACACTTTGCGCAATGCCTACAATTAACAAAGTAATAAAAGGCAGGTTGTCCGACAATATTTTTATCATGTCAGCCATTTGCGTTTTAACCGTGTTGCTTTTTATGCTGTCGAACTCATCAAAAATAAAAAGGAGGCTTTGATCCAGATTGGTTAAAATGCCTTCAATTTCAGTTGGTGTTAATTCAGCTTCATCAGGATAGTAAGCCGGGACAATTTCAGGTTTTTCGGCTGGTTTATACCCAATTTCGCTTGATGGGTTGACAAAAATTATCTTGCGAAGTGCTCTGTCCCAGATACTTTTAAAGTCATCATTCCGGTTACAGGTAACTTTTACAACCATTAAATCTTCGTAAAAATACCTGGTCATGTTAGCTAATGAAGTTTTGCCTGCACCGCGTGGCCCAAACATTACAGCATGTTGCCCTTTTTCAACAATGGCCTGGCTAATTTCTTCTAATTCGTTCTTCCTGCCCGAAAACAATTCAATGTTTTCTACGGGTGATGATGGAGTAAATATTTCGTTTATCAATTGAAGCTTTTCTTCCTTGTTCATTTTTACTATCTTTAATAACGCAAATTTAAAAAAATACAAAGTATTCCATAATTTAATTAGAAGAACATGAAGTTACAATGGTTTTTGCTGATGGTAGTCAGCCTTTTTTGTGCTGATTTATCCTGGTCGCAAACGTATGAAGAGGATACTGATTTGGCATCGAAATATTATGCTAAAGGAGTTGAACTAAAAAACAAGTATGATTTGGATAGCGCTGAATTCTATTTAAATGCTGCTGCAGAATTGTTTAAAAAGCATGAGGTATGGGAAAATTACCTGATAGTGAGTAACGAGGCAGGGGCAATATTTTTAGCCAGGGGTGAAGTTGATCAGGCGGTTGCTTTTTTTAATGTCCAGATAAATATTGCCAAAGAAAAGTTTGGAGAGTCAAATGAATACCTGGCAAACCTATTCAATAACCTTGGGCGGGCCTATTTTTATAAAGGAGATGCCTTTGCAGCTTTGGATCTTTATGATAAGTCGTTAGCTATTAGGATTTCAATGGGCGATAAAGAAAGTATTTTTGTTTCGAACTTGTTTAATGATATGGGCAATGCCTACACCGAGCAAGGCGAATTTGATTTAGCATTGGATTACTATCAGAAATCACTGGATATAAGGAAAAAAGTATTGGGTGAAATGCACCCCGAAACAGCCTTGTCGTATAATAACCTTGGTATTATTTTTAAGGAACAGGCACAGTATGATAAAGCGATTGAATACCATCAAAAAGCCATTGAAATACAAAAAAAAATATTTGGAGAGGATTACCCCGAACTGGCCAATTATTACCAGGGAATTGGCAATGCCTATAAAGATAAAATGGAGCTTGACCAGGCAATGGAGTATTATCAGAAAGCTTATTCGATAAGAAAAAAAGCCTATTCGGAAAAACATCCTTTGGTAGCCAAAGACATTATTAATATTGCAACCATTTATTCCGAAATGGGTGATTTTGAAAATGCGTTGAGTTATTTCCAGAATGCCTTGTCTATTCAAAAACAAACCCTGGGTGAAGGGCATCCTGATATGGCCATTACCTATAACAACCTTGGTAATATTTATGAAAAAGATGGTCAACATGATCTGGCCCTGGCATTTTACCTGAATGCTTTGGATATTAAAAAGACATTGGTTGGCGAAATGCATCCTGACATTGCTGATTATTATACCAACATAGGGAATATTTATTCTGCCAAAAACGACAAAGAACAGGCACTTGATTATCATCAAAAAGCTTTAGCAATAAAAACGCAGTTTTATGGGCAAAAACACCCGGCAGTGGTTTTGCCTTATCTAAATATTGGTCAAATTTATTATGAACAAATGGACTATTCGAATGCTTTGGCCAATTACCAAAAAAGCCTTTCTGCTAATGTGAAGAATTTTAACCCCGAAGTGACAAATACCTACGCCAACCCAATAATTGCCAACTATTACAATGCTCAAAGTTTATTAAGTTCGCTACAAGGTAAGGCAAAAGCATTGGTTGGCAAATACAAGCAAAGCAAGGTGGAGCAAGACTTGATGACCGCTTATAGCTGTTATGTTAAATGCGATTCGGTAATAAACATAATCAGGCGGACAAGTACTTCCAAAACAGATAAAATTGAATTTGGGAAAATTTCTTCGAAAATTTATGATGAGGCCATTGATGTGTGTTTTAAGTTAAACCAACTTCAGAAAAACCGTATGGGAAGTACCTATCTGAAACAAGGCTTTTATTTTTCCGAAAAAAACAAAGCAGGTGTTTTACTGGAAGCTTTAGCCGCCTCGGAAGCAAAAAAGTTTGCCGGTATTCCGGATAGTTTGCTGGAAAAAGAAAAAAAACTTAAAAACCAAGTTGCAGCACTTGAAAAAAGGCTGGCCGAAACATATGATGAAAAATCTGAACTGGTAATAAGAGGGGAGTTGTTTAATGTAAACCGAAAATATGACAAGCTAATTGGTGACTTTGAAGCAAATTATCCAGCGTATCATGAAATGAAATATAACAAAGCGTCATTAACAATTGAACAACTACAATCTACTATGGATAGTGAAACCGCAATCAGGGGGTATTTTATTGGCGATAGCATGATAAGTATCTTCACTGTTACAAAGGATAAGATATTTATGGATAAGTCTGTTATTGATGATGCTTTTGATTTGCAGATATTTAGTTTCCGAAGGGCAATTACTTCCAACAGTTTAAGCGATGTAAAACAGTACCTGAAGGATGCCTATAAGTATTACCAGTTATTATTTCCAACAGCTTTACCGGATAATATAAAGCGGCTGGTAATTATTCCTGATGGAAATCTTGGGTTAATACCCTTTGAAGCGTTGCTAACAGAAGAGTATACCGGACGGCCAGAGCAATTCAATAAGTATCCATACCTGATTAAAAAATACGAAATAAGTTACAATTATTCTGCAAGTCTTTATTTTAGCCAGTTAAGCAAGGATATGACAGGCAAAAACAATGGGGGTTGGTTAGGTATTGCACCTGTGTTCAGCAATGTGAGCAATTTAGTAATCAATGAAAATTACATTAGTCCGTTGCCAGCTACCGAAGCTGAAATAAACACCATAAAAAAGGAAATGGAGGCAAAAAATCATGTTTCAATTACAAAACTGTTTACCGAAGCAAGCGAAGCCTATTTGAAATCTAATGAAGTTAAAGGATTTAAGTATTTACATATTGCCTCACACGGATTTGTGAATTCGGAAAAGCCAGAGCTGTCTGGAATAGTTTTAGCCCAAAATCATACAGGTGGAAATGATGGAGTACTTTATACCGGAGAAATCTACAATATGGAACTAAACTCGGATCTGGTTGTTTTATCAGCTTGCGAAACCGGGTTAGGGAAAGTATCGAAAGGAGAGGGGATAATTGGATTATCCAGGGCACTTTTATACGCTGGGACAAATAATATCATTGTTTCATTGTGGAAAGTGGCCGATGAGTCAACATCTGAGTTAATGATCGATTTTTATGACTATTTATTAAATGCCGAAGCACAAACCAACACTGTTTATTCAAGTTCGTTACATGCTACAAAATTAGAAATGGTTAACAGTAAAAAGTTCAGCCACCCGTTCTTTTGGTCGCCGTTTATTTTAATTGGGGAATGATAGGGTTGTTGTATGTAAATAGCATCTCATTTGCATGATGGTTAATTTGTTGTTTGTTAGGATGTTAAGCCTGTGAGTGAATGTGCTTTTCTTTTATTTGCATCAAGTTTCAATTGACGGTTTAAGATCTTCCTTTCATAGATGAATAATGGTCAATTAAATACCTTTATGCATTCTGAAACAGGAGGGCTTTTTGAGTTTGTTGAACCAGAAACATTGCACTTGGTAGAACATCAGGCAATAAAAATATTTTTTTAAAATAAACGAATCGTTACCTTTGTTTACATTGCTAATTAAAAATCAAAAAAAATGAACCATCCATAACTTTAAAAAAGACACACGTAAGATAATTATTTATGTTAAATTTTATGGCCTCATGGAAGTTAAGTTGTGTGGATGCCTCCATCTGGCCAAAAAAACAATTAAAAAATAAACAGATGAAAATTAATCGCATAATTGCTTTAGCTTTAATAGCCTTTGTTATTATTCCTGGCTGTGATGTTTTGCAGCAAATGATCACTTTTACTAAGTGTGAGTTTAAAATGAACTCAATGACCAACACCCGGTTAGCAAACATTAATGTGCAAACCAAAAAAAGTTTTAAGGATTTAAATTTAATGGATGCAGCAAATGTAACCAAAGCTTTGCTTGGTGGCACCCTGCCTTTAACCTTTAACCTGAATATTGAGGCCAAAAACCCCAATGCTACTGATGCTTCGATGCAAAAAATGGAATGGCGGGTTTTTATTGACGATGTTGAAATGGCAGCAGGTGTTATGGATCAAAAAAAATCGATTCCTCCTGGTGGCACAAAGATGATTCCTTTAAAAATTGCGATTGATTTAAAAAAGGCTTTAAGCGGCAAAAGCAAAAATGCTTTACTCAATTTCGGTTTTAACCTGGTAGGTGCCGGCAATTACCCAACCCGTGTAAAACTAGATATTAAACCCACTATTTACGTAGGTTCTTTTGCACTGGCTTACCCAGGCTATTTTACCTTAAAAAAAGACTTTGGCGCAGGGACTAATTAATTAGCCCTTTTTCTTCGGCAATTTTAACTTAATTATATTGGTTTGTGGCCATGTGGTTATATCACATGGTCTTAAATTTCCTTGTTGGCTCAAGATTACATGCTAACGTTTATGGGAAAGTTACATCTCGTGTCCACCGTAGAAAGAAGCTTACGTTGTACGAATTTACAACTTATGTACTGCAATGCAGCTAAAAAAGCTAAGACAGGTAGGGTGTCGGTTGCAAACTGGCGCCAGCAAGGGGCATTCATAAAAACAATGCTTTTTATAATTTTGCTAAAAATGTTGATTATAGCATAATAACATGTGTTTTAAAAAATGGTTAACTTTCTATGAGTGTGGGGTGTTTGGTTAAAATTACGGATAATAGCCTAAAAGCTAAAAACATAATTAACCTGCTAAAATCATTAGCTGAAGATTATGATTTCCTTGAATTTATTGATGATAAAGAAAATTTATTTGAATTAAGTGAAGAGTAGCAGCAGGAACTGGATAAAAGGCTTAAACATATTATAAAAAACCGGAAGAAGGAAAAACATGGGGAGAAATTGAAGCCAAACTGTTGTCGAAATGAAAAAGTTTAGCTTAAAATTAATCCCTTTGCCGAGGAAGATTTGGAGGAGTCATTTGAATATTATGAAAATCGAAAAGAAGGTCTTGGTGAAGAGTTCCTGGGCGAAGTTAAAACCACACTTAATAGAATAACAGAAAACCCAAATCAATTTCCAAAAAAACAAAAATAGAGCAAAAAAAGCCCTTACCAACCGTTTTCCGTTTGCCATATTTTTCTATGTGAAAGATATTGTTATAAATGTATTTGCAATATTTCATAGCAACAGGAATCCCAAATCCTGGAAAAAACGGATTTAAAGCCCTGCTAACTAACCATAGTAGATGATTAAAGAATGGCAGCGTTGAGCAAAACGTCTCGCTATGTTCCTTTAGACCAAGGCCTCCAGGCCTGCTGTTGTTTGTTCAGCGTATGCCTGCCTGTAATTTTATTAAAAATCACTTGATGTAAAATACATCATCTATTCTTAAATAATCGTTTACGGTTGGGTCAACTGCAACTATTTCACCTGTTGTTTTATTTTCAATGGTTACAAAATCATGGTCTTTAAAAAATGGTGAATCAAAAAAATTATGAATGTTTATCCCAAACAAGTAGATTTGTCCGATTTGAGGTTTGGCAATCCAATTTTCGGATAGTTTATACTTTTTTAAAAGATAGTTGCAAGTTGTGGCAAAAAAAGTGCTGTAGCCAACACAATGTGCTGTTTTTGATTTTATTAGTTGGTTTGGGTTAATGTGGTTTTTATCGGCGGTAAAGTTTAACTGTTTTGATGTTATTGAAAGACTAACCTCAATAATTTGCTCAATTTGAGGGGCTTTAAGGGTTTCAACACTTGTATTAATACAATTAGCAAGTTTATTATCGGTTACTGAGTAGTTTTTTCTCTGTCCGATGGATTTATAAAACACTAAACTTCTATAAACAGATCCACGAAACAAAATTCCAACTGTAATCAGAATTAAAATTATCAGAATTACTCGTTTAAGACTTTTCATTGGAAAGGTTTCGTTTTTTTTAAGTTAGAGCAGGTAAAGGTACTGATATTCAGTACTTTATTTATCGTTGCTCATGCAGGATGATAGCCGCTGGCATTATTTGCTATTTTTCTCAAATTCAATTAATTCAATTGGCGCTCCATTGTGTTCAATCATTGCAACTCTAATTCCATCTGCAGGAGGATTAGGTGCAACAATAACCTTTAAATCACGATTTGCTAATTCGTAATCTAAATCATTCACCTCAAAAGCTATGTGCGGAACTGTTTGTATCAAATTATCCAAAGGGCAATCGGGTTCAAATCTCATCCATTCTATTCCAAAAGGACTTGTACTAAAGCCGGATACATAAAACTTAAATTGAGGCAGATAGCTCTCATTTGGCATTTTCTTATCTGTCGGAATTCCCAGGTGGTGATATTTCCATCCCCATTCTTCTATCGATTCAGGCAATTCATGTTCGAGTCTTAATTTTTCCATAGTAACTTTTACTTAATCATGGTCATGTCCTTTATAAATCCACATGGGTAAACAACTTCCGGCTTTTTTAAATCCGCATTTCTCATAAAATTCAATCGCTTTGCCATCTGCTACTAAAATCTGTTGATGAAAATCCGAATACTTCTCTTGAAATTTCTGCATTATCATTTTTCCAATACCGTTTCCCTGATATTCGGGAAGAATTAATAAATGTGAATAATAAACAACTAAGTATCCATCAGAAAGCGAATTGGCCAATCCTACTAATTTATCACCATCCCAGGCAGAAATCAATGAGTGAGAGTTTTCCAATGCTTTTATCAACTTATCTGGATTGTCTGCTGATGACCATCTGTTTTGTCTGTATAAATCAAGTATTTTGTCTTTATCAATTTGTCGTTTCTCTGAAATCTCTATTTTCATGTACTAAAAGTTTTATTTATGTTGAAATGCTGTTTTGTTATCTAAAGTTAAATCTTTGTTTAAGTTGCTCATAAACATTATAAACGATGGGACAGACCGCATAATTATCAACTACTCCAAAAAGTCGGAATACAAATCTATCCTTGTCTAAATGCGGGTAAGTCTTGCATTCCTCAGGCCTCAGTTTATAAACCGAACATTTCTTATAATTCAAAAAATAGCAAGGGGTATTTTTCAAGTTGTATTTATCTTCTTCACTGTCAAGATCAGCATGTTGTGAAACAAAATTATGAAAGTCAAGCTGTAAGGAGTTTAGTATTTTCTCTAATTCTTCCTTGTATAAGCTTGTTCTTAGTTCGATGCAACAGTTGGCACATTCAGTGCAGTCAATTTGCGAAATGACATTTTTATAAATTTCATGAACTATTTTGTCCATCTTTTCCAATTCAATGTTTTTGTTCTTTAGGTAGGTTCTAAACTTTATGTTTTTATCATACCTCTGCTCTGCATTTGTCGCAATTATCTTTAAATCTTTTTCTATTTTCATGTTTGGTGTTTTTAGTTTTGTTACCAATTAGTCTTATGTCAAGGCTTATTTGTCAGGTGACAACACCTGACAAGTGCACTAGCCAGGTGTTGTCACCTGGTTAATTTACTCAAAGCTTGATACCAGTCTTTATACATTTACAATCAATTGTCCTATTCCGGAAATAAGTCTTGTTTGGTAATTCCGTATATCCATTTTTAATCGAATCTCTTGCATTACACAAACTGTTAGCTTTTCGGGCTTTTTTTATCACTTTATTGTTTTTATATCCAATTCAATTTTAATCAAGTATGTCTTTAACAAAAACTTGGGTGCTATCAAGTGAACTAAAAATATATTGCCCATTACCATATTCGTCTTTGTTATAAATGGAAACTATAACACTGTCTCCAAGTGTTTCTGGTTTAAACCAATTTTCGTTAGCAAGAGGTCCTTCCGTATTCCAACCATTTGTTGATACAATTTCAGATTTAAAGTCATGTAAACTTAATACTCTTCGCAGTTCACTTGGGCAGGTTTCAAAGTGTAACCATATCGAGTAATCAATTTTGGGAACAACTTGGTCTTGATAATTTATTATTTTAATGCATTCTATTTGTCCCTTACCAAATAATGCGACATAAATTTCGTCTCCAGTTCGAGGTCTTAAAATTTCTGTCACTTTATTATATGACTTACTTGCAAACTTAAATCCTGTCCAGCTTGTCAAACCGATGAAAGTGACAAACAATAATATTGCAGGAAGTATAAATTTCTTATTTTTCTTTGTCAAACCGGTAATTAGCGCCACAAGGAAAATTATAAGGACAAGTCCTGATATTGTGGTCAAAATTATTAATTCCTTCATTTTTTTATCAATGTCATTGTTTATTAGTATGTCGTTTTAGCCTGAATGGTAATGGTCTGAATATGGCGCGTTTGGCATTTCAAAGTTCTGAATTTTCAATTTACTTCTATGTTTATTTATTGCAATTATCTATATTTTTTTCAGGGTGAGTGTTTTCTCTAATTCCTTAATCATTTTCTTTGCATTCAAATTGTTAGGATTTAACTTGAAGGATTTTTGATAGTTCGAAATAGTCTTTTGCTTATCTCCATATTTCATATAGGCTTTGCCAAGGCTGTTATATACATTTGATGAGTTAGGGGACAACTCTGCATTTAATGAAAACAAAAGAATTGTCTCCTTGATTTTTCCACTGTTTAAACAGGCGTACCCTTTTGTATTAATTGTTCTTTCATTTATGGGGTAATTATCTGGGTTCTGGTTTCTTTTTTTGCGAAACTCTTCAATACCAGCTGCAACTCCCTTCTGAATTATCAATTGATGGAAGGCTTTGTATTTTATCAATCTTTCTATGTGCCATAAATCGTTTTTTGCATCATACAGCTCATTTGAATTTCCACAATGAACAATAATAATCTCTTGATGAGGTATAACATAAATGGTTTGTCCTAAATTTCCTACTGCCAGAAAGTTATCAGTAGAATCGCTGTTTGCATGACCCCACCATTGATATTTGTAAAATGTTCTATTACTTCCACCTCCCATATAATCTGGATAATATTTTCGAGGTACAGATGTGTCTTCAGTAGTCGCTTCCGAAACCCTCTCTTCAGAAATCACCTGTTTTCCGTTCCAGTTTCCTTTATTCAAGAATAAATGACCAAATTTGGCGTAATCAATTGCTCTTGCAACTAACATGCTTGGCTTGAGTTCAAATCCCGGTTCTTTACTGTTTAAACAAAATAAGGCATCAAACTCTGTATCGATTTGCGACCATAACTTTTCTTCCAAATATTCCGAAACGTTTTTCTTGGTTGCTCTTTCAATAATAAAATCCCAGTAGCTTGTATTGTAATTATTATATTGAAATGTTTTATCTGTTTTATCTCCAATCTTTACATCTTCAAGAAGTAGTTTTTTGACCTCTGGATGATAATATCCTATTGCTTTATCGTGCCAAGGTAGATGAACATAAGTTCCTGGGAAATAATCCTCGTAATAATTAATGCCTGATTGCATCATCATTAAATTCCGGATAGTAATTTTTTCAAAACGATTGTCTCTTTCCTTCAGCTCAGGAATATATTTGGTGATTGGGTCGTTAATGTCTGAAATAAAGCCGTCTTGAATTGCAAAGCCAATAAGAGTGGAGATAAAGGATTTTGCCATCGACATAGAATGAAAATAGGAATCTCTTTTAAAACCGTTGAAATATTTTTCATACATAATAGTATCGTGGCGGATAAAAATTAAAGCTGTTGATTTTGATTTTTCAGCCCATTCGTCGAAAGTTTTGCATCCAGAATTATTAATTTTGTCGATAAATAATGATTCAACATAATCCTCATCTAATTTCTTTGGAAAGTAAAAAGCTGTATCGTTGGTTTTAATAACTCTATGCTCAAAACACTTGTAATCATAAACATCACCAATATTTAATCGCACCAATCTGTATACATAAGTTGGATTATAAACTATTGATAAGATGGTCAAAAAGGCAATTGGTATTAAGACTAAAATAATTATTATATATTTGAAAATTTTCTTCATAATATCCTGCTTTTAGATTATTTCACCTAGGGCATTCGGGTTTAAAAAATAACCATATCTAAACATTGGGTATTTTAAAAATATCTGATGTTTTTCTTTCCATAAAAATAAATTTTCTAACTATTAACGCCAAAGTATTTATCTTAAAAAGCAATTGGTTTAAAAATAAAGTTGGCTAATAGGGATTATATCTACTAGTAAACTAACTCCTGGTGAGCAATGATGTAACTAAACCAAGACAGCAATTTCTTCGTGTAAGAAATAACAAGGTAAGGAGAAGGAATTCACAGTCAACAAGTGCTTTGTAAGGATACAAGTTTGCGAATTGGATCAGCCAGGGATTAACCAGGGATGGAATATTCCCTCCAGGTCATTCTTTTGCTGCTTTCATCAATAAAAGGAATCATGATTTTTGTTTCACCACCTGTCTCACTATCAACTTTAGTCCAGTTATTATCAACAACAAGCTCTTTTCCAAATTTGCTTTCTAATTTTTCAATTCCAGTGTTCCAAAACTCAGGATCACCCCAATCATCTTCAAACTTTAAATACTCAAGCAAAAAATCACGAAAGTCAGTGTAAAGTGGCAGAGGTTCAAAACTTCCTGTAACCCAGCCTAAAGAATAATGTAGGTTGGTAATTCTGGCTATTTTTTTATTTTTAAAACACAGAAAGCAATTATTTTTATTTAAATAGGCCATTTACCTTATTGTTTACTAATGACTATTGAATTTCATTGTTAAAAGCAACAAGGGAACAAGCTGTCCTCCAACAGCCCCTGCTGGCATGAGATTACTTGCTAATACTCTTAAAAAAGTTACATCTCATGTCCATCATAGAAAAGAAACTTATGTTGTACGAATTTACAACTCATGCACCACAAATACAGCTGTAAAAAGCTAAGGCAGGTAGGGCACCAGTTGCAAACTGGCGCCAGTAATAGATCCCAAAACTTGCATCAGCAAATGATTGCGCACACACCAGCTCTGATGACTTATTTATTTTCGGCAATAAAATTAGCCAATTTTTTCTGGGTGGCGAAATACTCTTTTACCAGTAATTCAATTTCATCTATTACTGAATTATCTATTCCAAAAGCATTTATCACTTTAATTATGAAATCTTTTTCATATTCATGAAATTCTTCATTTGATTGGGCCAGGGCCATCAGCTCAATAATTACAAGTCTTCTCTCTTCTTCTTTAGGAAATACCTCATCCAGGGTTTCGATGGGGAATTCTTCACCGTCCTTCAAACTCAGCGACATCTCAGCGCAGATTCTGCGGAGATACATTATTTCGGCAGCATCAACCGAATTATCGATGATTAATATTCTGTTTGCAAGCCCCAGAAAAACTTTTCGCTGATTTATAGATAAATTATTTAAAAACATGTTGGTTTAAATTTAAAATACAGTCATTGATGAAATAAAAGTCTACAGTCCAATCTTTGTTTACTTTATTATTAACGAATAACTAAAATGAATAGTACTGCTTGAAGTTCCTACTTCGATTAAATATTCACCTTTTTCCATGGCAAACTTTTGTTTTTTTACGTCCCAATAATTAAGTTGTTTTAAATCTACAGCTATCTGCACCTTTTTTTGTCCTCCTTTTTCTACCGCAACTCTTTTAAACCCAATCAGGGTTTTAATAGGGTGTTCTGTTTTAGCATCCACTTTTTTAGCATAAATTTGAATCACTTCTTCACCATCAAAATTACCTTTGTTTTTTATTGTGCAATTAATTGATAATGAGTCGGTTTGCTTTATTTTTTTTAAATTATTTTCAGCTTCACTTAGCTTAAATTCGGTATAACTTAATCCAAAACCAAAGGGATACAAAGCTTCACCTTTAAAAAACTTGTAGGTTCTTCCATCCATGCTATAATTATCGTATGCAGGAAGGTCGTTGACCGATTTGTAAAAGGTAACAGGCAGTTTTCCTGAAGGGTTCACATCACCAAACAAAATATCGGCAGCAGCGTTTCCGCCCTGCTCGCCAGGATACCATGCAAATAGTATGGCATCTGCAATGTCTTCTATTTCAGAAAGGTTTATTGCACTGCCACCTGTAACAATTACAACAAGAGGTTTTTCACCAATAGCTTCCCTCATTTTTTTCAAAAAGGTTACCTGGTTTTCAGGGAGTTTTAAATCAACGCGGTCGCCACCGTTTTTATTTAACATTGCATCACCTTCTTCGCCTTCAAGCAAGTGGTTGTTTCCCACTACAGCAATAACCATTTCAACAAATCCTGCCTGCCAAAAACCATGAAATGAATTGTCGCCTGCCAGTAAACAGCCCGGGCTGTACTCTACAACTGTTCCTTCATCCACCCTGTTGATTATTCCTTCCAAAACAGTGACCATGTTTCCTGAAAAACCATTGTAGTTGCCCATTAAAGCTGCATTGTCGGCAGCAAGCGGTCCGGTGACCAGTACCCTTTTTAGTTGGTCCTTATTGATGGGTAGTACCTTGTTGTTATTTTGTAACAAAACCATCGATTTTGCAGCTACTTTGTATGAAAGTTCTACGTGTTCTTTGCAATTTACTTTTGATACCGGCACCTTTGCAAAAGGAACCATTTCATCAGGATCAAACATCCCCAGTTTAAACCTTGTAAGTAGCAAAGGCTTAAGGATGTGGTTCAATTGTTCATTGCTCACCAGACCTTGTTTTACTGCTTTAGCCAGCTGTTTATAAGTGTTGCCGCAATTAAGGTTAACTCCAGCATTAGCAGCCAAAGCAGCCGATTCAATATTGTCTTTCACCACTTTGTGATATTGCCAGAAATCCTTCATGGCAAAACAATCTGACACAATGTGTCCTTTAAAGCCCCACTGGTTACGTAAAATGTCATTTAGCAAGAAGGAACTTCCACAACATGGTGTTCCTTTAAGCCTATTATAAGCGCACATTACTGTTTCAACTCCTCCATCAACCAATGCTTTGAATGCTGGAAAATAAATTTCGCGCATATTTCTTTCATTGGGCAAAACATTTATTTCGTGGCGAGTTTCTTCTGGTCCACTGTGCACAGCAAAATGTTTGGCACAAGCCGAAGTTTTTAAATATTTGGGATGGTTGCCCTGCAAACCTTTTACAAAAGCCACCCCTAATTTTGAAGTAAGCAAAACATCCTCGCCATAGGTTTCCTGCCCGCGTCCCCATCTGGGGTCACGAAAAATATTGATGTTGGGTGTCCAAAATGTTAGGCCTGTATATTGTTCGCGATTGCCTTTTTTTAAAGCAGCGTGATGTTTTGCCCGGGCCTCATCCGAAATTGCAGATGCCACCTCAAAAGCCAGTTGATCATCAAAGGTAGCGGCTAATCCGATGGCTTGTGGAAAAACAGTTGCCTTTCCGGCTCTTCCAACTCCATGCAGGCATTCGTTCCACCAGTTGTAGGATGGGATGTTTAAGCGCTCAATAGGAGGGCTGTCATAAAGCATCAACCCGGCTTTTTCTTCTAGAGTTAATTTTGAAATTAAATCATCAACTCTTGTGTTGAAATCCAGCTCAGGATTTTGGAATTTAAATTTATAACTTTTTTGTGCATTAAGCACTAGGTTATTTGCACCAAATAAAATTACAACAAAAAAAATAAGGGCTTTTTTCATAAGTTATATCTTGAAAATATGCGTTTGTAAACATTATTCAAACAATTAGACAGGTAATATAGATTAAATCTTTATACGGTATAATCAGGTAATTGCTTTTTAAATAATTTCAGAAACTTTTTAAGCTCTTCAGCTTTTGCAAAATCCTCCTGCCTTTCGTAGGCAAAAATTAGGTTAAGTAACAGCCTTTGTATTGTAGTTAAGTTATCACAGGGTGTGTAAAAATAGTCAAGTGGTTTCAGTTTTTGCTGTTTTAAAAAGTAATCAATTTCTCTTTTCGTCAATACAGCACCATTGTTATAGGGGTTAATGTAAAACGATACTATTTTATCATCTAAATCGGTTTCGAGATTTGGGTTACTTAACTCTTCAACATAGGCCAGTATGAAGTTTTTGGGCAGGTTTACTCCGTAAACTGGTAATCCAAGCTTTACAGCTACCAATAAATAGAGGATGGCCAAAGAAACAGGGTTGCCTTTTTTGGTTTCAAGCACAAGGTTTAGATACGAATTTTTTGGAGAATAAAAATCCATGTTGTTGCGGATGAACTTATGAATATTAAAAATAATGTGGTTAAGCACCCTGATTTGTTCAAGGGGTGTTAAATTATCGTTCATTTGCAGCCATGCATCCCGTTTTATTTTTTCAACTTTTTGAAAAATTTCATCTTTGTCTAAATCCGGGAAATTGTATTTAGCAATTAAAAAGGCACCATCAAACAAATTTGCTTCATCAGAATTTACCCAATTTTTAAAAAGGTTGTAAGTTTTGTTAAACTGCACGTCTGAAATAATGGTCATAGACCTTTCTAAAAAGATATCACTTTTGCTATTCTCCCATGCTTCCTTTAATTGGGGCAATACTTCATCACCAAAGTCAATCAACCTGGTTTTTACAGCCTCATAAACTGTCCAGTCCGGATCTTCGAGTAATGTTATTAATGCCTTTATTTCAGATTCTTTCATATTTTAATTCTCAGTATGCAGTTTTCAGTCGCAGTCGGCAGTCTCTAGCACTGCCTACTTTGTCTCTACATAAATCTATCAGGGTTATTCATCATAAAATTCAATAGTTTGCCAACTTCTTCCGACTTTAATTTCAGACTCTCATATTTGTTCTTATCAAAATATTTACAAGCTAATGAGAAATCAAGCCAAACCTGAGTTTCAGTATTTTCAGCGTCAGAATCACTTAATTTACTAATAAAATGCTTAACATACCTTCTTTTTCTATATGCTTCACCAATATTAGCGCATACCAAGCGAGAAGATCTTCGAATTTGATCAGTTAATGAGTACTTCTCTTCAGTAGGAGAACTTTTTGTAATCTCATAAACATCCATAGCTAAATAAATGCTTTCTCATACGCTTTTAACTCATTGAATGACATCTAAATCATATTTACTAACAATAAAAACTCCTCCTACTATGATTGCTAACTGAAAACGGCCAACTAGACTAATCCGTTAGCCTGTTAAGTACTTTTAAAACTAAATCAGCAACTCCTTTTTTATAATCAGCGCTGTATTCTTTTCGTATTCTGTTGGCAATTATATTACAAACAGTAAGTGCTTCGTGTCCCAATAACTTTGATAAGCCATAAATGGCAGAGCTTTCCATTTCAAAGTTGTTGATTTTGAGCCCGTTGTATCTAAAAGCAGATATTTTTTCGTTCAGGGTTTCATCACCTAAAGGCAATCTTAATACCCTTCCCTGAGGCCCATAAAAGCCAGGTGCCGAAATAGTATATCCTTTTATCATATCAAAACCTACTTTTTCAATCAATTCTTGCGAGGCTTTAACAAAATAGGGTATAGCCAGTTTCGAATTCCAGTCAGTATGTTTTAGAAAGGCCTCCTCGGCTTCAATGTCAGAAATTTGATCTCTGTTTTTATAAAAATTAAGCAAGCCATCAAAACCAATTGATTGTTGAGTAATTACCGGTGTATCAACCGGAATATCCCCTTGCAAGGCACCTGAAGTACCAATCCTGACTAATCTCAATTTCCGGTGTTCCTGTTTTAAGGTTCTTGATGACAAATCAATATTGCAAATGGCATCTAACTCGTTAATTACAATATCAATATTGTCAGTGCCAATTCCCGTGGAGATAACGCTTATCCTTTTCCCATTAAAGACCCCAGTATGCGTTTTAAACTCCCGGTTTTGCACCTTAAATTCAACTTTTTCAAAATACCCTGAAACCATATCTACCCTATCCTGATCGCCAACAAGTATAATCGTGTCTGCAATATGCTCAGGTTTAAGATGGAGGTGAAAAATACTTCCATCTTCATTTAAAATCAACTCTGATTCACCTATTTTATTCATATTTATTTAGTTCCTCTCATAAAGATAATAGAAAATTTTAATTCTTGCCTTTTTTCATCTTCTCTTTGTTGATCACCTGCCCGTTTTCATCATAAAACAACCATTTCCCTTTCTTTTGGTTGTTTTTGTATTTTCCTTTTATTTTAATCCTGCCAGTAGGATAAAAGAATTCGGCATCTCCTTCAAGTTGTCCATCTTCATAAAATAATGTTGCCTTTTGAGCACCATTATTAAAAAACTCCTGGTATTTTCCGTCAAGGATATCTTCGTCAAAAACCACTTCAGCCATTTTTGTTTCTTTACTATCATTAAAAAAGAAAAAAGCCACTCCATCAATCTGCCCATCTTTATAGTTGATTGAGTTTTTTAGGTTTCCATTAGGGTAATAAGTGCGCCAAAGACCAACCGGTTTGCCATCCTCAATTTTACCTTCTGCCTGAATCGTCTGTCCATCTTTGTAAAAAGCTCTGTAAGGACCTTCAGGCATATTTATTGAATCAGGGAAAATGATTTTAAACCGTAGCGAATCGAATTCTTCTTTTAGTAAGTCTTCAGAAGCCTTTTTCTCCAATTTTTCCAGTTCATCCAGAAAGCTGGCGTCTTCATTATGATCTGAAATTAACATCGTTTTAAACATGTCATTTTCCGAAACTAATTGAAAACCTAACCGATTGAAGCTCAATATCAAATCTTTGTTGTCCCTGATTGATTTCTTGGTTTCAATATTAGAGAATGTATAAAGGTTTGAATACATCTTTGGCATCTGGATAAATATTGAAACGTTGGATTTCACTTCAAAGTTGGCTTTAAAATCCATGAAATTTTTGTCATGCGAAAGCACATGTCCTTTTAAATAATCGTCAATAACCTGTTTTAAAGCATCTTGCGAGTTGCTAAACACCACAAAATCCTCAATAAATGTAAAGTAAGGTTTTTCCAGTCGTTTGAAAAGTTTCCCAAAAAACAGCTTAAAAATTCCTTTTCGCTCAAGATAATTAATTTTGTGATTCTTATAATCAATAATATCAAACTTTAGCGGACTTCTTTTTCTAATCTGTTTAGTTATGCGATCCATGCCGGCTTTTGCTTCATTAATATTATTGGTATGAATGGTTACAATTACATCCTCTAAACGGGCGCTGCTTTGTGGACGAAGCTTAATAAAAGCAATTTCTTCGCCAATCCAGTCAAAAAAGTCCTTTTGCACATTAATATCAAACCATTTTTCAACCGTTTTTACATTGCCGGCATAATCTTCCATGTCTTCGGCATTTCCTTTGCCATACTGGTCAATAAGGCTTTGGTAAAACATGTTGTAATTTTTAAAACCTATTGATACATAAAGTGCTGTTTGATCAGAAATTATCTCGTGTGCCAGCATTTCTCCAGGTTTTACATCAGCCAAAGCACTAAAATAGGAGGGGATGGAATCAAGCGCTGAAAAACCATCAAGGCTCAGCTTGTTGTTTTCTAGGTTGACATCAAA
>JBNKJW010000223.1:0-5859 GCA_050291445.1 Bacteroidales bacterium | reverse complement strand
GTCAGGTGTTGTCACCCGACAAATAAGCCTTGACATCAAACTAGCCATTTAAATACTTAATTTCTAAATTTTGCCTCGAAAATAGAAAAAGTTTATGACTTATTTAAAGCTGTTAACAATGTTCTGATAACTTTCCAAATTTTAAATTCGATTAATTATTATGTTAAAATTTTGAGGTTTAGCAGCTAAATGTGTATTTTCGTGAGTTTTTAAGGAGAGACATGTTAGTTTTAAAATACTAAAAACCAAGATGATAGTAAAGCCCAAGCAACTGGCTTTATAATGGCAATTTAACGAATAATTGTTTTTGCTGTACTATTTTGTAATGATTAGCTATTATTAATGCTCTAGGTTACTGCAACCTATCTAAAATTTATTTTATGAAAATTGATGATTTACATGATCCTACAAATGATGATGTTAACAAATCTGAAAATGTAGAGAACGAGAATGTGGAAAATAACACTTCTAATTCTTTGGAAACTAATGAAGAAAAGCTGAACGAAGAATCGCCCGAAATTGAAGAAAAAAAGGAAAGTGCTGCTGAATTAATCCTAAAAAAAATCAAAGAATCCAAATCTTCTAAAACAGAAGAAGAAAAAGTAGAGGAAAAGGTTGAAGAAGAAGAAAAAGTTGAGTTAAAAGAGCAGGACGAGATTTCTGAAACTGAAAAAAAAGAAGAAGAAACTCCTGAAGTAATTTCGGATGTTGTTGAAAACGATGAAAGCTCAACAAAAGAAGAAGAGACTTCTGAGGAAATTTCGGATGTTGTTGAAAAGGATGAAAACTCAACCGAAGAAGAGACCAAAGACCAATCAGAGAAAGAAGCGGTTATTGAAACAGTTGATCACGCCACATTGTCGCAAGAAGAACTTGTTGAGCGATTAAAAATATTGCTTGAAAACAACAATGTTAAGAAAATTAAGGATCAGGTAGAAGACATCAAAGTTCATTTTTATAAAAAACACCATGCCGAGCTGGATGAAAAAAGAAAAGCTTTTATAGAAGGTGGTGGAAAAGAAGAAGAATTTACTCCTCCGCAAAACCCACTTGAAGAACAATTTAAGGCCTACTACTCGGTTTATAAGGAAAAAAGAGCTTCCTACAACGTAAATCTTGAAAAAGAAAAAGAAGAAAACCTGGCTTTAAAATATCAAATTATTGATAAAATTGGTGAGTTAATTACCGGACAGGAATCATTGAATAAAACCTTCAACGATTTTAAAGAGCTTCAAAAACAATGGCAGGAAATTGGCCTTGTTCCACAATCAGAAGTAAAAAAACTTTGGGATTCATATAATTATCAGGTTGAGATGTTCTATGATTACGTAAAAATCAACAAAGATTTGCGTGATTTGGATCTGAAAAAGAATATGGAGAAGAAAATTTCACTTTGTGAACGTGCCGAAGAGTTGTTGCTTGAGCCTAAAATAATTGCAGCTTTCAGAGATTTGCAAAAACTTCATGAGTTATGGCGTGAAACAGGACCTGTACCAAATGATAAAAAAGATGAACTTTGGGAGCGTTTTAAGCAGGCCACTTCAAAAATCAATAAAAAACATCAGGAATATTTTGAGGACCTGAAAAAAGAACAGGTGAACAACCTAAAAGCAAAAACACTTCTTTGCGAAAAAGTTGAAGAAATTTTAACACTTGAGCTAAAAACACCAAAAGAATGGGAAGAAAACTCAAAAGAAGTAATTGAGCTGCAACGATTGTGGAAATTAATTGGGTTTGCTCCAAAAAAAGACAACAACAAAATTTACGACAGGTTTAGAAAAGCCTGCGACAGCTTTTTTGATTCAAAAAGAGAGTTTTATTCTAAAAACAAAGAGGTTGAGGAAAACAACTATCAAATAAAACTTGATTTTTGCAATCAGGCGGAAAGCATGATGGAAAGTACAGACTGGAAAAAAACAACTGACTTTTACATTGAACTGCAAAAAAAATGGAAAACAATTGGCCCTGTTCCAAGAAAGCACAAAGATGAAATATGGCAGCGTTTTAGAAAAGCCTGCAACACTTTCTTTGACAGAAAATCTGACCATTTCTCAACAAAAGATGAGGAACAGGATAAAAACCTTGAGTTGAAAAAAGCCTTGATTGAAAAGGTAAAATCGTTTGAACTGCAGGAAGACAATCAATCTAACTTTAAGGTTTTAAACCAGATACAAAAAGAGTGGACTGAAATTGGTCATGTGCCGATTAAGTTTAAAGATGAAATTACAAAAGAATTTCGGGCATTGATCAATGAGATTTATGATAAGCTGGATCTTGATGATGGTGAAAAATCGAAGTTACAATTCAGGAATAAAATTGAAGTTCTTAAAAATACTCCAAATTCATACAACCGGTTAAGAAATGAGCGTGACAAAATTCTTAACAAAATGGATAAACTTAAGAGCAACATTGTTACCTGGGAAAACAACATTGGTTTTTTCGCAAAATCAAAAAATGCCGAATCGATGATTAAAGATTTTGAAAAGAAAATTGAAAGTGCAAAAGATTCAGTTGTTGAGCTGCAAAAGCAACTTAACCAAATTGATGATTTAATGTAACAAATAATTATTTTTAGCTACTAATTAAACAATTATTGAATAATTAAAACTGGAAAAGTTTGTCAAAAACAAAATACATATTTGTAACAGGAGGAGTAAGTTCCTCCTTAGGTAAAGGAATTATTTCGGCATCATTAGCTAAATTACTTCAATCAAGAGGATATTCGGTTACTATTCAAAAGCTGGATCCATATATTAATATTGACCCGGGAACACTTAATCCCTACGAGCATGGCGAATGTTTTGTAACGGATGATGGTGCCGAAACTGATCTTGATTTAGGACATTACGAACGTTTTTTAAATATCCCAACCTCGCAGGCCAACAATGTTACAACCGGCAGGGTTTATCAGTCGGTAATTGACAAAGAGCGAAAAGGTGAGTACCTGGGTAAAACAGTGCAAATAATTCCGCACATTACAGATGAAATAAAACATCGGATTAAAATATTGGGTAACCGATACAAAAATGACTTTGTAATAACGGAAATTGGAGGTACTGTTGGCGACATTGAATCTTTACCTTACATTGAAGCTGTAAGGCAATTAAGATGGGAAATGCCGGGCTCCAGCCTGGTTATTCATTTAACTTTGGTGCCCTATTTAGCTGCCTCGGGCGAGTTAAAAACAAAACCCACGCAGCATTCTGTAAAATTACTTCTTGAAAATGGTATTCAACCGGATATTTTAGTTTTAAGAACTGAACATGAATTAAATAGTGAAATTAGAACCAAGGTTGCCCGCTTTTGCAACGTAGGGCAAGGTTCTGTTATTCAGTCAATTGACGTATCTACCATTTATGAGGTACCTATTTTAATGAGTGAAGAAAAGCTGGATGTTGAAGTACTTACCAAATTAGGACTTAAAGTAAACAAACAGCCTGAATTAAAAACATGGAAAGCCTTTCTTTCGCAAATGAAAAATGCCAAAGAAAAAGTTTGCATTGCTTTGGTTGGAAAATACATTGATTTACAAGATTCTTACAAGTCAATCTCAGAATCTTTTGTGCATGCCGGGGCAACAAACAATGTTAAGGTGAAAATTAAGTGGGTTGATGCTGAAAAAATTGAAAAAGAACCTGTTGATAACATTCTTAATGATGTTGATGGCATTTTAATTGCCCCTGGCTTTGGCCACAGAGGAGTTGAAGGAAAAATCTCGGCAGCTCAGTTTGCTCGTGAAAAAAAGGTTCCTTTTTTGGGAATTTGTTTAGGGATGCAATGTGCTGTAATTGAATTTGCAAGGAATGTTTTAAAATTCGAAAATGCTAATTCAACAGAGATGATCCCAAATGCAGCCTTTCCGGTAATTGATTTAATGGAAGAACAAAAGTCCATTACCGATATGGGTGGCACCATGCGACTTGGAGCCTATCCTTGTACCTTAAAAAAAGGCTCGCACGTTGAAAAAGCCTACAAAACAGATAATATTCAGGAAAGGCACAGGCATCGTTATGAATTTAATAATAAATACCTTGAAGATTTTGAGAAAAAAGGGATGATTGCAACCGGCATAAACCCTGATACTGAACTGGTTGAGATAGTTGAAATACCTGAACACCCTTGGTTTGTAGGAGTTCAGTTTCACCCCGAATACAAAAGCACAGTAATAAATCCGCACCCCATGTTTGTAAGTTTTGTGAAGGCGGTTTTGGAAAACAAAAAGGTAAAATAATAAATAGTAAAAAATAGAAATTAATAACCCCAATGGATAGAAATCAAGTTATTGGTATTGTACTAATTGCAGCTATTTTAATTGGCTACATGGTATTTACCGCGCCAACTAAGGAAGAAATTGAAGCTGCCAAACAAGAACAATTGAAGCAGGATTCAATTAACAAAGTGAAGGAAGAAGAGGCCAGACAAAAAGCAACTGAATTAGCTGCTTTAGAAAACGATTCGGTCAATAAACCTCAACTTGTAGCAACAAATGACACAACAGTTGCTGATTCAACACGAGAGAATCAATTAAAAGAAAAATTTGCCTCTTTTGGCGAAGCTGCTGTAGGTGAAAGCAACTTTGTTAGCATCGAAAATGATTTACTGAAACTGACAATTTCAACAAAAGGTGGGCGGCCTTATTCTGTAGAACTAAAAAATTATCAAACGCATGATTCATTACCTCTGCTATTGTTTGATGGTATTGAAAACGAGTTTGGTATGACTTTTTTTGCTGAAAACCGCAAAATTTCAACCAATGAATTCTTTTTTGAGAACGTTGATGGAAATTCTGCAGTTGTTGCCAATAAATCGAAAGAATCGCTGAGCATGAGATTAAATGCAGGCGAAGGCAGGTATATCGAATACATTTACACCATTGTTCCGGGAAGTTACCTGCTCGACTTTGATGTTCGATTTGTTGGAATGGATCAGCTGATATCGAAAAACAACAGTTACATTGACTTAAACTGGCACGTTAACATGCCTGGCCTGGAAAAAGGGAAAGCTTGGGAAAATCAGCGTTCTGGTGTTTATTACAAACATTACCAGGATGAAGTTGACGGGCTTTCTGAGACAAGTTCTGATGATGAAAACATCAGCACAAAAATCAAATGGATTGCCTTTAAGCAGCAGTTCTTTTCATCTATTATCTTTGCAAAAGATGCGTTTTTAAATGCTAAATTGGAGCAAATTAATAACGAAACAGACCCTGATTACCTAAAAGAGTGCAAAGCACTTTTCAGTATTCCTTTTGATGGTAAAAAAGACGAAACGGTTGCCCTTGCATTGTATTACGGGCCTAACCAATATAAAATACTCAACAACACGCACCTAGAAGAAGGAGATGATCTCAACTTAAAAAAATTGCTTCCTCTTGGATGGGGGATTTTTGGCTGGATCAATCGATTTGCTATTATCCCAATGTTCAACTGGTTAGGAGGTTTTATTAGTAATTATGGTTTGTTAATTCTTATCCTGACAGTCATCATAAAAATGGTACTGTTTCCTTTAACTTATAGATCCTACCAGTCATCTGCCAAAATGAGGGTACTAAAACCCCAGATTGATGAAATCAACAAAAAAATACCTAAGGATAAAGCAATGGAACGCCAGCAGGCAACCATGGCGCTTTATAAAAAAGTTGGAGTAAACCCAATGGGTGGTTGTTTGCCAATGCTGATTCAGTTTCCATTCTTGATAGCAATGTTCCGCTTTTTCCCGGCATCAATTGAGCTACGTCAAAAAGCTTTTTTATGGACACATGACTTGTCAAGTTATGACTCAATTTTAGACCTACCATTCAACATACCAATGTATGGTGATCATATTAGTTTGTTCACTTTATTAATGGGGGTTTCTATT
>JBNKJW010000222.1:0-15179 GCA_050291445.1 Bacteroidales bacterium | reverse complement strand
TAATTTTAATAGGCTTAGGCGTTTTTCAGCGAGCCCTAATTAAAAATAAACAGGTAATACAGTGATAAACCCCTGCTGGCACAAGTGCGATATTCCTCCTCGTAATGACGAATCAGTCAAGAGGAAGTTAGCGATAGCGTAACTTGGACTTAAAATAACAGCATATTCTGCTACGATAATTGCGAAGTAAGAGTAATTTGAAAATGAAAAGAATAAAAATGAAACAAGCATGATAAAAATAACTAAATGAGGTGTTCTTACGAGCTTGCGAGTAATTAGTAACACACACACAATAATTATTTTTTATCATGCAGTTCCATTTAATAATTTAAAATAGTATAAATTAAGGCGTTGAAGCAAAGTGTCAGAAATTGAAACTCGTTCTTAAAATAATATTGATTCCAAGATCATCGGCAAAATACCGTTGCCGGTTCAAGTAATCACGATATTTCTTATTCAACAGATTTTCAGCTTTTAATGATATTCTGATATTCTTCCCACCTTTTAAATATACATTTGTAGATATATTTGATCCTAACAAAAAATAACCATCAGGAGGAGCAAGGTAATCCTGCCCATCAACATAATTAGTTTGTTTTGCCACATATTTTCCGGTTATTGAAACTGAATTATTTTTCACCTTTCCTTTGTTTTTAAAATTCCAGGTAACAGTACTTGATAAATTATCAGCAGGCATATAAACCAAAGGAATATCTTTACTAATATTTTTCCCCCTGAGAAACGAGAATTTAGTATCAAATCTAAGGCTCTTTAAAGGCATACATGAGAGCAATAAATCGGAGCCAATAATTTGAGCGTCAGTCTGTTCGTACCTAAAAACAGGAAAAGCGCCCCTTATTGTTAATTCCACTTCTTCCTGGGGCTGCAAATAGATATAATCCTGAATATGTTGGACGTATCCCAACGCCTGGATAATTATCTTATCTCCAATTTTCCAGTCTGTAGACAGGATAAGTTTTAATGATTCTTCAGGTAAACTTTCTCTGTTCCCGATTTCGATACCACTCACTCCCTGGTGCAATCCAAAACTGTATAATTCGTTAATTTCAGGAGCCCTTAAGACATAGCCTAAATCAAGATTTGCCTTTAAAAACCTTGTAAAGCGATAAGCACCTCCGGCAGAAAAGCTGTAATTGTTGAATAAATGATTTTCGCGCTCAATTACTCTCGGAAGTGTCCTTGAAATGGCCCAAACATCAAATTTCTTCAGATCATACCTTGCTCCAAATTCGTAAAACAGCTTGTCCTGTTCCCTTTTCATGATGATAAAAGAAGAAGCCTGCATTGATCTGTAATCAGGTATTAATGGAAGAATGCCCGTTTCCGGATTATTAGCATTGTCTACATAATTAAACTGAATGCCTGTTTTGAGCAGATAACCTATGCCAAAAGATTGTTCATAAATCCCTTCCACAAACTGGCTGTTTTGCCACAAACTCAAGGCAGGTATATTTGATCGATCCCCTCTTCTTACATCAAATTCTTTACGACTATCTATCTGTCCACCATATCTAAGCTGAATGGACTGATTCTCTGAAATCAGATAACTAGCTTCAAGCTTTAATAAATGATGCTGAACTTTCTGGCGCGGTGATACAATCGAATAGGAAGCTGTGCTTTTTGTATAAAAAGGCTCAGAACGCGTTAGTGCTTCTTCTAAATCGGTTGTATTACCAATGTGTGCGCCTCTTAAGATTCCTGTATTCGAGGTAAATATGCTATAATACAAATTCGTATGCCATTTTTCAGAAAAGTCTTTTTCCAGCTGTACTGCAAAATTTAATTCCTTCTTACCTGTATTTGTCAGATAATAGTCAGCGCTTTTAGCATCTCCATGCATTTTTGCCGTGCCAGTAATTTTCCATGCCGCCCACCGATCCCGCTTCTCAAAGCGTGTGTTAATGGTATGTCCCAGGCAGTTTGTCTGAAAGATGTAATTAACACTTCCGTTCAATTTTTGACTATCCGAAATTTTACCTGGCTCCACCAATACCACACCACCCAACGAATTACCCGGATAAGATAAAGCACTTGCCCCTTTTATAACAGAAATACGTTTGGCTATAAAAGGATCGATTTCGGGCGAATGATCGTTGCCCCATTGCTGTCCGCTTTGCGCAATGGAATTATTCAATATGGTAATTCGACTCCCATAAAGGCCATGTATAACTGGTTTTGAAATACCCGACCCTGTTTTAAGGGTGCTTACTCCCTGAATATTTCCAATGATTTCGGCAAGATTTTTATTACCCGCACTCGCAATTTCATCCGCCTTAATTGTGTTGCTTATTTTAGCAGTATTAACTTCTTTACTGCCATGCACAACAACTTCATCCACTAATTCACCTTTATGATCAAGAGAAATGAAAAGAGTTGTATCTTTTTCAAGAGTAAATATAAGATCGACGGTTTTGCAGGCAATATGCCTGAATTGAAAGTGATGGGTTCCACGGCAAACATTTTTCATAGAAAAATACCCTAAGCTATCTGTTACGGTGCCTCTCTTTGTATTTATGTCATATACACTGGCAAATGGCAATGCCATGCCAGTATTTTCATCGATAACATTTCCCTTAATCACCAGGTCGCAATGTTGTGCGGATGAAAATACCGGCAATAAAAATAATAATATACTAAGGTAAAAAGCCCTACTCAATAACAACATTGAATTCAACTTCTATATCTGTTTCACCTCCTGCATTAGTAATTTCGCCATTAGGTACTCCAGCACCAAATTTATCGGGCTGATGTCTCAACGTAATTGTAAACTTTCCAGTTGAGGCGGCGCTTGTAACTAAAGTACTGGATAACCCAACAGGATTACCATCTTCGTCAATATCATCATAATCAACCGATAGATTGAGCCCACTAGCTGTTATGAAAAAAAACTGGTGATCCTGATCTTCTTCCATGATTTCATTACTTATGGTATCTGCCGGGCTTTCTTGTTCGTTCAGCAATAAAAGCTTACCTGTATAAGTTGTATTAGCACTTAAGTGATCCACTGTATAAACAGGTGCATTACCACCATCACCATCCAAATCAACAAATTTAAGGGTTTTTACCTCTCCTCCGCCAACAGGGGTTAATGTGTAGATTAAGGTAGTAATTACTTCTTCTTCATTTGGTATTACAGGATCATCTTTTTTGCATGAATTAAATACAACAGCTATAATTACCAATGCACTTATATATGATAAAATGTGTTTCATTTTTTTTTATTTTAATTGATTAATACCGAATGGTTATCATGTAATGGGGCTGTATCAAAACTAGTTTTGCTATAAATTTTTCTTTCAATCTTGCATCAATCCAATCAATCTGCTTTCAATCTTGTTGAAATACGCTCTTTTGTTGTTGAAATAAAAGTAAAATTGCATTGAATTAGACTTTTGATACAGCCCCTGACATGCTAATCCTTCGGCATTATACCACAACCTTTTTCATTCTCTTGATAGCGGTTTGGTATAAAAATATTTTTCAAAAATTAATTTCTGCTTGCACACTATTTTTTGCACAGGCAAAAGAATAATCAGGTTATTAAAAATCACCGATGTCATCAATAGCATTTTTTACGATTACTTTCAGTAGAAGTTAAGAAGACCTGAATTATATCTTACATGAATAAAAGAAAGGATGTTTCCTTGATATTACACTGGTGGAGCCCTGCCCAAAAAAGCTTTAAATTGTGTAACCGGTAAGATGAAAATTTCAAGAGAGCCGAGTTCTGTTGAATAAAAAAACGTTACAATGTTATAACACTTCGTAAACAGGTAAGGCTCTCTTTGTAAACGAATATAATTCTTAAATTCAGTACGTTCCTTGATGAAGTGGGCATTGTGATTGCAACGCTTTTTAGTCAAATCATTTGCATGGTAGCAACTAATGTGGCATGGATTGTTTTCAATCGCCAAATTTGTCAAATCGCACTGCGAATTATCCTCATAACCTTGAGTAGGAGTTAAAGGGATAATTGTTACTGCAATGCACAGCAATAAAAAATATGAAATAATTTGCTTGTATAAATGCTTCACTTTTTAAAATCAGTTTGCATTGATTATTCTAGAACTATATCAATCTAATTTGGTATTGTTTACCTTATTAATGGTGTTATTGTTTTCGCTTTCTAAGCAATTGAAATATTAATACAATAAAAGAGAAAACGAAACTTTAAATAACACATTTTAGATCAACAAGCTGAAGGAGGGGCCCTTAAAGAAGAACAATTCCAGTCTAATTCTGAAACTGATGCTTGAAAGAATAAGCGGTATGGGCTTTTTGTTATTGTGCTGACAAAGGTATGAGTCTGATTTTCTGCAGTATTATATTCAGTAAATTCAAATTCACAAATAGGACAAGTCTTTTTTGTCTTCGCTAGTGTAAAAACTTCATCTGCATCCTTCTTAAAATGAGAACAATTTTGGGGAACTGAAAACGAAGAGCCGCTATCCCCTTTTTTAGCGTGAAGCAACAGATGACCAGGCTGAAAAATAACTGGAATTGTAAATACCAACAATAAAATTAGAGCACAGTATTTTTTTCTTGCCTTCATGGCGATAAAAGTAATACATTTTTATTACAAATTTTGAATACAAATAGAAAAGACGGATATTCAACTCTGAATCTCTTAATTTATTCATTCAAAAGCGCAAACCTTGCTCGGCATAGAATCCAGCTATACCAGACTAAATCATGGCTTCCTGTAAAAAAGGATGAAAATAAAGAGTGTTAAAAAGCTTTAAACAAATATAACCTAAGTTGAGCGGTTGGAGCACGGCGAACATGTATTCTGCTTTAACAATTATTTGATTTAGAGGGTATTACGTCTTACTGAATAGGTGGAGCAAAACACTTACATTTACATAGTTGTGAGCGAAAATGGCTCAATTTGGGTATAAATAACATGATACAATTTAAATGGCTATATAATTTAATTGCTTAGGCGGTTGTTTACCACCATCAAAACTTAAAACAGTATGTTAATCAAGATAATAAAAAAGGCATTGGTATAACTAAGCGAATATAGAGAGCGATCTCATGAACGCAGTGAATAACGCCAAAGAATTAGCATGTTAAGAAAATTTATTTTCTGTTATATGATAACCATTTGGTATTAAATCGCTTGTCAATTAATAATCTACAAATATTGCGCAGCTCCTCCTTCATAGTATTACGGAGAAGGAGCTCTGCTGCTTTTAATGTTGAACCTGTTTTTTTAATAGGTGCAGAGCACCGAAAATATTTGTGGCTCAAATGTTTGTGTGATTTGAAAAGGTACGGAGTACCGCAATATTTAGATTTAGTGGTAAACAAGTGCCTAAACATAATAATTTAAATCCCAAGTTATTCAATTAGCAATCCAGAATGCAATTTCAGCACCCAAGAAAGCAATTCTACTAAACCTGAAAACAAATTTAGCATAAAAGAAAACAAACAGATAAAACAGTGACAAAACCTATCCGTCTAATTTTAAGCAAATCTTAAGTTTTACCAAAGAGTCTTTTAAGGCTTTGGGTTGTTACTTTGTATACTAATTCTTAAAAATTAATACAATGATTGACACAATGCATTTACACCCGATGATTGTTCATTTTCCAATTGCTCTGCTAATTGTTGGTTTTGCCTTTGATATTGCCGGGCTTTTTATTAAACGAGATTTCTTTACAAATGCAGGTTTTTATTTATTGCTGATTGGTGCAATAGGCACTGTGGCTGCCTTTATTTCTGGGGATTTGGCCGGAGGTGGAATTACCGAAGCTGGTTCGCTCGGCCAGGCACTTGAAAGACATGAAGAGGCTGCAGAACTCACCATTTGGCTGGTTATTATTGCGGCTGCATTTCGTTTGCTGCTTGTTATACTAAAAAAATATGCTGGCTACTTAAAAGCCGCAGCCCTGGTACTTATGTTGGCCAGCGTAATTTCTGTTGGCCGAACCGGCCATTATGGAGGCAAACTGGTTTACGAAAATGCCGCCGGTGTGCAGTTTAACCTCGGAAATGATCTTTTTGCTCCGGCAGATGTGAATGCAGATGTGAATGCAGATGAGGATGAAGGTGATGACTAAGCAAAAACTAGTCATGTTAAGTAAGACCTGTCGGGTTTGTATTTATAAAATCCTGTAAACAAACTGAATAACCATCGATTTTTCAGGTGGGAACCTGACAGGTCTGCCCGAAACCTGGCTCTTAACGTAACATTTGTGCCGTGTCACGCCCAATGAATTAAATTAAATTAGTTAGCTTTACATACTGTTTCTGTAATAAAAGAAAATACTTTGTAAGCGGATGATGATGAACTAAAGTCTGCATTTACATTATTCATTAGCGATGAGAATATTAATTATTGAAGACGAACCTGGTATAATATCATTTATAAAAGAGGGGCTTGAGGAAGAAGGTTTTGCTGTTGATATGGCCACGGATGGGACAAAAGGGCTTGAAATGGCCCAGGAAAACATCAGTGAATACGATTTGCTATTGATAGACTGGATGTTGCCCGGAGTAAGTGGCATTGAAATATGCAGGCTGGTGCGTAAACAAAACGCGCAGGTTCCAATCATCTTTTTAACCGCTAAAGATACGGTTCAGGATACCGTATTTGCCCTTGAAATGGGGGCTAATGATTATATTAAAAAACCATTTTCCTTTATTGAATTGCTGGCAAGAATAAGGGTGCAACTTCGTGGTAATACCGAAGAAACAAATAAACTTTATTACCATGATATTTTAATGGATTTAAATAAACACCAGGTAGTTAAGGGAGATGTAGAAATAAATCTTACCCAAAAGGAATTTGCCTTACTTGAGTTTTTTATGAGGAACAAAGGAAAAGTGTGTACAAGAATACGCATCATTGAGCACGTTTGGGATATTCATTTTGATTATGATACTTCGGTGATAGATGTGTATGTTAATGCACTAAGAAAAAAAATTGATAAAGGCAATGGTCGTAGTTTAATACGTACCATTAGAGGAGTAGGATACATACTTGATGAAGAATGAAAGCGCAGGGTTTTAGTAACAGAATTGCCATCTATTTTATGGGGGCTACGGCCATCCTTATCCTGGTAATTTTCAGTTCAATATATATTGTTGTGCACCAAACGGTTTACAGGCACCTCGATGATAACCTGGAAGCTGAATATAATGAGGTGTACAACGGAATTGTTCAGTTTTCGGACCAGATAGTTTTTGCTAACGAAGCAGAATGGACAGAGCAAGAACACGGCCAGATTGAAGTTAATCCCACTTTTATACAAGTATCTGATACATTGGGTAATGTAATAAAAAAAACGCCTAATTTGCTCGACAAATCTTTGACCTTTATTAATAGTAAAAAGCCAAGAATTGTTCAAAATAGTAGGTTGTCGAGTAAAAGTGTTCGTCAACTTCAGGTAGTATTAAAAAATGCCCAGGGACAAAAAGCCGGGTATATTTCAGTAGCACTCCCACTAGAAGGTTCTCTAATTGTACTTAAAAACCTTTTGAGTGTTTTGCTCATTGCTTTTCCGCTGATATTAATTGTACTTTATTACGTTACAAGGTTTATAACTACAAAGAGTATTAAACCAGTGAGGGTGCTTACAAAAAGTGCAGAGGAAATAACAAGAATGAATCTTGACAAACGGATTGCACTGCCTGTTAAAAAAGATGAATTATACCTGCTTACTGACACGATTAATAACCTTTTAGACAGGATTGAGGACACCTTACTGCGCGAAAAACATTTCACCTCCAATGCATCGCACGAATTACGCACTCCTTTAACTTCGTTAAAAGGCACATTGGAGTTGATGATTAGAAAACCCCATGATTCTGCTTATTATGTTACAAAAGCTTCGGTCTGTCTTGAAGAAGTAAACCGTATGTCGGTAATGATAGAGCAATTGTTATTGCTTTCGAGGTATGAAAATACAAACAGCAACTTTAAACTTACTGATGTTGGCCTTGAAAAAATAATTCATAAAGTAATTGCAAGATATGCCAATATACTCGAACAAAAAGATATTCTGCTTGAACTCTCAGTTGATCCTGATTTACAGATAAAAACAAACGATTTTTTATTTGAACAAATTATTGATAATATCTTCTCAAATGCAATTAAATACAATAATTTAAATAGCAAAATAGAAATCCATTCTTTTGAAAAAGAAGGTGAAATTACCTTATCGATTACAGATGAAGGCGTTGGAATGGATGCCAACATACTTTCTAAGATATTTGATAGGTTTTACCGTGCAGATGAGTCAAGGAGTTCTCAAATAAAAGGCTATGGCCTCGGACTTTCGCTTGCCAAAAAGTTTGCAGATTTACTTGCAATAAAAATTGAAGTAGAGAGCCAGCCAGAAAAGGGAACCACTTTTGCCTTAATACTACCCGCTTAATCGGCTATAAATCAGCGCTTTTAGCTAATTTGGAGTGCGTTTAAGAAATTAATTGTTAGTGGCTATTATACCAAGCCGCTGTTAGTAATTGGTTCACTTCGCAAATTAGCAAACCAAAACTGCTAGTCGATCGACATATACAAAGCCATTTTGAAATTTAAATTTACAATATTTCAAAATGACTACATAGGACTCACTGAAAAACGCCTAAGCCTATTAAAATTAAATATTTACATAAAAAAAAGTTGTAAAAAAGTACAAAGGTTTTTAAAAAAATAGTAATTTTTCTTTGCACTAACTTTATCTTCAAGTAGCAAAAAACGAATGATTATAACACTAGTGTCATGTCAAGGATAGTTTGTCAGGTGTTGCCACCTGACGAATTAGCTTTGACATGACACTAGTCAGAGGCCCTACGTATAAAAAATGAAAGGGAAGCTATCAAAAAAGAAACACAAATCGAAACCAGCTACACTTCATTTTTAAGCAACTTTTAAGAAATGCTTCAGGAAGTTTTAAGTTTACCCGTCTTACCTTTGACTGCATTAATAGTAAAAATTAAAAACGAATAAAATGAAAACAAAGTTAATTTATTTCGCCGCCATTGTTGCAATAACCATTTCAGGAATTACAAATGTACTTGCAACAGGCACCAATCAAAAAACTGTTAAAAACCTTCAAGACGCTTACGTTGGTGAATCTACAGCCAGTGCAAAATATGCTGCATTTGCAAAAAAAGCCCGTGAAGAGGGATACTCAAGGGTTGCAATCTTGTTTGAAGCAGCTTCAAAAGCCGAAAGTATTCATGCATCAAACCATAAAGCCGTCCTTAAACAATTAGGTGGTAATGTACCTAAATTAAACCCTAAGATTGAAGTAAAATCAACCATGGAAAATCTTAAAGTGGCACTTGAGGGAGAATCGTATGAAATCAGTACCATGTATCCCGATTTTCTTAAAAAAGCGCAGGAAGAAAAAGTACAACTTGCCTTAATATCTTTAAATTATGCCTACAAAACTGAAATAAAGCATAAAGCATTGTATAAAAAGGCAATCGAGGCACTTAAAAGCGGAAATGAAAAATCATTACCTGGAGTTTACAGCGTGTGTAGTACTTGCGGAAACACCTACGATAGAAAAGCTCCTGAAAGATGTGGCATTTCAATGACTCCCAAAGAACGTTTCATTAAATTTTCACTTTAGAGGTTCCCTTTAGATAATACCGAGTTATAGACATGAGTGGTTAGTAATTACTGCATCAATCTAACCGAAAAGGCTATTTCGTCAACGAAATGGTCTTTTTTTATTATGAAAATGGAAGTTAGACAGGCTTAAGCTAAGAACCTGGATAACATCAAGCTAAATCTTAAGCTCTTATCAAACCTGTACCTAAAATACCAGCAGTTTTAACTACGAACCATGCTTTGCATAAATTTGTTATATTTACAGCATAAGCAGAAAGGATTGGTAAAGGTTGTTGTAACAAAATAAGTCAAAACTAATGCTATTTTGACGATATAAAAACCGCTAAGCGGGTCTGTTTGTAAAATGCAAAGCATTGAAAATGAGCTAATTACACAATTTAAGAACCTGCTAAGCGGATAATTGCAACCGTCATTTAAAATGTGACTTTTAACACTCGGCGAATAGCTGAAAATGGCAAGCAAAGAACTTAAAATTATAGTAAAAATGATAGACATGTCTACAATTAAAATTGGAGTTGTTACTGTAAGTGACAGGGCAAGTGCCGGGGTTTATGATGATATAAGCGGAAAAGCCATTATCGAGACCTTAAATGAATACTTAACGTCTGATTGGAAAGAGGTGTATGAAATAATTCCGGATGAACAAGAGGTAATTGAAAAGACCATTATTGATATGGTGGATAATAAAAACTGTTGTTTGGTGGTTACCACCGGAGGTACAGGTCCGGCAAAAAGAGATGTTACACCAGAAGCCACAGAAGCAGTCTGTGATAGAATGATGCCAGGTTTTGGTGAGTTGATGAGAGCTGAATCGTTAAAGTACGTGCCTACTGCTATTCTTTCAAGACAAACTGCCGGTTTAAGGGGAGGTAGTTTAATTATTAACCTGCCCGGGAAACCAAAATCAATACGCGAATGTTTAGATGCCGTTTTTCCTGCCGTTCCGTACTGTATTGATTTGATGGAAGGTCCTTACCTGGAATGTAACGAAGAGGTAATAAAGCCCTTTAGGCCAAAGAAAAAATAACCCGATTTGTTGATAAATAAAATCAGATTGACCGTTATTATCGTAGAAAAATGGATGGTATTGTTATGTACATAACCAGTTTGTTGTTATAACCCTGTTCTTTATTTGTATTTGCTGGCTGATGCAGTGTTTGAAATAGGTTTATTGATAGGCTGGTGGCTTTTCAAACAAGGTCTCAGCTGCAAGCATGCACCCAATATCGTTAAGTTAACAAATTGATTTGTCGTTACCTCAGCTACTGCACGAACCGACCAAAGGGAACTCATCGAAGATAATCCCTTCGCGTGGTAACGAAGGTAGTGTTTTTTGACTTAATCCTTTGTCATACAGAAGTTTATATGTTGATTGGAAGAATAAATACGTTATTTATAATGATTCTAAGGAGGGCGACAGGTAGTTGTTTAGATAGGTTTTAGTATATTTGGGTGATAATAAACTCTGTTATAGGGTTATTAAGTCACTGGTCATTAGTCATTCAATTGCTAACCACCAAATGACCAATGACCCAATGACTAATGACTTAAAAAAAATGACCAAACAAAAAGAAAAACCCGCCTTAATAGTAGAACTGGAGAAACAAATAGGCTTCCCCTTAAAACAACTGCCACTTAATAAAATTTTTGATGAAGAAAAAGAAAAATTTATTAAGGAATGGATAGGATTTTATTATATGCAAAGGGGCTATGCAACTGATGAAACCGGACATATTATTGCTTTAAGCCTTGATTATATCCCAACAGCAAAGTATTCCCCACAACTTATCCATCGCTTAAAAGAACTTGAAATTTTCAGTACTAAGGCGGGGGGGGGGCTATGACGTTCTTAGCTAATATTAAAAGATTAAGAAGATTAGATATTTCGTATAATAAAATCACCGATTACTCCTTTTTAAAAGATTTATCTGGCCTCAATACGCTTTATTTAAAAAATAATCAAATCACCGATATCTCCTTTTTAAAAGGTTTATCCAGCCTCAATACGCTTGATTTAAGTTCTAATAAAATCACCGATTACTCCTTTTTAAAAGATTTATCTAGCCTCAATACGCTTGATTTAAGTAATAATCAAATCAGAGATATCTCCTTTTTAAAAGATTTATCCGGCCTCAATGCGCTTGATTTAAGTGAGAATCAAATCACCGATATTTCCTTTTTAAAAGAGTTATCCGGCCTTAATATGCTTCATTTAAGTTATAATAAAATAAATAAACTACCCTACTTTATCCATGACTTTCCAAATATGGATATTGATTGTATAAAAATAATCCGTCAATCATATACAATCAGTTTATATAAAAACCCTATTGAATCTCCTCCGCGTGAAATTGTAGAAAAAGGGAAAGAAGCGATTAAAAAATGGTTTGATTCAATCATTGGTGAAAAAAGCCCGCTTAATGAACTAAAACTAATTTTTGTGGGTGATGAAAGCGCCGGAAAAACATCGTTAATGAAAAGATTGTTGGATAAAAAGTTTGATAAAAACGAAAAACAAACCCATGGGATTAATATTCTTGAAAAAGAAATTAAAATAAATACAGAAACATGCATAAAAACAAATATGTGGGACTTTGGGGGGCAGGAAATTATGCATTCAACCCATCAATTTTTCCTTTCTAAACGGTGTTTATACATTTTAGTACTGGATGGAAGAAAGGATGAAAAAATGGAGTATTGGCTTAAGCACATTGAAAACTTTGGTTTGGATTCGCCCGTTATTGTTGTTATAAATAAGTACGATCAACATCAAGGTGCCGATATCACTCGAAAATTTCTGCAAACAAAATATAAGAATATAAAGGGTTTCGCTCACATTTCTTGTTTATCGGGCTATGGTCTTGAAGATTTAAAAGGAAAAATAAACAAAGAACTTACGGAAATAAAAGATGCACAGGCTCCATGGGGAGGAAATTGGTTTAGGGTAAAAAAAGAACTTGAAGAAAATACAGATGACTATATTTCGTATGACAAATATATTGAGATATGCGAAAAGAACCTGATTGAAGATTCAGATGAACAAGAGATATTGCTTGATTCTCTTCATGACCTGGGAGTAATGTTGCATTTTAAAGAGTTGGCACTACAGGATACCAATGTTTTAAACCCAAGGTGGTTAACAATGGCGGTGTATCGTATAGTTACATCTCCTAAGATTAAAGCCAATAATGGCAGGTTGAAAACATCGAACTTAAAAGAAGTATTGACCGCTCCAAAAGAAGAAGCTAATATAAGTTTTATGAATTTTTTCCGTTCAGGAAAAAAAGTCATTTTTAAATATCCACGAAGCAAGTATAACTATATAATTGAAGTAATGAAAAAATTTGAGCTTTGTTATATGGTTAAACAAGATACTTTATTAATCCCAAGTTTATTGCCAATTCAAGAGCCAGATTATTCCATAAATAACGAAATCGAAAAACTATGCTTTATTTTTGAATATGATTTCTTTCCAAAATCAATTATCCCCAGGTTTATTGTAAACAGCCATCACGAAATAAAAGAAGAAATCCTTTGGAGAACCGGAGTTATGCTTGAAAGTAAAAACTTTGATGCGGTTGCAGTTATAAAAGCTGACGAAGAAGATAAGAAAATCTTTGTTGAAGTGTTTGGAACACAGAAGAGGGAATATTTTACAATTATAAGAAATACCATAAAAACAATAAATAATAGTTTTGAAAAACTGGAAGTAAACGAAGTTATCCCTTTACCAGGGTTTCCTGAACATACAGTTGATTATTATGAGCTTTTAGGGTATGAACAAAAAGGTATTGAAGAATATTTTAATGGAAAACTAAGGAAAAAATTCTTTGTAAAAGAGTTGCTTGATGGCATATTTACCAAGGAACAAAGAAAGATTGATATTGCACAAGAAAAAGGCGGTATAAATATAACCAACAATATCATAAATGTAGATGGAGATGGTAATACTATTGGGCAAGATCTTGATAAGAGCAATTTTAGTCTGAATAAAAGTCCTTTTGAAGTACAAAAGCTACTAAAAGAGCAGAAACAAACCTCAAAAAAAATTCTTAAAAAACAAGAAGAAAACCTAAATGTTGCCAAAGAAGTAAAAGATACCCAGAAAGAACATTTCAAAGCAACAAACAAAACATTGGAAACAGTCAAGGAATTACAAGAAAAAGTGGATATTCATTTTGATTTACTGAAAGAAGAGTTAATAAATGTCGGCCTTTCTGCTGAAAAAATAAATGATATAGAAGATTTAATTCTTATACTAAATGATAATTTAGATAAAGGCCTTACAGAACACCTTAATCAAACCATTGATCATATTGAATTAAATACAGAAGAAATTAAGGAACAACTGGAAGAAAAATACATTAGTTTATTTAACCAGTTGAAAAAGAGTAGTAATACAAGTGCTAAAATAAAATTTGCATTGCCACTGCTAAAATTACTTGATTTAAGTGGCATCCCTGTAAGTGATACAATTAGAACAATCCTTGACTTGATCAATCTGCGTTTTGAAGGAGAGCACAAACTAAAAACAAAGTTTAAAAGAGTATTTAACTAAAATCACACAACCATGTCATTCTGGGAAGACGAAGAAGATACCGGCGATGTGCCAGAATTTGACCCGGCAGAAAGCCCTATAAAAAAAAATGATGCGAGAAGGTTTTTACATACCGAACTTATGCAGGAGTTTATTGAAAACTATAGCAAAGCGTTTCCTGGCAAAATTAATGAGCCTGAAGAGCTGCTAAAAAAGTCTATTGGTAAAAACTTTATGATAACTGAACAGTATGTTGAAAAAATCATTAGGCACTATTATAAATCGGAAATACCTTACGAAACTGATTTAGAGGCTGTTGATAAGAATAACTTTCCCAGCGATACTGAGCTAAAAAGGTTCCTGAAAAGAGTGGGTTATTCAATAAATTGGGATGTTATTGACCACTATTGTGGATCACAACCCTCAGGCAGAGATAAGGAAGAACTATTAAAAAAACTACAAAACTATTTTAAAATCCTAAAAAGAAAGGTTTTTGAATACTATCCTCAGCTCGAAAACCTTCCATCACGTGGGTTTAAGGAGCTTGAGCGCAGCCTGTACACCATCAACTATATTCTGTGGACTGATTTATTAGAGCAGGTAGAGAGGTTTCTCGGCATTAATAAAGAATATTATGATAAAATAGATCGTGAACTGGAACAAAAAAGGAAAGAAAGGGAGCAACGAAAAAAAGTTATTAAAAACGAAGGGGAAGACTGGCTGGAGAAATGGGATAAAATGACCGATGATGAAAAAGCCGAACAGGAGAAGATTTGGGACGAACGTGAAAAACTTCGGCAAATAGCCTTTGAGTTTGGCAATAAATTAGTGGTAGAAATGAGTAAAACATTTATTGATTTCTATCCTGGAGAGAACTTGCCCTGGGAAGATTTTCTGGCAGAAGCAGATAACGAATGTTGGATAACCTACCGCGACACCTATCTTATCATCCATGAAATAGTTGAGCATTTCAAAATATCTGATGAGCCCATAGAGGAAAACGATTATTCATATCGCGATGACGAACTTCAG
>JBNKJW010000221.1:0-2770 GCA_050291445.1 Bacteroidales bacterium | reverse complement strand
CATTGCTGAATTTATTGATGGTGACTTTAATGATTTGATTATCAGGATTATAAAAAACAAACCCGAAGAGAATAAAATCTTCAGGCTAATAGAATCACAGCTTGCAGAGGCTGCTTAATAGACATGGGAAATGTCAGTTATTAATATAATCCATTGAAGCTTTCATTAAAAGCTTACCTAAGCCCTGTCCCTGAAAATCTGGATGTATACCAAAATGATGAAGGTAAGTGCGTCTGCCATCTGTAGTTATCCATGAGCACCCCACCATTTCGGCACAACCCAAGCTACTCATTACCAGCAATTTGCCCCCTGCACCTAAAGTTCTTTTTATTACTGCATCATTGTCACCTCTTGCGGAGCTGCCTAAATCAGTCTGTTCCCATAATTTAAGCAACTTTGCATAATCAGTATCTTTGTAATCCCTAATTTCGATGTCTGATTCCTGATACATAACAATAAGCAATTATTCATCAGCAGCAACCACATATAATTGCGCCATCTCGTATTTTACTACTTTTATGTTTTTCCCCTCATCAATAAACCCTGTTAGGGCTTTTGCATCATAAATTTCACCATCAATCTCCACCTTTCCACCCGGACGTAGTACGGTGTAGGCAGTACCTGTTTTGCCCACCATGTTAACATTATCCTGTTTTACTCCCAGAAACCCTTCTTTGGTTTGTTGAGTAGTATTTAAAGCAATTGCACTAAAAAGGCTTGTTTTCACCAATTGCTGGCTAAAAATTAATGATAAGGTTATTGCTAAAATTACGGATAACAATACAATCATGAGTGAGCGCATCAATGGTCCAAGATTGAGTGTAAGTTCTCCATCCCAGTTATAAACTTCCCCTTCCGACATACTTAGTGCCAAGCCCAATATGGCCAGGATGATTCCTGCAATGCCAGCAACACCAAAACCAGGTATGGCAAATATTTCGACCAGCAGCAGAATAATACCTATCACAAAAATCAATATTTCCCAATTTTCGGCAATTCCTTCAAGGTATAAAGGTGCAAAATAAAGAATAGCGGCTAAAATGGCTGCACCAATTGGAAAACCGATGCCCGGGGTTTGCAGTTCAAAATAAATTCCCCCAATAATTATCATAATAAGGATACCCTGTAAATAGGGACTCACCAAAATACCCATAACCTTCTCAAGACTAGATGGTTGATATTCCTTAATTTCATATTCTGTAATACCTGCTTTTTCTAAAACCTCTTTAATATCTTCAGCAATTCCTTCGCAGTAGCCATTCATCATTGCTTCGTTAGCCGTAAAGGTAAGTACTTCGCCCGAATCAGATACTCCCTCTACATGTTTTCGGGGGTCGACCATTGCCTCAGCAATTCTTGGATCTCTAACCCAACGATAAGTGGTATCACGACCAACAATAATCGTATCCTTTCCATGAGCCTCGGCGGTAGCCCGCATGGTGGAACGCATGTACGACTGGTACTTATCAGGCACAGCTTCGCCCGATTGGTTTACTACTGTTGCTGCACCAATATTCCCGCCCGGTCGCATATAAATACTATCACAAGCAATTGAAATCAAAGCACCGGCAGAGGCAGCATTATTATCGATAAAAACCATTACCGGAATTTCGCTGTTAAGGATTTTTGTACGGATAGAATCAGCAGCATCAACAAGGCCACCATAAGTATTCATGTGTATTAAAACATAATCGGCCTTTACTTTGGCGGCTAATTCAAAAGCCTGCATGGTTTGTCGCCAAACAGCAGGGCCAATTTCTTTTTTAATGTCGTACTTTAAAATGATAGTCTTTGATTTTGTACTATCTTGTGCAGCGACCTTGCTAATAGAAATGAAGCAAAATACTATTAGTAAAACACTTATTATGCAATTCTTAATCATTTTATAGATATTTTGGATTTTAAAAACTCTACTAATTAATATTTCACAAAGATATGTTAGGGTCAATATGTCTAGTGACAACGCCTGACATGTGCACCAGTTAGGTATTGTGGCCTAACTGATTAAGAGAAATATCCTTTTAGATTTAAAAGAAGTCATATAATTCACTTTAAATCAAAACATTAAACATTAACCCAACAAACAAAGGAAATGCTCTGTAAGATAGGAATATTTGAGCAATCTGTTACATTAATTTAGCTCCATTTTGCAAATTTTGATCGGGCACAGCCAGTACGATATGCCCCTGGTTGTTTGCAAAACCAGTTACTAAACATTCCGAAATAAACGGACCAATTTGCTTTGGCGGGAAATTAACAACAGCAACAACCTGTTTTCCAATAAGTTCGCCAGGTTTGTACAAATCGGTGATTTGGGCACTGGATTTTTTTATTCCCAACTCGCCAAAATCGATTTTTATTTTGTAAGCGGGTTTTCTTGCTTCAGGAAAAGGTTGCGCGTCAACAATGGTTCCTACCCGAAGTTCTACTTTTTCAAAATCGTCCCATGAAATATTCATGATTGTTTTTTCACAAAATTAAAAAAAGAAGCACTATTTCTAATGCTTCTTTCTTTTTAAATTTTTATGTTTAGGCCCTTGTTTACCACTAAATCTAAATATTGCGGTACTCCGTACTTTTTTAAATCACACAAACATTTGAGCTACAAATATTTTCGGTGCTCTGCACCTATTAACCTGAGTTCGATTAAAAATATTCACACAGTTTGAATTAATTTTTAGCAGAAATTGCAACAAATTTTTGAAGGACTATCGGGATAGTTCTAGAAAAATTGGTGTGATTTATGCAAAAATTAATCAAATCTAATAGA
>JBNKJW010000220.1:0-3108 GCA_050291445.1 Bacteroidales bacterium | reverse complement strand
ATGTTCAAGCGTCCATCCAAGGCCAGCTACTCCCCCAGCAAATGTTGGATAAAGTTCCTTGTTTTGAACGGATTCAAAAACATCCTCAATAAGTGAATATGCCCTTTCATAAAATGCTTCGTTCTTTGAATATTTACTGTAGTAAAACAAAAACAAAGATGCACCTAAACTTCCGCCCATTAAGCTTATATAATCCCACTCTTTATTTTTTTTGATCAATTCTGCTATATCTAAAATTATTTTACTTTTTTCATGCAGTCTATAATTCATATTCTATTTTTTATTCAAAAATTCAATTGCTTTTTCCAAATATTCATCTCGCCCTTCTCTGACACCTCTAATTGTCTTTTCAACATAAATATCTGGCAAAACACCGACCCCATGATGCTGGCTACCATCGAGTTTAATCACTTTCATACCTGTAAACCTTACCTTATAATCACCGGGTAAAGTAAAACTATTCACATTACCATTCGTACCGGCAGTAGGCTGACCTATAATTGTACCTAGTTTGTAGTATTTTACAATACCCAGTATACTCTCAGCATAACTTATTGCGCTGCCATTGGTTATAAATACTACTGGAACTTTTATTTGAGGTTCAGCAGGCTCTAATTGCCATCCTTCAAAATCTACAAACTTAGTCCTTTTATGATTGGGGTAAATAACCTGTTGAATGCTCATCCATTTTGCAGTATCTTTTTCATTTAACAGGTGTTTTATAAAAGGAACAACATTGTCGGCAGGATATCCTCGTAAATCGCAAATAATACCTTTACTATTAAGCATTTTCGGCAATAAGCTATCAATTTCTTCTTTTTTAATCCGGTCTAGGTTCAGGTAGATAATTTTGTTCGCTAAAAACCTAAGCTTTTCGTTCTTCTTTAGTTGCTGATAATAAGCGCTTACCCACATTGAATGTGTTATTTTCGTTTTCTTTAGTTTTCCATCACTTTTTAAATACTCAATTGAACATTCCTTGCTTGCTTCGCCCATTACAGACTTAATCTGACTATAGTAATCTAAATATCCTAAAGTTGCGGCTGAAATATATTGCTTTACTTCATTAAAATATTTTTTTGCTGAAATATCATTAATCCTTTTTACCTTGTCCCCTATTTGGATATCAGTTTTACTATCAAAAATGCCTGTTACAACTAATTCATCCTCAATCCATTCCCATGCAACAGGAAGACAATTCCATTTATCAGATCCATGTTCTATAAAAATATGTCCATCTTTAAGTTTTGCAGTGAACTTTCTTAAGGATTTTAAAAAATCATATTCGTTTTTATCGTTATAGGTATCTGTTATAGCTTCGGTTAATTCGCTTTCCCAATCAACTTCAACTTCATCAAAATAAGGATAAAAGTGTTGGAAAATATTCCATAAAATAACAATAGAACCGAGCCGCTCATAACGTACAGGTAAGTCTTTCTTAAGTTCATTTTTAAGCTTGTTCAACTTTGTAAAGTCTGCCTTTGGAAAAGTCATGGTATCATTCCCAAAAAGAACTAATGGAAGTTGAGTGGACAACCCGTTTGATATTTTCTCTTCAATAATTTCCCCAAACTTAGGATATTCCTTAAACAAGCTTTTTTTATTGGTCTTACTTATTTGAAGGCAATAATCTTTTTCACCCAGCTTTTTTGAACCGATACTATAATTTAAATCAGAGCAACAATGAAAACCATCTGGACAGTTATTAGTTACAGCATTTAAACCAGGGTTTTCTACCTCTATGTTTTTCCAGTTTGATCTGTCCTCAAATTCTAGGCTAACATTATCAAATAAAACAGATTGGTTTCCATTGTATTCAACACCAAACACTAATAAATCTCCAGATGCAGCCAATGAATTGACTTCATTTTGTTCCCATTCTCCAGTGCATTTAAAGTATTTGAGCCTGATTTGTGCAGGCAAATCCAAAAGGTTGTATGTGTGTGTTGATAAAAGAAATACACCTATTGAATCATCTTTTTCCCCTTTGCTGTCGAATTTTAACTGAAAATTCTTCCCCCATGTCCTGTCAATGTTTAATTGGTAATATACCTGTGGAAATTTATAATAGGATTTGCGTACCTGCCTGTTTAATCTTATGCTTTGATATTCAGGATAAAAAGTTGTGTTTAACTCAATACCTTTGTGTTGCCAGGCTATAGGCATGTATCCTGAAGTATCTGTTGGAGTTATTTCCGAAATATCAAACTTCTTAACGTTTGAACCTACACTAATTTTCAGGCTTGGTGCTATGGGTAAAAACAGCTCCAATAAACTATCCCTTAAAGCTTTATCATTGGGTGCATTTTCAACTTTCTTCACTCCGTAAATGGCAAGTTTTTCCCAATTGATTTGTTGTGCTTCATCACTGGGATGGAACCAGCGAACGTAACCATATAGTTTGGCAAAGACTTTTATGTTTTCAATATCTCTTTTGTTACTAAAACAACCTGTTAGAAACAGAATAACTACAATAGATAAATAAATGATGGCTACAATTTTTTTGGTGACAAAACGATTAATGTTCTTCATTTTATAAGCAATAAAAAATTGAGGCATGTTGAAATCACTCCATAGTAAATTCAACATAGCCTTTGATAATGTGCCGCTGGTGGCACCTTTGCAAACTGTGGCAGCTAAGGTTTTTTTCAGCCTCACTGATAGTTCCCCGTATACATATTTTTCTGCCATCTCTTATTCTAAAACAGATCATTTTATCTTCGGAACTAACTGAAACAATGTCTTTTTGCAATACAACTTCGGAGCCGATACTGATTGGCAATTTAATAAAAGGTATGTCTTCCATTTTTGGTTAATTTACTCATAATTAAAGGTTTAAACAGTATTTATGTAACTACAACTTTTAATAATAACGGTTAAGTGTATTATTACATATTACTTTAACTGATGTTTCCCATGTCTCATAAAGAATTGAAAATCAGTTAAAAAGAAGCATGTTTGTTTTGTTTAATCCACTAATATTCAGTATATTAGTGGTGCAACATTAAGACAAAAAAACATGCTTCGGAATAAAAGTACAAAAGTTTTTTCAGAGACAAGTAACTTTTTCACTTCAACTGAAAAGGGAATTTATAGAATTATGGAACT
>JBNKJW010000219.1:0-9051 GCA_050291445.1 Bacteroidales bacterium | reverse complement strand
AGCATTCGCCTGAAAATAAATGAAAAACTCCATGAATTATTTATTTCGTACAATGAAAAAGAAGAAGCAAGCATTTCGTTTAACGGGCAGATTTTTAAAGCAAAACGAAACAACATTTTAGTTGAAACCAATAGTTACCTGTCACCTGAAAAAGTTCAGAATGATAGTCAGTTAATTAGTCCAATGCCCGGAACTGTATTAAAAATCAATACAAAAGTTGGCGAAATTGTTGAAAAAGGGGCAAAATTGATTGTTATTGAATCCATGAAAATGGAAAATAATATCACATCAGGAATTAAGGCGAAAGTTGCAAAAATAAATACAAAAGAGGGAGAACTGGTTAAGGCCGGAAAGATTTTGATAGAGCTGGAAGAGTTGGCTGGTGGTTAATTGAGCAACATGAGCTGCCTAAAAAGCCGTCATTCCGAAGGAAGTGAAGGAATCTGCAAATGCAACACCATGGTTTACAAAAGATTAAATGCGCTGAGTCCTTCGGAGTTGTTTTTTCGCTCCTCATCGCAATGACGTTCTTTTGGTTCTTTTAGATACGCTCAATCAGAGACTATCAACTGCTTAAAATGAAAAGAAAGATAAAACAAAATAATTATCAAATAGAAAAAGATATTATGAAAAACAAAATAAGAATTGGGAATGCTGGAGGTTTCTGGGGTGATGATCTCGGTGCTTTAAAAAGACAACTAACCGGTGGCCCATTGGATTACATCACCACCGACTATCTGGCAGAAATTACCATGAGCATTCTGCGAAAGCAGCAATTAAAAAACCCGAAGTTGGGCTACATTACCGATTTTGTTGATCAAATGGATGATGTGGCTGAAATTGCTATAGAAAAAGGAGTAACTATAATTGTTAATGCAGGTGGAATTAACCCCTTGGAGTGTGCAAAACAAGTTACAGAACGCTTAAAAGCTAAAAAACTGAGCATGAAAATCGCCATTATTGAAGGTGATAACATTCTTGATGAAATCCCAAATCTTTATCCCCAAAAAGCAGATTTTAAAAACCTTGAAGATGGAAGTGATTTTGTAGCCATAAAAGATAAAGTGCAAAGTGCCAATGTGTATTTAGGGGTACAGCCCATTGTAAAAGCGCTAAAAGAAGGTGCCCAGTTAATTATTGCTGGCAGGGTAACAGACACCTCAATCACCTTAGCTCCAATGATTTACGAATTTGAATGGCAACTAAACGATTGGGATAAGCTGGCTGCAGGAATAGTTGCCGGACATATTATTGAATGTGGTGCCCAATCATCAGGTGGCAACTTTACAGATTGGGAAAAAGTGCCAAGTTGGGAAAATTTTGGCTACCCAATTGTTGAAATGTACTCGGGTGGCGATTTTATTGTAACCAAACATGAAAACACAGGAGGACTGGTAAGTGTAGATACCGTTAAAGAGCAAATTGTATATGAAATGGGCAATCCAAAAGAATACATTAGTCCTGATGTTGTGGCTGATTTTCAGACAATTAACATACAGCCTAATGGAAAGGACAGCGTAAAAATTGCCGGAATTAAAGGAAAACCCTCAACCAAAACCTACAAAGTTTCAATGGCCTATGAGGATGGTTTTAAGGCATCGGGCACTATAATTATTAGTGGACCAAATCCAATTGAAAAAGCAGAAAAATTTGCCGAAATATTTTGGAAACGATTGAATATTGATTTCACAAAAAGAAACCATGAGTTAGTTGGATACAATGCCTGTCATAAAAACCTTGTTGAAAATAAAACAGCAAACGAAGTATTGTTAAAACTGGATGTTTTTGATTACAGCAGAAGCAAAATTGAGGAATTTTCGAAAAGTATTGCTCCGCTAATTCTTAGTGGCCCACCGGGGGTTGCAGTAACCGGTGGTAGGCCAAGGGTGCAATCAGTGATGACTTATTGGCCTGCTTTGCTGAGTAAAGCATTAGTTCAATCAAAAGTTAGTTTACTAAATGAACAAGGCGGTATAGAAAATAGTTATTCCATAAGTGAAGTAACAGGTTTTGAAGAAGATTTGACAAAAACTGAGGAAGCGTTAAGCCAACCAAGTGAAAGAATTAATAGTCTGGCAAACAGCTCATTAACGATAAAAAAAACATATAAAGATATTTGTTTAGCCCGATCGGGTGACAAAGGAGATACCGTTAACATTGGAGTTGTTGCCCGAACACCTGAAATTTACCAGTTTATAAAAGAAAAACTGACTGAAAATGAGGTAAAAAGAATGTTTAAGGCATTCTGTAAAGGAAATGTAAAACGTTACGAATTGGACAATATTTATGCACTCAACTTTCTGTTAGAAAAATCGCTGGATGGTGGAGGAACCAAATCGTTAATGATTGATGCACAAGGGAAAACATTTGCATCGGCATTTTTAAGCCAAAAAGTGGATGTGCCTGAAATTTTGCTGGAAACTTAGGAACTAGCGACCAGAAACCAGGAACCAGTAACACATGGCTTCTACAGGCTCAGCCACCGATGGAAATTAGGAACCAGAAACCAGATACCAGTAACTCTCAAGAAAAGAAAACAAATTAGCAACCAACAAGAATTAGTTAAAATACAGAAACAACCTAACTAGAACGCTATGTACGAAAAAGAAGAACATCATTTAATAAGAAAAACCGTTCGAGATTTTGCCGAGCGCCAAATAAAACCCGTTGCCAGGGAATTGGATGAAAAAGAAGAGTTCTCCATTGAACTAACAAAAAAGATGGGAGATATTGGTATGTTTGGAATAAGGGTGCCAGAGAAATACGGTGGAATGGACATGGACAACCTTGCTTATCTGATTGCTGTTGAGGAACTTGCACGAATTGATGGTTCACAGGCAGCAACTATTGCAGCGCATAATTCACTGGGTATTGGCCCCATTATGAACTACGGTACGGAAGAGCAGAAACAAAAATACCTGCCAAAGCTGTGCACCGGAGAAGCTTTATGGTCGTTTGGGCTGACGGAGCCCGAAGCGGGATCGGATTCCCGAAACACAAAAACCAAAGCGGAACTAAAAGATGGACAATGGATTATTAATGGTTCAAAAATATTCATTACCAATGGGGCTTCAAAAATAAATATTGGTTCCACTGTACAAGTTGTTTCAGGTAAAAAAGGTGATGGTAACAAAGAGTTTTCGGCAATTTTGGTAGATGCCAAAACCAAAGGTTTTACCCGAAAAAAAATGACGGGTAAAATGATGTGGCGCGCTTCTGACACAGCCGAACTTTATTTTGATGATTGCAAGGTACCTGAAGATCACCTGCTTGGCAAACGAGGTGATGGTTCTAAAATTATGCTAAACACACTGGATAGCGGAAGGCTGTCGATTGCTGCCATGGGATTAGGTTTAGCCCAGGGAGCTTTTGAAATGGCTCTAAAATATGCCCATGAAAGAAAACAATTTGGGAAACCACTCGCAAAGTTTCAGATAATTGCTTTTAAACTGGCCGATATGGCGACCAAAATTGAATTAGCACGCAACTTATTATACAAAGCATCCTATCTAAGGACGAATAAACAACCCTATGCCAAGGAGGCTGCCATGTCGAAATTGTATTGTTCTGAAATTGCCAAAGAAGTAGCAGACGAGGCAGTACAAATACACGGTGGCTATGGTTTGATGAAAGAATACGACATTGAGCGGTTTTACAGAGATCAGCGACTACTTCAAATTGGAGAGGGAACCTCTGAAATTCAGCGAATTGTGATTTCCAGGCATATTGGATGCTGATAGAATATTTGGTGCCCTCAACTAATAAAACGCTCTGATTGGAACTTACGAACTCAGCTAATATTTTTAAAACTGCAAATATTATCAACTTTTACCAACTATATTTTATAACAAAGGGCAGAAAAATGATAAAACCACAAATTCCTAAAAATGAAAATGAAAGGTTAAGTGATTTAAAGGCATACGAAATTCTTGATACATTGCCCGAAAAGGAATATGATGATATTACCCGAATTGCTTCGCAAATTTGCCAAACAAAGGTTTCGTTAATCAGCCTGGTAGATGAAAACAGGCAGTGGTTTAAATCGCACTATGGAATTGATGCCACCGAAACCCCCAGAGAACATGCTTTTTGTGCCCATGCAATCAATAACATAAATGATGTGCTAGAGGTGTCTGATTCAAGAAAAGATGAACGTTTTCATGATAATCCTTTGGTGACTGGTGAGCCAAATATTGTATTTTATACAGGTGTACCCCTGGTGAGTAATGAAGGAAATGCACTTGGCACACTTTGCGTAATTGATAGCGAACCTAAAAAGTTAAATGAAGAACAAATTGACTCCTTAAAGGCGCTTGCTAATCAGGTTATTAAGCTATTTGAACTGCGTAAAAGACAAAGGATGCTAAAACAGACCAATAAGCACCTTGAAGAAAAATACAAAGAATTAGAGAAATTTGCTTTAATCGCTGCGCACGATATAAAATCTCCATTAAACAATATTTCAACTATCATCCATTTTATAATTGATGGTCATGCTGAGCACCTCAATGAACCCGTTAACCAATTGTTGCAAAAGTTGGATAATTCAGCCGATCAGTTAAGGCGACTGGTTGATGGCATTTTGTCATACAGCAGAAGTGATCGCCTTTTGTCAAAAAATATTGAAGAGGTTAATGCAAAAGTATTTTTTGAAGATATTATTACCCTGCTAAAAACTGAAAATACTAGTTTTAAATACCCAAAACAACCAGCCAAAATAAAAGTTAATAAAATAGCGCTGCAGCAAATTTTGCTCAACCTAGTTTCTAATGCAATTAAGTATAATGATAAAGAGAAAACTGAAATAGAACTGGGTTTTGAAGAAGAAGAAAATTTTTACAAATTTTATGTTTCAGACAATGGCCCTGGGATAAAAGCGGAATACCAGGAGCGAATTTTCAATCTGTTTGAAATCCTACATATAGCTGACAGAGAAGGAAATAAGGGCTCAGGTGTAGGACTAGCAACTGTAAAAAAGCTAGTTAATGGACAAAACGGGAAAATCTGGTTGGAATCTGAAATTGAAAAAGGCACTTGTTTTTATTTTACTATTAAAAAATAGGAATCGACAAAAGCTTACTCACTTTTTCTTGAAAAATATAAGTTCAGAATAAAGGTGATCTCAAAAAGAAGTAGTACAAGAAAAAGGCTAGTTGCTGTAATTGGAAAAAACTTCCAAGTTTTGAAGTCAGATAAATAGCTGTAGAGCCATCTTCTCCACCTATTATCCCTATTGCACCAGGTTCCAAAACTGGCGAGAGTAGATTATACACCAAGATAGAGCTCAACACCAATAAAACAGAATTTAGTATTAATGAAATAAGTGTTAAAACTTTCCTCATAGTATGCCAGTTACAAAATCAAAACACCATCATAGCCCAATAGGTAGTTTTTGCCACCCCAATCAGCTATTTCAATTCCATGCGCAGTTAATTTAATATTTTCACTTTCATTTGGCGATACAAAAATATCCTCACCACTATAACTCCAGATTACATCACCAGTAAACGCTATTCGGGTAATAGCCATTTCGCCGTGTATCAAGTAGCTTTCACTGGTTTTAAATATTTGCAAACAGGTCACTTCGTCAATTTCGCTGACCCACCTTAACTCCAGTGAAGGTAAATAAAGGCAAAAAACCAGGTTCGATACACACACAATTAACATATCATCAAAAACAACGGCTGATCGCTGATGAATGCTGGTTTGCCCTTTGTCACCAAATAAAATGACACTTTTAACAATTTCACCATGCTTTTTTAGCAAAACACCATGTTTGGTGGTACTTTTTAAATCACCATTATATTCAAAATCGTATTTAGTTGTATTGTCAGCTGAACCAATTGTGTAGTGCTCATCATTAACCAGTTCAATTTCAAAATCAACATACTTTAAAACCATTGCTTTTAACTAAGAAGATCAACTGAGTTTATTACTGTGGCAAATTCCTTATGCAAACTGGCCAAAGCTGTATCATGAATTAATTGGGCGCTGAATTTCTCACCATTTATGCCCGTTTTATCAAACGTGGCGGCGGCATCGCTTACCAAAAACACCTCAAACCCATAATTACCAGCCATTCTAACAGTTGTTGAAACACAATGATCGGTAGTAAGCCCTGCCATGACCAGCTGCTTTATATCCATATTGTTCAGTATCCCTTTAAGACTTGTACCAATAAAAGCACTGCTCACCTTTTTGGAAATAATCACCTCATTTTCAAGAGGTTTTACAACATCCTGAATTTCATTGCCGGGTTTTCCTTCAACAAATGGCGAATCAGGATTGGTAGAACAATGTTTCACATGAAAAATTGGCCTTCCCTTTTTCCTCCAAAGTTCAAGTAGCTGACCTGCTTTTTTCTCAGCATCAGGATTGTTTCGTCCCCCACCCCAATAATTAATATCTTCAAAACCTTTCTGAATGTCAATTAAAACTAGAGCAGCGTTATTATCCAATTCAACGTTCATCTTAGTCATTCGATTTATTACCTGTTTCCGTTAATTCTTTTAATGAAATATCATTAATTAAAACATCTTTCAAAACTGCATCTCCATCTTTAACACTAACCAGGGCATAAGTATCCTGGGTACTATCTCTTGCAGCCCTCCAATAATACGATTCGGCAGCTGGTGCCTTCGACTCCTCCATGTAAAACCGGGTAAAAGGATAATCTACCCTCAACTTGTACTTTCCTTCAACACCTTTATTATTGTACACATAGTTTATTTTGGCTTTCACATAATCGCTATTATCTACAGGTTGAGAAAGAGACAAAAAGTCGATAGCCGCATACCCCTCATTATCAGTAGTTAAAACGACATAAACTTGCTGGTCGCGGGAAAAAATACTATCGTTATAAAAATAAGTATTGGCATCAAAACTAAGCGTAACGTATTTTCCTCTAAAAGGATCGTTAGGATCGATAGGAGCTACCTTAAACTTGTATTCAACACCTTTTTTAATGACTTCCTCGCTATTTAAAATCATATTTACAGGCACAAATAGTTGAGCTAAGGCCACTATCAAAAATACAACAATAAGTATGCTTTTATTCTTCATTTTCTTTCCTTCTTTTTAGCATCAAATAGTTGGCAACAAAAAATCCGGCCCCGGCAGCAACAAATAATACCCCGCGTATTACAAAACTAATGTTTTCATCGAAAAACCTGCAAATGGTTAGAACTGTTACAACCAGCAAACCAAAGTTTAAAATCCCCAGATGATCTTTTTTTGCCCCTTCGCGCACTGTTAGCAGGCCAATGGCTAATATTAACAGGTTAATTAAAACATAAGCAAACTCTGTAAAAAAGCCAACAAAATAGATGAGGATAAATGCAGCAAAGGCCCAGTCCAAAGGTTTAAATTCAAATTGCTCATACTCACCCAACCTTCTAACCAACAACACTATAGCTAAAACAACAATAAGTAAAGACGCAATAAACTCGGGTGCAACAAGAGTAGCTAACGAATCAAAGTCAGAGAAACTTAAATCTTCCCAAAACCAATCGAAACTTAAGGTCAGCAACAAAATTATTGTCCCAAGTGAACCAGCAATTACAAAAGCATTGTTAATGAACTTTTGTGCTTTGAATTGCTTAAAACCACCTATCAAATACAACAAACCAAACAAACTAATGTAGGCAACAAACATCAATTCTTCAAGTTTTTTAGCAAGCGTGCCTAAACTGATAATTACCGAAAGGGTAAACAGCCAGTTATGGAATGTAATGAAATTACTTTTTGGTGTTTTTTTATATAAAATGTAATAATGTGGAATAATAGCCAATAACAGCAGCCAGTATAAATATGATTGTTCATACGGGTAAGACCAATACGAAGTTTCGCATGCATACCACGTTATACCAGCAATAAACAGCAAAGATGTAATTGAGGATTTCATTAAGTAAACCAAAGGCAGGCACAACAGCATCCAGGTGAGTAAAAAGCCGCTTAAGTCACCAGGAATATTGTAAATTTGACTGATAAGTGAAATACTTGCCCCAACTGCAAAAAACAGAAATGCAGAAGCACCTTCGCGCCAAGCTGTGCTATCATACTTTTTAATCAATACAAAAACACAAGCTAACTGACCAATAACCAAAGGGAGAAAGGCAAAAAAGGATTTTACAGGTCGTGAAAAATCATCCCAGTTGTGGGCTATTATCAGGTTAATGCCTAAACCGACCAAAATAGCGCCTAAAATTCCAAAAATAACATATAAACGCTTTTGTGGTGATGTTTTTTTGCTTTCAAAATATGCCTGAATTCTTTCAGCAACATCCAAATTAATCACCTGTTTTTCAACAAGTTCATCCAGCTCTTTAAGTATTTTCATAAGCTCTTGCTAAAAGATGTTTTGGCTTAAAGATAGCTTAAATTCAACAAAAATCAAAAGCTAGCCAATCCGGCTTATATCTTTCAACTTATTATAATTTGTAATCACAATATCTTTAGTATCCAGCTTTATGCAGCCTTCTCTTTCAAGGGCTTTTAATAGTTTTACAGCGCTTTCGGTTGAAATGCCGGCAAAATCGGCAATGTCTTTTCGCGAAAGTAACTGAAAAATAGCTGGATACTCCTCCTTGAAACTATCGATGTATAAAAGTGTATCAGCAAAGCGTCCATTCATTTGTTTAAATAAAACGTTGCGCAAAGAGTCAAACAAGTTAACATTTTGTTCGGCATACCTGTTCATTAAACCTAAACCAAAAGCAGCATTTTCATTCATTATTTTGGTAATGGTATCTTTTTCAACCAAAAAAACATGACAATCGGTAAGGGCCACTGAAGAATAATTAAAGGTGTTTTTCGAAAAAAGCGAAAACATACCAATAAATTCACCAGGACTAATAATTTTTAAGTTAAAACTTTTTCGCGATTCTCCCTCAACATATTGTGTGGCCAAACCATTAGCTATAAACAAAATGTAGGAGGCGAAAGTGCCCTGTTTGGTTAAATTATCTCCTTTTCTGAACATAACCTGGGTTTTGCTTGCCCGTATCAGCTCCAGTTCATCAGGTGGAAGTATCTGAAAACAAGGTGCTTGTA
>JBNKJW010000218.1:0-9475 GCA_050291445.1 Bacteroidales bacterium | reverse complement strand
ATAAATCGCCCCAAATTTTATTGAACTATCCCGATAGTCCTTCAAAAATTTAGGCCAATTTCTACTAAAAATTAACCTAAACTGTGCAATTATTTTATGTCGAACTCAGGTTAATAGGTGCAGAGCACCGGAAATATTTGTAGCTTAAATGTTTATGTGATTTGAAAAGGTGCGGAGTACCGCAATATTTAGGGTCTAGTGGTAAACAAGTGCCAAAACATTTTTAAAATTTCAATTTACAATATCTCAAACTGGCTTAGTATAAATCAAACAACCTGCAGAGGTGTCGGTCATAAATATTTTCAAACACTTGTTTGCCAACAATAGCTGCATATTTTTCAAGATAAGCATAGTATTCTTCTTTATGCTCAACAGCTATTTTATAACCAACATGAATTAGTTGCCTGAAATTTGGATTATAATCAGGATGGCCTGGAATATGACGTAGCGTATTTGCAAATTTCTCACCTGTCCACCCTTGAACTTCATTAGTAGAAGGTAACTTTGAATCATCAATATCTATCACCTGGCCATAGGGGGCGCAAAGCTCTTCCTTGCGAGCAAGAGCTTCAACATAAATTGTTTTCGCCAGTTCAAGTGCTTCATTTCCGGCTTCAGCCAATCCAATCACCTCTTCAAGCCATGTAGTTCCAGCTGTTTTGACATGAATTCCTTTGTCGTGCTTTTTGATTAATTCTTTAATTGCCGAGTAAATAGAGAATTTATCGCTACCTGAATGAATGCTTAACTTTAAGTTGCCTGGTAGATTGTACTTTTTAACAGCATAATCAATGACTAAAAGATCTTCTTCAAATTCTTTCCTAAATGCCTTAACATCACCAACATAATCAACGCCTTTGTTAAATCGGCCTGAAAACCTTGGTGCAATTGTTTGAAGAGGAATGTTTTGGTCGGACAACAATGCTAAAATCACCAATAATTCAACAGGCGATTGAGGAGTATCTACTTCATCCATTGACACTTCAGTAATAAATCTATCTTTTCCTTTGCTGGCTTCAATATGTCTGTAAATTTTACCCGCTTCACTAACTGCAAATAAATAGTTACTTACTATTGATTCCAATTCAGCTTCGGTAATATTAAAAGCCTCACCTATTCCTGGTATCTGCAATCTGCCAATCAGGTTTTTATGATTGTCAAGAGCTTTTTTAACCTCAATTGAATCAGACTTTTTGCCAATATAGTCAGCCACATCAATAGTGAAAAAGTCTGAATATTCAATGTATTTATCAATATTAGCGAGGTTAATATGGTCAGCATCAATCAGGTACTGATCCTTCCAGCCAAGGCTTTTAATCGCTTCGTCAGCTGCCTTTCTGGTATCTGCAGGGCCAGTGTGTATTATACTGTGTTCCCTGTTTGATTTGTTCCATACCGGAGTTACATCTATTGATTTATCTTTAGCTTTTATGATTGCCTGTAATTGGGCAGCTGCCTGGTGACCAAAACGATCACCAACTCCAAAAGAATATTTCGATAGTTCCATTATTTCATGTATTATTTGTTATTCATTGTCTCAATTTTAAGATTGACTCTGTTCTTTAGAGCTAACAACCATCTTAAGATTTTCGTTAAGTGGGGTCATTTTTGGCATTAGTAAATGCACAATCCCTAAGATGATGAGGTACATAAAACCTGCTATCAAAAATGCAAAGAAATAACCGGAAGTTCCACTCTCAGTCAACACTTCACCCAATGCTTTATCTGAAATTATTCCTGCTATTGCCCCAATCATACCTCCAATACCTGTAACTGAAGCTGTCGCCTTTTTAGGAAAAACGTCCGAAACCAATGTAAATAGATTAGCTGACCAAGCTTGATGGCCTGCTGCTGCCAGTGCAATAAGGATGACAGCAACCCAATATAGGTTATTAGTTCTTGTTGTATTGAAAATTGAAAACTCATAAGTCCCAACTGACACTTTACCAACCTGTTTCTCAACCTGCTGAGTAAAAGCTTCAATATTATCTTTTTCCTTATCTTCTCTTTTTTTGCTATTAATCTTCTTAAGGCTTAAAATAATATTATCAGATACTCCTTGTTTTTCAACCTTATCAATAGTCTTATCTGTAACAACATATTTGCCTGTTTCTGTCTTTGAATTTTCAACAATTATTGGCATAATAGAAGCAGCCTCTGTTTTACCAAATGACACAGCAAGCTCATTTTCAAAATCACGAGCAGCCTTATACTTTTTACCTTCAAATTTCTTAAGTTCATCAACCACACTTTGGGGCATTTGTACTTTTTTGCCATCAATTTTGATTGTAGATTTAGAAAACTGCTCAATTTTCTCAGATGAAACATCAAACCCTGTATCTATTTGAGTAACAAACACAACAGGCAAAATACACAATGCGCATAAAAGTAAAGTTAATTTTCTAGCTTTATTAACAGTCCACCCTTTTTTTATAAAATTAGAAGAAAGCCAACCCCCTCCAATACTCCCAATATCGGCAACAACATATATAACGACTAATGGAAGGGCAATGGAGCCAATATCCAAGCCAAACATATCAAATAAAAACTTACCACCCCAGAATAGATAAAACCACCAAACGGCATCAGTCAATTTCCCTAGTGCAAATGCCCATGTTTGTCTTAATGGAAGGACTTTTCTCCAAGGTGTTTTTTCTGTTTTTGTCTCAACAACAGAATCACTAGTAATATATTCAAGTTCCTCCTTTGAGAGCTTTGGATGTTCTTCCGGTTTCTTATAAGTCTTAGTCCATAAAACTACCCAAATAGCACTAATAACACCTGTTGTTAAAAAAGCAAACTGCCAATTATCTCCATTAGTAGCAACTATTAGCGGTATTAAAAGTGGAGCTAAGATTGCCCCGACATTTGAACCTGCATTAAAAAGACCTGTTGCATATGCTCTTTCTTTTTTGGGAAACCACTCGGCTACTGTTTTTATTGCAGCGGGAAAGTTGCCAGATTCACCAAAACCCAATCCAAATCGAGCTAAAATAAATCCAATCAATCCAAATGCTGGACGGACAACTGCATGTAACATTCCAAAAATACTCCAAATAGATATAGACAAAACATAACCTATTCTTGTCCCAAAACGGTCAATTATTGCCCCCATTGTCAACATACCAATTGCATATGCTAACTTAAAAGCTATATTTATGTATGCAAAATCAAGATCCGACCAGTTAAAAACCCTATATTGAAGTGTTGGTGCCAAAACCCCTATCACACTCCTGTCCATATAATTTATTGTAGTGGCCATAAATAATAAAGCAAGAATCCTCCAGCGATACTTGCCAATTTTTTTCCGTTCTTCAGTCATTTTTTCGTTTTTTTAATTAGGTTATTTTTTTAAACTTTGGATAATTTCCAAGCTTTCTTTTACCTTGTTTTCAAGTTGCGCATAATCCTGGTTGGCAATTATTTCCTTTGAAATCAACTGAGATCCCATCCCTACACATGTTACTCCCGCATCAAACCATGCCTTTAAACTTTCTTCGGTGGGCGATACGCCTCCGGTTGGCATAATACTGGTCCATGGTTGAGGACCTTTGATGGCTTTAACAAAATCAGGGCCGTAGGTTCCACCAGGGAAAAGTTTTACAATTTCGCAACCTAATTCCTCGGCTTTTGCAATTTCAGTTAACGAGCCACAGCCTGGAGACCATAGCACTTTGCGTCTATTGCAACCGATTGCAATATCTTCACGTAAAACAGGGGTTACAATAAAATTGGCACCTAATTGCATGTATAACGAAGCTGCAGCGGCATCGGTAATTGAACCAACTCCCATAATCATCCCTGGCAACTCTTTTATTGCATACTTGTTTAATTCGGCAAATACCTCATGGGCAAAATCGCCCCTGCTAGTGAACTCCAACAAGCGGGCACCTCCATCATAGCATGCTTTTAGTATTTTTTTTCCTAATTCAACATTCGAATGAAAAAACAAGGGAACAATACCTGTTTCTTTCATTACTGATGCTACTTCTAATCTTGTATATTGAGCCATTATCTATCTTGTTTTTAGAGCATTAACTTTAATTTAAAATCACTACGAATTTATAGATTTGGAATGTCATTGGTCATTGGTTGTCAATCACTAATGACAAATGACTAATAACTTATCTTGATACCCTTCCGGAAGCATCACCACCTTTTAATTTTTCGACCTCTGCTACAGATACCCTGTTGTAATCACCATAAATAGTGTGCTTTAAGCAGGAAGCTGCAACAGCAAAATTTAAGGCCGACTGATGGTCTTCGCCATAGGTTAGTAAACCATAAATAAGCCCGCCCATAAATGAGTCGCCACCACCAACTCTGTCAACAATATGTGTGATTTGATAGGTTGGTGCCTCGTATAAAGTTTTACCATCAAACAATACACCTGACCAGCTATTGTGGTTAGCACTAGCTGAACCCCGAAGTGTTGTAATTACTTTCTTGCATCGTGGAAATTGCTTCATAATTTGCTCAGATACAGAGTGATATGCTTCAGCTTCAACATGGCCAGTGGTTACATCTACGCCTTCGGGATGAATGCCCAACGACATAGCAGCATCTTCCTCATTGCCGAGCACTATATCGCATCCTTCAACCAATAATGGCATAACTTCATTTGCAGTTTTGCCGTATTTCCAAAGATTTTTTCTGTAGTTAATATCAGTTGAAACAGTAATCCCTTTTGCATTGGCAGCTTTTATCCCTTCAAGGCAAACGTCAGCAGCACCTTGCGAAATAGCAGGAGTAATCCCCGTCCAGTGAAACCAGTTGGCTCCTTCAAAAACCTTGTCCCAGTCAACCATGCCAGGCTTAATTTCTGAAATGGCAGAATGTGCCCTGTCGTAAATAACTTTACTTGCACGGCTAACAGCTCCGGTTTCTAAAAAATAAATACCCACACGGTCGCCACCGTATATAATTTGGCTGGTATCAACACCCAGGCCTCTTAGTTCATTTGTGCATGCTTTTGCAATATCATTTTTGGGCAGCCTGGTTACAAAACTTACCGGAATACCATAATTTGCCAGTGAAACAGCTACATTTGCTTCGCCACCTCCAAAGGTAGCGTTCAATACGTTTGATTGTCCAAACCTCTCATATCCGGGGGCCGCTAAACGCAGCATTACTTCTCCGAATGTTACTACTTTGTTCATGTTTCTGTTCTATTATTTTTTAATAATTATTCGAATTTGAAATATTGTTTGGCATTGTTGTAGCTAATATTTTCTACCATTTTTCCAAGTAACTCCATATCATTTGGAATTTCGCCATTTTCAACATCATTGCCCAATAAGTTGCATAAAATTCTACGGAAATATTCATGACGTGGATAGGACAAGAAACTACGTGAATCTGTGAGCATGCCAACAAACCTGCTCAACAAACCAAGATTAGACAAGGCATTCATTTGCTGTTCCATGCCATTTTTTTGATCAAGGAACCACCAGCCCGAACCAAATTGTATTTTACCCGGAATAGAACCATCCTGAAAATTACCAATCATTGTAGCAACCATCTCATTATCAGAAGGATTTAGATTGTAGAGGATGGTTTTTGTTAATTTATCTTCAGTATCTAACCGGTTCAAAAATTTCGACATATTTACGGCCACATTCCAGTCGCCGATGGAGTCAAAACCTGTGTCTGGTCCTAATTTGGTAAGCAAGCGGGTGTTGTTGTTTCGTAAAGCACCATAATGAAATTGTTGAGTCCAGCCTTTTGAATGATCAAGAATGGCAAACTCATACAGCATGGCTGATTTAAATTTTGAGATTTCAGCTTTATCTAATGACTGCCCATTCCTTATTTTATTGAATATATTGTTTGCTTCGTTGTCGGAATAATCGTCGGCATGAAAAACCTCCAGGCCATGATCGGACAATCGACAACCATTTGCATGGAAAAAATCGTGGCGTTTTTTAAGTGCATCGATTAATGTTGCAAAAGAATTGATTTGAATATCAGCTACTTCCGATAATTGGTCCAGATAGGTGTTATATGTTTTCGGGTTTTCTACAGCCATTGCTTTATCAGGCCGCCAGGTAGGAAATACCTTTGTTGGTGCACCAGATTTTGCAATTGCTATATGGTTTTCAAGGCTGTCAACCGGATCATCGGTAGTGCATACCACTTCTACATTCATTTTTGCAAGCAAACCTTGCACCCGGTAATCATCAGCCTGCAACATTTCCGAGGTTTTGTCATAAATTGCTTTGGCCGAAGCAGGATTTAGCAGGTCTGAAATTCCAAAATAGCCTTTTAGCTCAAGATGGGTCCAATGAAATAATGGGTTTCTGATGGTATTAGGCACCGTTTCGGCCCATTTTTCAAATTTTTCCCAGTCCGAAGAATCTCCAGTACAATATTTTTCATCAACACCGTTGGTTCTCATAGCGCGCCATTTATAGTGGTCGCCATACAACCATGGTTGTGTAATGTTGTCAAATTTTTTATTTTCAGCTATTTGCTCGGGTATAAGATGACTGTGGTAGTCGATAATTGGCATTTTTTTGGCATGCTCGTGGTAAAGATATTCTGCAGTTTTGGTTTGCAAAATAAAATTATCGTCCATAAAATTTTTCATTTGCTTACTTTTTTATTATTTCTTTTTACTATCTGAAATTATACAATCAAAATAGCTTAATAACTTGTGTTAAGTCAAATTTGATATTTCTTGTAAATTGGAGCCGTATCAAAACTAACTTTTGGTCGCTGTACTTCGGCAAGCTCAGTATACCACCTGTCGAAGTGCTCAATGACCCTCACTTTTGGGACTTTTACCTACGGTGAGGGCTTCGCCGTTGATACAGACCCGGTGCACTTGTCAGGTGTTGTCACCTGATAAACTAGCCTTGACATAACCCTGGATTTTATTGCTGTTACAATAGTGTTTGTTTCATTGGTTGAATATCTAACTTGAATTTTGCATCAAATGTACTGTAAATTCAATCTGATAGCATTGAAAATTGTGCATTGTTTGTTGCATATTAGTACAATGTGGCCATTTTCTGCTATTTTTATTGCAATTATGTGAAAAAAATGCCTTTTTAACAAAAAGCTAAATTGTTACAAATCGTTTTCCCCTTTTACATATCCAAAGTTTGCCAGTATACCACCATCAACATAAAGCACGTGCCCGTTGACAAAATCACTTGCTTTTGATGCAAGGAACAAAGCGGCATTTCCAACATCTTCAGGTTGGCCCCATCGGCCAGCAGGAGTCCTTGTCATTACCAGGTCGTTAAACGGATGATTACCCTCTCTGATAGGCGCCGTTTGGTCAGTGGCAATGTAACCTGGTCCAATGCCGTTGATTTGAAGGTTGTATTTTGCCCACTCACAAGTCATGTTGGCAGTCAAAAGTTTAAGCCCGCCTTTTGCCGAAGCGTAGGCCGAAACGGAGTTTCTTCCGTAAACACTCATCATGGAGCACATGTTGATAATTTTTCCTGATCTTCTCTCAATCATGCCTGGTGCAACTCTTTTTGCAACAATCAAAGGCGCCACTAGATCAATGTCAAGTACCAATTTGAAATCAGCTACAGGCATATCTAGTATTGGCACTCTTTTAATAATTCCGGCATTGTTTACCAAGATATCAATTGCACCAACATTCTGTTCAACTTCAGTGATGCCTTTGTCAACTGCATCTTCGCTGGTTACATCAAAGTTTAGTGTGTAAACATCCAGGCCTTCTTTTTGATAATCAGCTTTGCATGATTCAAGTTTTTCATCTGAAATGTCGTTTACAACTATTTTTGCACCTGCTTTGCCTAATGTTTTGGCCACCGCCATGCCAATGCCGTGCGTGCCACCTGTTATCAGTGCAACTTTTCCTGTTAAATCAAATAATTTGGTAATCATTTTTGTTTTTTTTGCAGTTTAAGTAGTTGATTATGAGGGCTTTATTTTAATTTTGTGGGGGTGACAATGTCCATATCGCCATAGTCTAAGTTTTCGCCAGCCATGCCCCAGATAAATGAGTAGTTTGATGTTCCGACACCTGCGTGCATCGACCATTCTGGTGAAATAACTGCCTGGTTGTTATGAACAAAAATATGTCGGGTATTGTCTGTTTCGCCCATAAAATGACAAAGTGCCTGTCCCTCTTCTATATCAAAGTAAAAATAAGTTTCCATTCTTCTGGCATGGGTGTGTGGCGGCATTGTGTTCCAGACATTGCCTTCTACCAATTCTGTTAAACCCATCTGTAACTGGCAAGTTTCAACTATGCTGTTGACTATTAGTTTGTTCAACACTCTTTTGTTAGCAAATTTTTCTTCTCCCAGCTGAATAACTTCTGCGTCTTCAAGACCTACTTTTTTTGTTGGGTAACTGGCATGGGCAGGAGCGGAGTTTAAATAAAACAATGGACGACTGCCGTTTACTGTGCTGAATATTACTTCTTTACAACCTTTGCCTACGTACAAAGCTTCTTTCTTTTTTAGTTTGTATTCAGTTCCATCAACTTTAACCAAGCCCTCCTGGCCAACATTGATAATTCCTAATTCCCGCCTGTTTAGAAAATGTTCCGACTTTAAATAAGGAATTGTTTCCAGTTTTAGGCTTTTTGTAACCGGGGTTGCTCCACCAACAATAAACCTATCGTACATGGTGTAGGTCAATTGTATTGCATCTTCAACAAACAGGTTATCAACTAAAAAGTGCTCTCGTAATTCCGATGTGCCATATTTCCTGGCATCAATGGGGTTGGTTCCGTGTCTTAATTCTGAATTTGTCATGACTTCATAGTTTAATGCAATCGATTACACAAATGTAAAGCATTTTTTTGAAAATCCTAATTTTTTTGATTAACCTTTATGAAACACCTGATTTTTCTACTACTTCTTTTAAGCCAAACAGTAAGTTCTGGGCAGAACAGGAAAGAGATTGTTCGGTATCAGTTAAAATCAAAAACAGAACACAAGGCTGATTACAAGGATGGAAATGGCAAATTTCAATTAGATGAAGTAACTATTTACAATAAAAGGGAAAATGTAATTAAATAAAACAGGCCGGGTCAGTTTTCAAGCGGTTCTTTTAAGTGTTTGAAAATAAGACGTATGTATGATTTTTAACTCCCTGTTTGCTGTCCCTTCTGGTATTTCAAAATCAATAAAAACCGGAATGCGTTCATTGCTATATGGCTGCTCGCTTAACACATAAAGTGTATAATTGCCCGGAATCAGGTTGTTGAAAACATAACTTCCGTTGTATAATGTTTCCGCATCAGTATAACAATCTGTAGAGCTGTTTAAAAGTAAAAATACATCGGTGCCTTTGGCTGGAATTGTGTTAATTACAATAGTGGTGCCGTCTGCATAAATTAATTTTTGAACATTTCCTTTTAATTGTGTATTTCCATCATCAATATCAACGTGTTTATAGGTTGCATTTTTAGGGTTTCCTTAATGCTTGCCATGCCGCCAGTCCTTCTTCTTTTTTGCATGCAACAATTGCCAAAACTACC
>JBNKJW010000217.1:0-5955 GCA_050291445.1 Bacteroidales bacterium | reverse complement strand
GTCTTCATAAGTATCCGTTTTTATCCATCCTTCACTTGATTCAGTTTTAATTGTATAGCTACCAAGAGAAACAGTTACTTTATCAATCGTAACTTTAGGCTCAAACTTCAATTCACGTGTGGTTTTTTTCTTATCAAACTCAATTAAGCCAAATTTCCTACCTAATTCTTTGTCTTCTGTACTAACTTTCCAATCGTCATCAAGTTCATAATAAAACTTCTTCCAGTTTTTCTTTCTGATATCTTTTCTTGAAATGTTAATAGTTTGGATTCCTTCAAAACTTTCAGCAGTACTCATTGAAGTGATTTTTCCACCAATGATACAAAACTTATATTCATCACCTCCATTAAAAATATTATCATAATGTTTTGTGCTTTTCACATATCCTACTGCTAATTGATGAATTGAAGAAGAACTCTTCAATTGGGCCGATTTCACATTACTTTCAATTTCTGCTTCCTCTGTTTCGCAAAAATTAATAATCCAAACAGGATTGTTAAATGCGAAATCATCATTGACAATTACAGTATCTATCCTTATTGAACCATCCTCTTGAAGTACTCTTTTAAATCCAATGTTTTCACTAACATCTAAAATAGGGTCAAATGTAATGACCGGTTCCGCAACTCCGTCCCACTCTTCTGAGTATGGCCAATAAATTTGCACATCCTCATTGAGTATAAAAGTTTCAATATCAGTGAGTGAAGATGATTTTAAACTATTCGTTTGAATAGCATTTTTAAACTTGATGCCAAAATCAGAGGTTTTTGAAGATTTTAAAGACGGAATTTTGCTTTCGGAAGGATATAAAATATCCTTAAAACGATACTGCTCATCTAAACCTGTAGTCAAACTAACATTTACTGCAGAATGTATTTCATTAAATATTTCCTTACTATCTGCAATATCTGCTACCGTTAAAGCAATACTATTCAAATTCTCTTTTTGCTGAATTTGTTTTGCAGTTAATACAATTTCGTTCTTTTCAATTAAGTCACTTGAATCATCCTTTTCGCACGAAATAAATAAGGTACTTGAAAAAAACACAACAAATAATACGTTGATAATTAAACTTTTTCTTTTCATTTTCGTCTAATTTAATGGGTTATAACTATAAACTGCCTCATCCCAAAGTTGATTAGCTGTCACTCTGCGGGGTGAGGTTCCTTCAATAATCTCCGTTATGGGTGAAATTATTAAAACCAACCTGAAATAATCAGATGGTACAATCCTGTATCGGAAAAGACCAAGATTTAGCCCCATGTCAATAAAATCCTTGATTCCTTGACAAGCTTTTTAATTCATTCTTTGCTTTTTTTTCCTCCTTTCTTTTTATTACTGCTGTTTACTAAATGCACTGTCGTTTCTTGCTATTAAGGCCAACAATCGAATAAAGAGCACATACACTTTATTCCTTTTATAAATAGTTCACTATTTTTTTCAAACACAGTTAATCTAACAAACTTTTAATCTTGAGCATAAAACTTTATGCTTTTAATAATCCTTTTCTTAGGCTTTTAACCAAACAACCAAACCTTCTCTAATCATTTATCCCTGTTTCCGGCCTCCCCGTCGTTATTTCACTCTCCCGAACAGACCTGGCACCCTCCCCCGAGGCTTTTTCAGCTCCCCTGCTCCTCAAATAGGCTCCCGCACACACTTTGGAGCCTCCCCTGCGCATTATTAAGCTCCCGGGAAGGTTTTTAGTACTCCCCTGCACACCTAAAAGCTCCCGGGAAGATTTTCAGCCTCCCCCGCAATGTGGGGCATACTTTACAACAAAATCTATTCTTCACTGGTTTTCAGACTGTTATCTTCGTCGTTGGAATTATTTCTTTTTCTTTTTTTATCTGATTTGCGTAAATAACCTTCGCGCCTTTTTTCGTTGTCCCAAAAAACAAACTGGCCTACACGGCGGATTTCATCCACGGCTTCTTTCAAATGGGTAAAAGCCCTGTCGCGTGTAATACAATGTTCGTTTCTTCCTGAAACCACACTATGCGAAATACCCAGCAATTTGGCTGATTCTTCGGCCAGTACGGCGGCTTTATCCAACAACCCCAAATCCATTCCGGCTTTGGTTAAGGGCTCGGGATGGGCTTTGCCCAAAACGGATAAATCACTTAAATCCTGTATCATATCGGCCTGGCTGCTGCCTTCGCTTATTTTTTTCACCTTGACTAACAGTTCGGGGTCTTTGTGGTAAGCAAACCTGAAGTAACGGAGTAGCGTATCCCTTAAGGCTTTGGCTTCAGGACGTTTCTCATCCCAGGCTACCTTGGCCTCTTCCTTGGTTTTAGATTCATCCAGCCATATACTTTCGGCATAGCGTAATGTGCCTATGCGTACAGGCAAATCTGTCACCAGTTTCCAGTCAAGCCCAACTTTTACCAGCGCTTCTTCATCATTCAGGCTCCAATGGTATAAATCCTGGTCTTCCTGGAGGATTTCTTCAATTTTTTTTCGTGGGGATTTAATTTCACTTTCCGGGATGGCTTCCAATACGACCTTTTTGGCCTCAAAGTTTTCTTTGGACATAAACATTGGTTTTAAGATTAGTACTCTATAATGGCTTCAAATATAGTAATAATTTTAAAATAACAAAATACGGCAGGAGGGTCAGGGCAACCATGTTCAACTTTTTCGATGAACAAATAATACATTTATCGTTCATTTGTAAAAAAAACATCGGATATTTTAAAAATATCAGATGTTTGGTCATGGTTATTTTTTAAACCCGAATGCCCTGACTGGACTCAAGGCAACTGTGTTCAATTCATCGAACGTCCTGAAAGGACTATCCATTTCAGCCCATGGCAACGCCATGGGAGAAAAGAGAAGCTGGATCGCATTCATCCTGAAAGGATAGATTAAAAAAGGACATAAACCATATAAAGTTCTCCTTACAGGACGATTTAATTAATGTATGGTCGACGCTGCATAATATTCTTCTATTAGGCAATTTATCGGCAGTCTTGCTGGAATACACCTACCGGATCATCTCCAAAAACTCATCTTCACTAATAATCTTTAGCCCTAGTTTTTGCGCTTTCTCTAGTTTTGCGGGGCCCATTTTATCGCCAGCCAGCAAAAAGTCTGTTTTCTTTGAAAGCGAACCTGTGTTTTTTCCACCATTGTTGGTAATCAGCTCTTTTAATTCATCGCGAGAGTATTTTTCAAAAACTCCTGAAATAACAAAGGTTTGGCCTCCAAGTTTGTCAGTTCTCTCAGTACCATCATCTTCAAGCACAAATTGCAGCCCTGCCTTTTTTAGCTTTTCAAGTAATTCCTTACTCAACTCCGATTGAAAGAACTGAATGACACTTTCTGCTATTCTGCCGCCAATCTCCTCTACATCAACCAATTCATCATAACTAGCATTTGCTAACCTATCGATATTATTGAAGGCAGCAGCCAGTTTTTTGGCTACCGTTTCGCCCACAAAACGGATACCCAATGCATACAATACCTTTTCAAAAGGTACATTTTTTGAAGCTTCAATCCCCTTGATGATATTTTCAGCTGATTTTTCGCCCATCCGCTCCAATGGCAACAGATGTTCTTTCTTTAGTTCATATAAATCTGCAATATTTTTAGCCAGGCTTTCCTTGTAAAGCAAATCAATGGTCTCCTCTCCCAGCCCATCAATATCCATGGCTTTACGACTAATAAAATGCTGTATTTTTCCTTTTATTTGTGGTGGACAGCCAAATTCATTCGGGCAGTAATGCTTCGCTTCGCCTTCTTCGCGGATAAGTTCGGTGCCGCATTCAGGACAATTGCTAATGTAGATAATATCCTGTGCTGTCTCATCGCGTTGGCTCTCATCTACACCCACTATTTTGGGGATGATTTCGCCCCCTTTTTCAACATAAACCAAATCGTTTATTTTTAAACCCAGTAATTCAATTTGGTCGGCATTGTGCAACGAAGCCCTTTTCACGGTAGAACCTGCCAAAAAAATGGGCTCCAAATTGGCAACCGGGGTAATTGCACCAGTGCGTCCAACCTGGTAAACTACCGATAACAATTTGGTAGCCACCCGCTCGGCCTTAAACTTATAAGAAATTGCCCAACGTGGTGATTTTGAGGTAAATCCAAGCTGTTTTTGCAGTGCCAGTGAATCAACTTTTATCACAATCCCATCAATATCGTAAACCAAATTACTTCGTTCCTTGTCCCAATATTCAATAAACTTTAATACTTCATCTATATCTTTTGCTTTTTTTGTGGCATCTGAGATTTTAAAACCCCACTTTTTAGCAAATTGAAGGTTTTCGTAATGCGAATCGGAAGGAAGGTTCTCGCCCAACATGTAATATAAATAACAGTCTAATCCACGTTTTGCAACCAATGAGGAATTTTGCATTTTTAATGTACCCGAAGCCGCATTCCTGGGATTAACCATAGGAGCTTCGCCAGCTTCCATCTTTTGCTGGTTGATTGCTTCAAAAACCTTGTGTGGCATAAATATTTCGCCCCGTATTTCAAACTCAGCCGGAAAATCATCCCCGTTAAGTTTTAATGGGATGCTTTTTATGGTGCGTACATTTGCCGAAACATCATCACCGTATTCTCCATCGCCACGGGTTACTCCTCTGGTAAATAGCCCATTTTCATAGCTTAGACCTATGGCAGTTCCATCAAATTTTAGTTCGCAAACGTAGCTGGTGGGCCCATTTAGTAATTTTTGTACGCGCTTATCAAAATCCCGCAACTCCTCTTCGTTGTAAGTATTTGATAATGAAAGCATATCGTATTTATGCTTTACCTGCACAAACTCCTCGTTCCGGTCGCTCCCTACCCTTAACGAGGGCGAATTGGCATCGTAAAACTCAGGAAATTCAGCTTCGAGCTTTTGAAGTTCCTTCATTTTCATATCATAATCAAAATCAGATATTTCCGGCTGGGCCAATACGTAGTATTTGTGATTGTGCCGGGCTAATTCTACCCGTAATTTTTCGATTATTGTTTTTGCTTCGTTTGCGTTCATTTTATACTTTTATTTGTCTGTTGGTTTACTTGTATATTGGTATACTTTTATTATTAAAACCAGAAGGTATAATATACCAATTTCTAATATACAAATTTCTAATTTCTAAAGCTTCTTATACAAATCGGGTCTAAGTTTTTTTGTCCGTTCAACAGATTGCTCCATTTGCCATTTTTCAATTTCTTTGGCATTTCCCGACAACAAAATCTCAGGCACTTTCCAGCCTTTGTACTCTGCTGGCCGTGTATAAACAGGTGGTGCCAACAGGTTATCCTGAAAAGAATCGCTTAGCGCCGAGGTTTCATCCGAAATAACTCCCGGAATTAGCCTAACAATGCTATCCGCAATAACTGCTGCAGCTAATTCGCCCCCAGTCATTACAAAATTACCTATTGAAATTTCTTTTGTGATAAAGTGTTCTCTTATCCGGTGATCAATCCCTTTGTAATGCCCACACAAAATAATAATGTTATTTAAAGCAGACATTTTATTTGCCATTGGTTGATCAAACAATTCACCATCCGGAGAGGTATAGATAATTTCATCATATGCTCTTTTACTTTTCAAATCATCAATTGCTCTGTCTACCGGTTCTATTTGCAAAACCATTCCGGCCCCTCCGCTAAATGCATAATCATCTACCCGCTTGTGCTTATTGGTAGAATAGGCTCTTAAATTATGTATTTCAATTTCTACCAACCCTTTTTCTTTTGCCCTTTTTAAAATAGAATGGTTAAAAGGGCTTTCTATCAATTCTGGTAAAACTGTAATTATATCAATTCGCATTTTATTAAAGTTAGAAGTTAGAAACCAGTGCTAGGTCAAATTTGATGTTTTTGCCAATTAGGGGCTGTATCAACGGCGAAGCCCTCACCGTAGGTAAAACCAACTTTTGGTCGCTGCATTTCAACAGGTGGTATACTGAGCCTGGTGCACTTGTCAGGTGTTGTCACCCGACAAAT
>JBNKJW010000216.1:0-25611 GCA_050291445.1 Bacteroidales bacterium | reverse complement strand
CTTCTTTCAAAAAATCGTCTTTTTTCATCTTAAATATGTTTAGTTACAAAAAAAAGTTATTTCCGAAACATTTTTTGCTTTTGTTGGCAAAAATGTTTCAGAATAACTTTTTCCGCTTACACACTTGTTGAGACAGATCCTGAGTTTAAAAATTAATTCTTAACTTTAATTTAGCAGGTTAGGGTGGTACCCAATTGGGTACTGCCCATTTTTTATTTGTAGAACTTGATTGCCTCACTTAAAACTTCATGTATTGACTCAATCGGCAGATCTTCTTCTGAATTGACCCTTAAAATTTTCATTCTTGCCCTGTTGCCTTGTTCAAGTATTGGGTGATTTATTTTCCCTCCTTCAACAACACCAATGTAAGGTTGCCCGGTAATTTTGTCAATCCACAAATAGCAAAACATTTTTTTGCCAACACAAAAAAAAGGCATGTGGTATTTCCAGGCTTCCGAAATTTGCGAATCAAAAGCCAGAATAATATCCCGCAAAGCCAGTAAGCAGGATTTTATGGGCTCATTTTTAGTCAGGTAGTAGTTTTCTAGTTCTGGTAGCATAGTTATTTAATATAGGGCACAAGTGAAGACACTTGCGCCAGCGATTGCAAATTGAATATCATAAAGATCAAAATAAATCAGTGTCCTATTCTATTGTACACCAACAAAGATATCAATTTCTGCATCTTCCTGATTTTGTGCTTTTGCACCATAAACCTCAAAATCCGATGTATAAGCTCTGTCAATTTTATCTTCCCAAATTTTTAACCAGGCATTGTAAACAATGTTCTCTTTTAAATTTCCCTTGGCCACATATTTTTTGTAATTACCTCCACCTATTGTTTTTGCAACCATTCCTTCAGGCACCTCATCAAAGCTTGAAACTTCACAAGCCAAAATAGTAGTGTAGGGTTTCATGTAATCGCCCTCATAATCAGTATAAATACTGTAAATATTGCTATTGACTTTATTGGGGATTTTTTCCAAAATATTTTCCGATAAAAACTTGTTCCAAAGCTGTGGGATATCCTCAGCAGCCTTGCCATTTTCGTTGGTGGTTCTTACAGAAATACCAATTACTTTTAATTCTTTAATTTTTGTTTGTTCCATTTTTGGTTGTTTTTTTATTGCACAAGCGCTTAAAAACGCAATTGCAATTGTTGTTAGTATTAGTTTTGTTTTCATAGGACAAAAATAGGTGGGGATTGTGACAAGGGTATGTCAGGGGTGGTTTAGGTTTTTTAATATAAATAAAAAAGTACCATTGGTTATTTCTTTTATAAATTCGCTCAACAATTTTAAAACAAACTAATTTTTAAACTATGAAAGCAAAATTTAGACTTATTTTACCTGCTTTTCTTATTGCGGGATTATTTTTAATTGCTTCTTGTGGAGCTAGTGAAGAAAAAACTGATGAAACTGAAGAACAGGTTGAATCAACAGAGGATGTGACCATGGGTGACAAAACAATAGGAAGCTCTGAAACAGAGCAAGTAGCAGCATATGCTTGCCCCATGCACCCTAAAATAACAGGTAATGAAGATGATAAGTGTTCTGAATGCGGTATGGCACTTGAAAAGGTTGAAAAAGAAGAAATGGCAGATGCCTACGCATGTCCTATGCATCCAGAGGAAACAGGAAAAGCAGGCGATAAATGCTCAAAGTGCAAAATGGATTTGGAAAAAGTTGAGAAAGAACATGACCATAGCGAGGATGAATAAGTCGCTTTTATAATGTATTAGTCAAGCGCCTGTAGTAAATAAAATACTATAGGTGCCTGATACAAATTTTACCTTAATTTTAGAGAATTGCTGATGAACTTTGAAAGCTTACAACCAATCATTTTAAAATCTATAATTACATGCCCAAATTGTGGGTACAAAAAAGAAGAAACCATGCCCGAAAACGCCTGCTCCTTTTTTTACGAGTGTGAAAATTGTAAAACCATTTTAAAACCAAAGAAAGGCGATTGCTGTGTTTACTGTTCTTATGGTACTGTAAAATGCCCACCAATTCAAAAAGGAGAGAGTTGTTGTTAAAACTCACCTACAGATATCTAGATTTTTATATATTTGTATCCTCATATACAAATATTACAAATAATGGAATTTAAAAAATTAGAAATAAAACCAGAGGGAAGTTGGTTAAAAAGAACGCTTACTTCAAAACATTTTCAAAAATCCCTAATTTATATCCTTATTGGGGCAATTGCAGGATTTGCTTATTATTATTTCACCGAAGGCCATAAACTGGAAACCATGGCAATTAAGGAAATCGGTAAAAGCATGTTGTTTGGTGGATTTTTTGGATTTTTTATTACCAATAGCCCATGTGCCAGGGGAAGGTGTTAGAACAGGTTCATCCGCCTGGCCGCTTCAACTATTCAAAGAATGTCATGGATATCCTTAACCAACCACTTTCAATAATAACCGGAGCGGCTTGACGAGATAGTTTTACAACTTGCCATCTTTTCTGCATTTTTCAAAAAACTCCTGCAAAGTCATGTTATGAGGTTCAAATTTGTCCTCCAGAATTGTGAGTTTCCGGATTCTGTCTAACCGGAATGCCCTAAAATCCATACGCAAACGACAAAATGCAATCAACAGCCAGTTATCCTGTGTACTGTACATGGCAAATGGCTCTATTAGCCTGGTAGTCAGCTCATTTTGCAATGAGTTGTAGTCAATTTTCGAAAGCTTAAAATTAGTTATTGCATGCTGCAGGCTCGACAAATGATTGCTCGTTACATCATTTTCGGGGTTGTTCCTGAAAATAATTCGTTGTGATAAAAGTTCGGCCTTTTCTTTTTCGTTGTAGCGTAAAACGGCTTTTACTTTGGTCACCGCTTCTTTATAATTTTTTACAAATGATTCGTCCTTATTTCTTGCAACAAGTTGCTCAGCAGTTATCAGGGCATTTGCTTCCTCTTCGTTAAAACTTACGGGTGGCAGTTTGTAGCCTTCAACCAGTGAATAGCCAAGGCCTTCTTCGGTGTAAATTGGCACACCAGACTGCTCAAGACTTCTTATATCCCGGTAAATGGTACGTATACTAACCTGGTGTTTTTCGGCCAGTTCCCTTGCTGTAATCAAGCGCTTGGTTTGCAGTTGAGTAAGGATAGCTGTTAAACGAGCAAGGCGGGTGGTGGTTTTATCATCCATTGGTTAGTAAATAGTCATTGGTCATTAGTATATTTGCATATGCCAAGTTGGGTTTTGATGGTGTTTCGCAATGCTTGGAACTTCCAATCTTGCTGATAGCCGGCATGAAGTTTAGCTGATGCTACCATGCGTTCCTCATTTTACACGTTTGTAAATGATGTCAGAATTTAAAGGGTCAGAATTTCCTTCACCTAGACCGAATGAATCTTCGTTAATAAATTCAACACTAAACTCGTCAGATGATCCTAGTCCATACAATGAAAATAATTGCCTACCAATTCTTTTTTCTGTTAGTTTAAATTTGAAATTAGATGAACGTTTTATTTCCGAAACCCACACATCATTTGTGTCAGCAAACATTGCTACAAATTTATTTTCATTGAGTTTCACAATTCGCCCTTTAAAATCGTTATCGCCTGCTTTTTCAATTTTAATCTTTATTCCATCAAACATTGGTCTTCCAGTCAGTTCCCAAGTACCAATAAACTGTGAGTCAGGTACTAATTTGTAATCACCACAAGATGATATGATTATTAAAGTGCTAAAAATTGTAAGTACAAATAGTTTTTTTATCATTACTTTCTATTATTTTCCTTTTAACGCTTGGCAACGTTGAGTTTATAATTTTTATGGGATTGCAGACTTCAAACCTATCACTATACCACCTATGATTGATGCAGGTGATAATGCTAGAAAACCTCTGAAACCCCTATGAATTACACACATTATTATAACCCATTTTCATCTGATTTTTATTAATTCTCCGTCATCAAATCCTGTTGTGATGGCTTTAGCATTTTTAATCAACGTTGTATTTAAAGAACCATCCGATTCCAATTCTGTCAATGCCACTTTAGATAGGTCAAGAATGGTTTCCCAAGATTTATTTTGTACTTCATCTGGCAATCTTAAATACCTATACGGTTTTGTTGGTGGTGCAATGCAAGCCCAATCATCATCGTCCTCTGAATATTCAAACGCACCAACAAAATACATCATAAATCCCTGGTCACTTTCCATTAATCCTAAATTAAAAGCTATCACCGAATCAGGAGGAGTTCCATCTTGCTTCTCCATATTTATAAGCCAATCAACTATTTCTTTTTTCATTTTCTATTGCAATTTAATCTTATTAGAAATCAAAAAATTACCGTCTGTCCAATCGTTAATTGAACCTTCATGCATTGTCTTGTTTTTTTTCAAGTAGTTAAAAATCCTTGGAGCAAAGTCATTATATATCTTAAGGTTATCAAACTCTAATGCATCGTTCAAAGAATCAAGCATTATCTCCATTAATGATTCTTTTTCTTTAACACTCGTGTCTGACAATTTATATTGTTTCTCAAAGTCAGCTAATCTATTTAAATCAGCTACTTCATATTCCCAATCCTGCATATTATCATGATAGTCTACACTCAGTTTGTTTGCTAAACTTTTTCTTGCTTCTGTATTTGGGATAAAGTACTTTCTTATGCAGCATTATTCTAGATTGGTTGTAATATCTTGCAAATCAACTATTTACGCTTGGTGTTTTCTAGGAAATACACTCTCTATTTTTTCAACCCACACAATTTTGCCAGCAACTTTCTTGACTCTTTAAAAGAATCGATGTAATAGCGTGCCTGGGTGTTCATAATACCAACTTTAACTGTTACAGCACCTTGCGGAAGGCTCTTGAATAAAAATTCATCGGTCCAGTCATCGCCCATCCCATAAATAAAATCGAATTTTTTGTTAGTTAAACGTGTAAGGGCTGCACGTCCTTTATTTACACCACTGTTTTTTACTTCAATTACTTTACTTCCTTCCAGAATATCAAGATTATGGTTAGCAATCAGGCTTCCTAATTCATCTTTTAATTCGTAAGCTCTTTGGGCACCCAGTTCCGGGTCAGCCTTTCGGTAATGCCAAACAAGCGAGTAATTTTTTTCTTCAAGGAAAGTTCCTGGTGTTCGGTCGATATAAAATTGCATTACATTACGGATGGTTTCCATCCAATTGGTATCCAACTGTTCAATCAACCTCCAATCGGAGTCTGGCTTTTTTAACCAAACACCATGTTCTACAATTAGCGAGTAACCTTTGTCGCCAAACCATTTGTTAAAGAAATCTCTGTCGCGCCCACTTATAAGTACCAACTCATTTTTGGGGTCGGAAGCAATACAGTCTAATATTTTGTATAATTCGTCATCAGGTTTTGCATCTTCAGGTCTGCTTTTAAAACCAACAAGTGTTCCATCGTAATCTAAAAAAATAATTCGCTTCATTGAATTATTGTACTTGTCGAGGATTTTTGCTTCTATGGTTGGAGAAAGTTTTTTAGCAAGGTATTTATTCTTTAATTCCTCTGTTTTGTTTAACGAGTTCATAAAGTCTGAGGCCCACCTGGTAACATTGTACCTTTTAAGCCTTTGCTGTAATACCGTATTTCTTTCAACCTGCTCATTTACAGGCATTAACAATGCCGTTTTTAAGGCGTCTGCAATTTCCTCATTATTATTTGGATTAATCACCAGAGCCTCACTCATTTCTTTAGCTGCACCTGCCATTTCGCTTAAAATTAGCACCCCTTTTTGGTCAACTTTGCAGGCAATGTATTCTTTTGCAACCAGGTTCATTCCATCCCTTATTGGTGTGAGCAAAGCAATATCGCTACTTGAGTACAAATCAATCAGGTTTTCAAAAGGTAATGAGCGATAAAAATACCAGATGGGTGTCCAGTTAATGGTTGAATATTCCCCATTTATGCGTCCAACAAGTTCGTCTACCTCACTTTTCATTTTTTGGTAATGCTCTACACTCGCCCTTGAAGGAACAGCAAGCATTACAAGGGTTACTTTTTCAATAAATTCGGGGTATTTTTTCAAAAAATGCTCAAAAGCTCTTAATCTGATAGCAATTCCTTTTGTATAATCGAGCCTGTCGATTGATAACACCAACTGCACCTCAGGCGAAGTTAATTGATATTTACTCAGTTCTTGCTGTATTTTTGAGCGATCTTTAATCGATTTTCTTTGTTGCTCCAAAGAAGCGTTAAAAAAGCGGTCATAATCAATTCCCATTGGGAAAGATTCGGCCTTTATCACTCTTCCGTTTACATTAATTTCATTAAAACTGGCATCAAAACCTAAAATCCTGCGCACAGAACTTAAAAAGTGCCTTTCATAGTCAAAGGTATGGAACCCAATTAAATCCGCACCCAGCAAGCCTTCAAGCAGTTCATTACGCCAGGGCAATATCCTAAATACCTCAAAAGAAGGAAATGGAATATGCAGGAAAAAACCAATCGAAACACCAGGACATTTATCTTTAATCATTTGGGGCAACAAAAGCAGTTGGTAATCGTGTACCCAAACTTTGTCGCCTTCTTCAACTAAATCGACAATAATATCTGCAAACTTCTGATTAACAGCCCTGTATGCTTCCCAGTCCTCCTGGCGAAATTCTGTAAACTGAGTGAAATAATGGAACAAGGGCCAAATAGTTTTATTACTAAACCCAAAGTAATAACGCTCCATATCTTCTTCAGTTAACGGAACTGCTACGCAATCTTCTTTTTTTACAGCCTTATCAACTTTGCTTTTAAGATTTTCAGGGATTTGCTCATCAGTTAGTCCACTCCATCCAACCCATAAACTATTGCTATAGGCTTCGTGAACCGATTTCACACCAGTAGCAAGCCCTCCTACACTTGGAGTTACATCTAGCTCGTTTTCATTTATGCTTATTTGTAAAGGAAGTCTGTTTGATACTATTATTAATTTACTCATATTTTCAATTTTTTTTTAACAAAATAACAAGCTTTTATGATAAACAAAAAATTATGTTCACTTTTGTTTTTCCTTCAATTAATCATAAATACTTATTTATCTAAACTAGCCTTAGTAGATTTACTAAGATCTAATCTTTTTATAATGTATTTTGAGTAATTATTCTACCAAATAAAGTATTGCTTATGAACAATTTAGATTACGGAATTATTGGTAATTGTGCCAGTTCTGCACTTATTTCAAAGTATGGATCGATTGATTGGTGTTGCTTACCTGAATTTGATTCATCATCAATTTTTGCTAAATTATTAGATAAAAAAATTGGAGGGAGTTTTGAAATTTTAGTTTCTGAAGATTATGAAATCAGTCAGAGGTACATAAAAAGGACAAATATTTTATGTACCTCTTTTAAAAGCAACGAGGGTGCTTTTGAAATATTGGATTTTATGCCCCGATACAAAACTACAAAGGGCAATTATTATCTACCTCCGGATATCATTAGGTATGTAAAAATAGTATCAGGAAAACCCTCATTTAGAGTGAAGTACGACCCTAAACTTGAGTATGCAGAGCACCCAGTAAAAATAAGCATGCACGAAAAATACATAAAAGCTTATACAACAGAAGGACCTTACGACTCGGTATACTTATACACAAGTTTAGATAAAGATAAAGTTGTTAATGAAGAAAAAATTGAATTGACTGAAGATGCATTTTTTCTCCTTAGTTATAACCAAAAAATATTACCACAAACCACTGAGCGTGCCTATTTAAAATTACAACGCACCGAAGTTTACTGGCTTAACTGGTGCGAAAGTACCACCCATTATAACTACAAAGGTGATGAGATTATGAGAAGCGCTTTGGTTTTGAAGCTTTTAACTTTTGAAAAGACCGGTGCCGTACTTGCTGCTGCAACCACATCTTTGCCAGAAACTATTGGTGAAGTAAGAAATTGGGACTACCGCTTCTGCTGGTTGCGCGATTCATCAATGGTGGTAAAAGTAATGACTGATTTAGGCCATCTAAAAACGGCAAAAAAATACATTGAATTTGTCAATGATATAGTTCCTGACAAGGATGAAAAAATACAAATAATGTACGGTATTAACCGTGAAAAACAGCTTACCGAAAAAATTCTGGAACACCTTTCGGGTTATGAAAACTCTAGCCCTGTGCGAATAGGAAATGCTGCCTATGAACAAAAACAGCATGATATTTATGGCATTTTAATGGATGTAATTTATCAGCATTTCAATGTTTTTTACACTTCACTTGAATACGGAGAGGCACTTTGGACTATTACAAGGAGTGTTGTAAAGTTGGTGAAAAGTAGTTGGCAAACACCTGATAGGGGAATTTGGGAAATACGTACTGACCAAAAACATTTTACTTTTTCAAAAGTACTCTGCTGGACCGCTGTTGACCGCGCCATAAAAATTGCTGAACTAATAAAAATGGATAGTTACGTAGCGGAGTGGACACCTTTTGCCGAGGAAATTAAAGCTGAAATTATGGAAAAAGCATGGAGTGAAAAAAAAGGTGCTTTTACACAATGTTATGGCTCGGATGATTTGGATGCATCCACCTTATTGATAGAGGCTTACGGCTTTATTGATGCCAAAGATCCTAAATATATTTCAACGGTTTTGGCTACACAAAAAGAATTAAGCAAGAATGGTTTGATGTATCGCTACAAAAACAAAGATGATTTTGGTTTGCCAAGCTCCTCGTTTACAATTTGTAGTTTTTGGTTAATTAACAGTTTAGGAAAAATTGGCAGGAAAAAAGAAGCAAAAAAACTATTTAAAAAATTGCTTAGCTACAGTAACCATCTTGGCTTGTTTAGCGAGGATATTGATTTTGAATCAAAAAGGCTGCTTGGAAATTTTCCACAAGCCTATTCTCATTTAGCATTGATTCGTACAGCAATAAATCTCTCAGGAGGCGAAACAACTGATGATGATGAGATTATTGATGCAATTCATTAATAGTGTGCTCTTTTTATAGAATAAATTCAGATTACATATAGTAAATGCAGCATTCAAAAAAAGCCTTCGTCTTTTAAAAAATTAATTAAAGCAAAAATTAACTATTATGAAGGCAATAAAACTAAAGCATTTACTAACCTTAGTTGTTTTAATCCCCATTTTTGCATTTGCTCAAGATAAGGTTGAAACCAGAAAGGTGAATAGTTTTTCAAAAGTTTATTCAAGCGGAATGTTTGATGTAGAACTAGTTAAAGGAAGCGAAGAAAGTGTTAAAATAGCGGTTGAAAATTTCGAGATTGATAAGGTTATTACTGAAGTGGAAGGTGGGGTTTTAAAAATTTATAAAGATAAATTTTACAAGCATCCCTGGAGAGCAAAAGTTAAAATACTGGTAACTTATAAAAGTATTAACAGTATTAAAAATTCTGGCTCAGGCGATATGTTATGCCGATCTGATGTCACAGCCAACGACACGGAGTTTTCAAGCAGTGGCTCAGGCAAATTATCAGTTGAAGGAACAGTAAAAGCCGATTATATTGATGTAAGTAGCAGTGGATCAGGGAGTATCCATTTTTCAAAAATTGAAGCTAATAAGCTGGAAATGAGTAAATCTGGTTCCGGAGGCATGAAAGTAGGTGCAGGCAATGTAAACACCCTAAAACTAAGTTCAAGTGGATCTGGAAGCATGAATACAGCAGGGCTGGTAAGTAAAGTTTGCTATGTTAAAATATCCGGCTCTGGTGGCTGCAGGGTTAATGTAACAGACGAGCTTAAGGCAAAAACATCAGGCTCGGGCAGTATTCATTACACCGGCAACCCAACTGTTGATGCGCATACTTCGGGATCTGGACGTGTGAGTAGTTTTTAAAGATTTATATTTTGTTTTTTAGCGCACGAATCTTCGTGCGCTAAAATATAATTAAATCAATATTGTAAAGGTAGTTCCTGAATCACTATTTGATTTTACTCCTAAGCTACCTCCATGCTGGTTAACTATCTGTTTGGAAACGTATAAACCAATACCAGCACCATTACTCTTGGTTGTGTAGAACGGTACAAAAATCTTATCAACAACCTCATTGTCAATTACTTGACCATTATTCCAGACTTTAATAGTAACCTTATTTATATGGGAAGGTTCAATTTTTAAAACAATTCTTTTTTCATTATCAGTTTTTGGTGCATGTGATGCGTTTTTCACCAAATTGATAAGCACCTGAGTCAGTAAACTTTCATCACCAACAAAGCTTGTAAGCTTTTCATTGACAACAACTTCAAGGCAATCTGTGCCTTCAACACATTCCTGCAAAACATGTTTTAGTGTTTGCCCCCATTTTTGTATATCAATAGGTTTGAGTATTGGTTCTGGTATTTTTCTCATTTTTTGGTAATTGCCAACAAAATTTGTTAGTCCTGAACTCATAGAATCAATTATTTCAAGGCAATTTATGGTATCAGTTATTTCTCTTTCCGATAAGTCTTTACAATTTAGCGGTTTGTCATTTTTTACAAAAATCTTCATTAAGGACTTTGTGGCAGAAGTAATTGGTGCAATGGAATTCATAATCTCGTGATTCATAATCCTTATTAATTTTTGCCACGATTCCATTTCACTGGCATCTATTTCGTTTTGAATATCCAAAAGTGAAACAAGAGTCAGTTGTTTGTCTTTATAGTTTAGTTTTGAAGATGATACTTGTATTGTTGTATAAAAATCGTTTTTTGCAATTTTGCATGATTTTGATTGGCCGGGTTTCAGATCTAACAACAGCTGAAATAGTTCAGGAGTGTTAGTCTTCATCCTTTTCATGTTAGAGGTGTACTCAACGCCCAATAGATTACGTGCCATTTGGTTCATTATTTCAAAATCACCATACTGATCAATTGAAATAAACCCTGTGGTTGAGTGCTCAATCATTGCCATGAAAAGCTTTTCCTTAAATTCACTTTCCATTTTTATAGATTGAAAAAGCCGAACCACCTTGTTCATTCCATCATAAATTTCCTTAATTGCCTTATTACCAGATTTTTTGGGCAATAAAAGAGTGGTGTCCTGATTATGTACAGCATTAAAGAATGTTGCTATTTTTTTATTCGTTTTATTAAGCAATGTTACAAAGAACATCATCTCGGCTAAAACTAAAAGTATTAGCAATGCTGCAGCTCCAATATTTTGTTGCGAAAAAATAAAGTAAGCACCCAAAAAGGTTGTACTAATAATAAGCAGCAAGCCAAAGGCAGTGTATAAATTAAAAGATTTAGATGCCATATTTCTTTGTTTTGTTATAAAGGGTTTGTCGGGTAATGCCCAGTTGATTTGCAGCTGTAGTAAAATTGCCATTGTGTTCGTCCATAGCCTTTAAAATCATTTGCTTTTCCATTTCTTCAATGGTGGTTATTTTTTCCATATTTTTTTTCTTGTTCGGTCTCAAAAGCACATCATCTGTTCTTATTTTCTTGCCATCGCTTAAAATCACTGCTTTTTCAATGGTATGTTCTAACTCCCTGATATTTCCAGGCCAATGATACTCCTTCATTCTGGTAATAACAGATGGTGCGAATTCCAGGCCCTGGCGTTGATATTTATTACTATACTTTTCAAGGAAAAAAGCTGCAAAAGCTTCAATATCTTCTACCCTATCCCGCAAAGGCGGAATTTCTATATGAATGGTATTAATTCTGTATAACAAATCTTCACGAAACTTGCCAGATTCAACCAAATCATCAATTTGGTAATTGGTGGCAGAAATCAATCGAATATCAATTGGAATCATATCAGTACTTCCAACCGGAGTAATTTGCCGGTTTTGTAATGCAACTAATAGTTTTGACTGAGAATTAAGGGCAAGGTTCCCAATTTCATCCAAAAACAATGTTCCTTTATTTGCTAATTCAAATTTTCCGGTATGATTTTCTATGGCATCAGTAAAAGCTCCTTTTTTATGACCAAATAATTCACTTTCAAACAAAGTTTCAGGAATAGACCCCATATCTACAGTAACCATTAATTCATTTTTTCGAGTCGATAAACGGTGTATTTCAGAAGCAATCACCTCTTTCCCTGTTCCGTTTTCTCCTGTTATAAGTACATTGGCATCGGTAACAGCAATTTTATTAACTAATTGCATAATTTTTTGCATAGCAGATGATTCCCCAACAATGAATCTTCTTTCCTTATTTAGCTCATGCTTTAACCCCTTTTGTTTGTTTTTTAAGGTGTCAACTTCTGCCTTGGTTTCACTTAATTTTAATGCAGCTTTCAGGGTGCTTACCATTTTCTCATTGTCCCATGGTTTTACAACAAAATCGGTTGCTCCTTCTTTTACGGCACGCACAGCCAGTTCTACATCTCCATAAGCCGTAAACATTACAACTTCAGTATTAGAAGAGATTTTTTTTATTTCGTTTAACCAAAATAAGCCTTCGTTTCCGGTATTAACCCCTGCAGTAAAGTTCATATCCAGCAGAACAATATCAAATTTACATTTTTGAAATTCTGCAGGAATTTGGTTGGGGTTGACGATGCATTTCACCAATTCAAATTCATACTGTAGAAATATATTCAATGCTTTTAAAACATTGCGGTTATCGTCAACAATAAGAAGTTTCCCTTTTTGCATTTTTTTAAATTTTAATCAATCAAAATTAGAAAATGATTCTGACTACAAGCTTTTGTGTCAAAAATTTTTACACACTATTGTCGATTTTTTTTACAGTAACAAGAATGCTGCATGTTGTAAGTTGTTGACTGTTAATGCTTAATGTATATTGGCACACTTTCAGCATAATTCAGAGCAATCAAGATTAATTAAAAAGTCATTTTTCAATCCAATGACTAATGACCAATAACAAAAGAAAATGGACAGGATAATTGAAGATAAAAGATTAATAAAACCTAAACACTGGAAGATAATAGGCATTGTAAGTATTGTTTTAATCGGATTAATATTTTTATCGACCCGTTCGAACTTAAGCACTTATAAAACTGACGCTGAAAAGGTGCAAATTGCCCAGGTTTTTGAGGGTAATTTCGAAGATTATATTAAAATAAATGGCCGGGTTGAACCAATTTCAACAATTTACCTGGATGCAATTGAAGGTGGGCGTGTTGAAGAAATATTTATTACCGAAGGTAGTTTGGTGAAAAAAGATGACATAATTCTAAGATTAAGTAACAACCAATTGAACTTGGCCATCCTCAACAGCGAAGCCCAATTGGCTGAAAAAGCAAATTTCCTGCGTGAAGTAATGCTAAACATGGAACAACAAAAACTTTACACAGAACAAGAGTTAATAACATTGGAGTTTGAACTGAAACAAAAGAAAAGAAATTTTGAAAGAAATAAGGCTTTATTTGAACAAGGGCACATTGCAAAAGAAGAATACCTGTTATCGGAAGATGGATTTTTACTAAAAAAGCGAATGTTTGGACTGATGCAGAAAAAAAAGAGCCAGGATTCCATCTATCGAAAAATTCAAATAAAACAAATGGAACAAAACCTTGAAAATATGCAAAAGAACCTTGAGTTTGTCCATCAACGACTAGAAAGCCTGAATGTAAAAGCTCCGGTTGATGGTCAGCTTGGTTTGCTTAACGCAGAAATTGGCCAGTCCGTTTCGCAAGGGCAGCGAATCGGTCAGGTAAATGTGTTAACTTCTTTCAAAATTGCATGCGAAATTGATGAACATTACATTGATCGGATACTAACTAACCTTTCAGCAACTATTGAACGGGATGGAGTTGAATATAAATTAAGGGTGAAAAAAGTATATCCGGAAGTGCGCGAAGGCCGATTTAGAATTGATTTGGTATTTACAGAAAATATGCCCGAAAAAATAAGGACAGGACAAACCTACTATTCAAATTTACAATTGGGCGAGCCAGAACAAAGTCTGCAACTATCGCGTGGAGGTTTCTTTTCTTCAACCGGGGGGCAATGGGTTTATGTTTTGGATAAATCTGAAAGTTTTGCCCTGAAACGGAAGGTGAAAATAGGAAGACAAAATCCAAAGTATTTTGAAGTGTTAGAAGGATTAAACCCCGGGGAAAAAGTAATTGTATCTGGTTATGAGGTATTTGGAGATAATGAGCGGATTGTTTTAAAATAAATTAGATAATTGAGATTTGTTAACAGTTATTGGTACTGTTAAAAAAACAACACAAAGTTACCTAGAGCATTAATTTATTGAAAGTTAATACTGAAATGGTTAAAATATTAACAAAAAAATAATTGGTTGATGATAAGTTTTATTCAAATGTAACTTACTTTAGGTGGCTTTGTGTTTTACAAATATAATAAGACATTAATTATTGAAAATAACATGATTAAAACAAGTAATTTAACAAAGGTTTTTCGAACAGACGAAGTAGAAACCACTGCATTAAATAAGGTAAATTTTGAAGTTGCAGAAGGTGAATTTGTGGCTGTTATGGGCCCTTCTGGTTGCGGTAAATCAACATTATTGAATATTGTTGGTTTATTAGACAATCCAACAAAAGGAGAATACTTTTTTGACAAAACTGAGGTTTCACGATTTAAGGAAAACCAACGGACTGATTTACGCAAAGGGAACATCGGTTTCATCTTCCAAAGCTTTAACCTGATTGATGAACTCACTGTATTTGAAAATGTTGAACTTCCATTGGTTTACCTAAAAATCAAACCCTCAAAACGCAGGCAAATGGTTGAAGAAGCCCTGGAACGCCTAAAAATAGGACACCGTAAAAAACATTTCCCACAGCAATTATCTGGTGGTCAGCAACAAAGAGTTGCTATTGCCCGTGCTGTAATCGCCAAGCCCAAATTAATCCTGGCCGATGAGCCAACCGGTAACCTCGATTCTAAAAACGGCATTGAAGTAATGAATATGCTACGTGAACTGAACCAGGAGGGAACCACAATAATAATGGTTACACACAATAAACGTGATGCTGAATTTACTCATCGGATTATTAATTTGTTTGACGGACAAGTGTTGATGGAGAAGGTGGGGTAGTAAATTATAAGGAATCAACGATTAATAAAAATGTGTTGACCTTGATAACACTTGAGTAAACCAGTATGTAAAATCAGCAAATAAAACAAACACCATGTTCTTAAGAAACATCAAAACCTTCATCAAACAATTATACAAAAACAAGCTTTATTCTCTTGTTACTATTTTAGGATTTTCAATCTCGTTAATGTTTGTTATCCTGCTGAGCGTTTACATTAAACAGGAAGTTTCAGTTGATCGATTTCACGAAAAGAAAGACAGATTATTTCGCCTGGTTAATGAGGGTGAATCACATTTTGGCTCTACAACCGGTAAAAAAATTCAGGAAGCTTTTCCTGATGTAGAATGTCAAACAAGAGTATATTGTTATGGCGACTATTTCTATGCTTCAGGTGCAACTGAAAAAAAGCTGGATGCTGAATTGCTAATGGTAGATTCCACCTTTTTTAGGATGTTTTCGTTTAACCTTGAGGAAGGTAACCCGAAGGATGTGCTGGTACTTAAAAATTCTGCTGTACTCACCAGACAATTTGCTACTTCATTATTTGGGGATGAATCACCAATTGGTAAACAAATAGTTAGCTCAAATAGTGTAACGTTAGAGGTAACAGGAATAGTTGAAGAATTACCAGAAAACACTCAATTTAAATAGTATTAGAAAAATTTTATGAATACTCTATATTTTAATATAAAACAGGCAATTAGATTTCTACACAGACATTCTAAATATGTATTGGCAAGTGTGCTTGGGTTAAGCATTTCGTTAACGCTTATTGTCATGTTATTGAATTACATGTACAACGAAAACCATGTAGATTCATTTCACAAAAATGCTGATAAAATATACAGGGTAATACATTCGGATGAATGTGCTTTTTCCCCACCATTCTCTCAATACCTAAAAGATAACGTAAGTGAGATAAATTCTTGCTGTAGGACTTTCTGCTTATCTGGTGTTTTAAAAACTGAAAATAGCATGGTGCAATCTGACAGGTGTTTTTATGCCGATTCCAATTTCTTTTCCATGTTTTCATTTCCTCTTGTTGCTGGTAATTCAAAAACGGTTCTCGATACACGTAATAAAGTTGTTTTGAGCGAGAATTTTGCAAAAGTTTTGTTTCAAAATGAAAACCCAGTTGGGAAAACACTGACTTTTAATGGCAGGTTGACTTATTATGTTTCTGGCATTGCAAAAGATTTTAACGAAAGCACTCATTTTAAGCCTGTTGATGTTATTTTCCCTTTTGGAGCAATGGCCGATTTTATGGGAGAAGAAAGTAATTATCTGTCTCAATATTCATGGCGATTTATGATGCCAGCTTTATATATAACTTTAGATAAGCAGGTTTCGAAAGCTACCTGTAAAAACCTTGTGTCTGATTTAAACAAATGGTATTGGCTTTTTAGTGACAACCCCAATTCTAATCTCCAATTTGAACCCTTGAAAGAGGTATACTTAAATTCGGTAAATTATGGTTATAAACCCAACGTACGTTCGGGAAACAAAAATGTTCTCAGGCTTGTTTTATTTATTGTTTTATCAGTTTGTGTAATTGCATTTATCAATTTTATTAACCTAACTATTTCAAAAGCAAATATACGGCTACCCGAGTTTGGTATCAAACGTATTAATGGAGCCGGTTTTGTGTCTTTTATTTTTAGTTTTATTACTGAACAAATCCTGATTGTTTTAGCTGCCCTAACAGTATCGGTTCTTTTAATACTGCTCTGTTTGCCATTTTATAATCAGCTTATGGGTTATCATCTCACCTTCGGCAGTATTTTGCAAACAGAGTATTTCCTGAAAACAATAGCATTATTTGCTTTAATGGTAATAAGTACCGGAACTATTGTAATGTTTGTGATATTGTTGAAAACAATGGCAAAAAACAAGCTTTTATTAAAAGGCAATTCAAGAATTGTTTTTTTACAAAAGGCTTTGCTGATAGTGCAATATACGATGTCAATTTCATTGATTATTTCAATGTTGGTTATATTAAAACAGAAACATTTTATCGAAAATTTCAATTATGGTTTTAATAAAAAAGGCTCACTTTATGTAAAACTGAATCGTGAATTTGTTGGGAAAGCGGAAGCTTTTAAATCGGAAATTGAAAAAATTGCAGGAGTAAAATCCGTTTCGCTATGTAATGGAATGCCTGGTGTAGGTATTTTTAATTTAAGGTTCGAGAAAGAAGGAAAGGCTAAAGATATTGATTTATTTAATATTGATGCCAATTACTTTAAAACCATGGAAGTTCCTGATGTAGAATGCATTGAACTAGCCGATGATGAATGCTGGATTAACGAATCGGCTGCAAAAGAGCTGGATTATAACGAAAATGAAGGCTTTGTTGAGTTTCTGGAGTTTGATGAAACCAGAAAACTAAAAGTTAAAGGTATTTTGGCAGATCTCAATTTTTACTCATTGCATCAGGTTGCCCGTCCCACCATTTTTAGCAAAATAAATACAATGAGATTTATCGATTACTTACTGGTAAATATCGAAAGTAAACATGTAGCCGAATTTTTATCGAAGGCTAAACAGCAGTATGCTAAGTTTTCCTCCAAATTCCCGTTTGAGTATGCTTTTTTAAACGACAAGATGAACCAATCCTATATTAATGATTATCGCACATTGAAATTGGTAGTATGGTTTTCCATATTTGGAATTGTGCTATCATCGTTTGGTATGTTTTCGCTGACTTTGCTGCTTTTGCTAAATAAAACGAAAGAAATTGGCATACGAAAAGTAAACGGTGCCAAAATTTCCGAAATACTAACAATGTTAAATACTGTTTTTGTAAAATGGATGGCCATTGCTTTCGCAATTGCCGCACCAATTGCCTATTACATCATAGACAAATGGCTAGAAAACTTCGCTTATAAAACAGAACTAAGCTGGTGGATATTTGCACTTGCCGGCATAATTACAATTACTATTGCATTGTTAACAGTAAGCTGGCAAACATGGAGGGCGGCAAGGAGGAATCCGGTTGAGGCGCTACGGTATGAGTAAAAGATAACAAATATGCCAATTTATTTAACAATAACTGTAAAATAATTTTACACTTGCGACCTGCTACTTTTGCCATAACAAACTGTCAGTAAGGATTATAAGCAAACAGGCATTGTGGTTGAGAATAATAAATTTAAAGACAATTAACTATGATACAATTAAAAGACATCTATAAGTACTACAACAACAAATTTCAAACTACTTATATCCTGAAAAATATAAACCCTACTATTAACGAAGGTGAATTTGTCTCAATTATGGGACCAAGCGGGGCTGGAAAATCTACTTTACTTAATATTCTGGGTTTGCTCGATCAGCCAAACGAAGGCGAATATCTTCTTTTCAATAAAGAGGTACATAAACTAAAGGGAAAAGTAAAGTCTGATTATCATCGGGAATATATCGGCTTTATATTTCAGGCATTTCATTTAATTGAAGAAATGACAGTGTATGAAAATATTGAAACCCCACTAATTTATAAAGGTGTTAAAAGAAAAGAAAGACAATCGATGGTAGCTGATATTTTAGACCGGTTTAATATAGTTGCCAAAAAAGATTTGTTCCCCGACCAACTTTCAGGGGGCCAGCAACAACTGGTGGGAATTGCCCGTGCAATTATTGGAAAACCAAAACTATTACTGGCCGATGAACCTACTGGCAACCTACACACCAACCAGGGACGTGACATTATGAACCTTTTGAAAGAATTAAACGAAGAAGGAATCACTATAATACAGGTTACACATAACCAGGAATTTGCTGATTTTGGCAAAAGGATAATTACAATAGAGGATGGGCAGATTAGAGCAGATGTGAAAAAAAATGAAGCCTATAAAACTGTTGCAGCGAATTAAATAGAATGAGTCATTTTTTGCCTTGCACCAGGAGCTAAATTTCACCAAAATCAACAATAAAAAATAAGCCGAATGTTTAATTACCACATAAAAATTGCATGGAGAAGTTTTATTAAAAACAAATCGAATTCTTTTATCAATCTCTCCAGTTTAGTTATTGGTTTCACCTGCCTTATCCTTATTGCATTTTGGATTCAATACGAATTGAGTTACGATACTTTTCATGAAAAAGCTAATCGTATCTATCGAGTTGCATATAAAGGGGTATTGATGGGTTCTGAAGTTCAATCAGCAACAACATCAAAACCATTTTACAATGCGCTAAGCAACGATTTTCCTGAAGTTGAAACAGCAACCATCATTTCAAATTTCCACAATGCATTGTTAACCAAAAAAGATGGCAAATCCTTCAGGGTGAAATTAAGTGGAATTACTCCGAGTTTTTTTAAGATATTTTCAATTCCTGTAATTAGTGGTGATATAAATAAACTGGATCAACCTAACACTGCTGTTGTTTCAAAAGAAATGGCAAAGAAATTTTTTGGCAACAAAAATCCAATTGGACAGATAGTTTCGACAGGAATGGATAGAGGTAATAAAGAATTTACCATTGTTGGTGTAGTTGAAAACATCGCTGAGAATTCGCATTTTGATTTTGACATGCTTTATTCCAACAATTCGCAGTCATGGTTTAGAAACAATAGTGGTGAAAATTGGCTTGATGCAAACTTCTACAACTATATTGTGCTAAAAGAGGGTGTCGATTACAAGTCTTTCGAGAGCAAATTCAACACTTATATTACCAAAAAGGTTAAAGAGGTTATAAAAAGATGGAAAAACATCTCGTTGGAAGAGTGGCATGCAAGTGGCGATTGGGTAAATTTTGAACTACAACCAATTACCGATATTCATTTATATTCAGCACTGGAAAGCGAATACAAACAGAATGGCAGTATCTTGTATATTTATATTTTTCTGGTTGTTGGTATACTTATTTTAGTTATTTCAATAATTAATTTTAGCAACCTGTCAACAGTTAGGGCTTTCGGTCGATCAAAAGAAATTGGTGTCCGAAAAGTGTCTGGCTTAAAACGCAGTTCGCTCATTCTTCAACACCTTGTCGAAAGTATTTTGCTCAGTTTTATTGCATTTTTAGCTTCCTTGCTTATCGTTTATGCAGTTTCGCCCTATTTTGAATCTATTACAGGAATTCAAATTGAGGTGTATGGACATAAATTTTTGATAATAGCTGCTTTATTTTTTGGCGTTGCGTTATTGTCTGGCCTGTTGGGAGGAATTTTCCCCGCTTTAATATTGTCAAAACTCTCGCCGGTTAAAATTTTTAGCTCATCAGGAAAAATAAAATTCCAGGGCATATTCTTAAAAGATATTTTAATCGTGGGTCAGTTTGTTATAAGCATTGCTGTAATTATTGGAACAATGATTATTTCGTCGCAACTGGATTATCTGCAAAATAAAAACCTTGGTTTTAATAAAGACAATATAGTAGTGATAAAGGGGACTGTAGATTTGCCAAGGGAAAAAAGTATTGTCTTGAATGAAATGCTACAAAAATTGAGCTACATTAAAGCTTCATCTTCGTCGCAATATACGCCAAGCGAGGATGTAGGTGAATATTTGATTGGATATAAATTCAAGGACAAGGTTGAAACAGCGATACTAAACTTTTTGCCTTGCGATTATAATTACAAAAATGTATATCAGTTCGATTTGTTAAAAGGACGCTTTTTTGACAAAGATTTTAATGAACAATCAAGAAAGATAGTGTTAAATGAAAAGGCTGTTAAATTATTAGGCGAACCTGATTGCATAGGTAAAACGATACGAAGGGACAGAACAGATTATGAAATAATTGGCATAGTAAAAGACTTCCATTTCAATTCGAAACATAAAGAAATAGAAGCTTTAGGGCTTATTGAGATCCCTGACAATTATGAATTTTGGCCTCCTAAATATTGTTCAGCTGCTTTAAATACAACTGATGTAAAAGGGGCAATTGCCGACATTGAAAAGATATGGAATGAACTGGCACCAGGTATTGAATTTAATTATGCGTTTTTTGATCAGGAATACAACAATTTATACAAACAAGAAATGCAGACAAAAAATGTATTTTTTATTTTCTCAATTATTGCCATTGCGCTTTCATGCTTTGGTTTATTTGGCTTTGTTAAATATTCCATACAAGTAAGAACCAAAGAAATTGGAATTAGAAAAGTAAACGGAGCCAGAAATAACTCTATATTTTTGATGCTTTCGACATTCTTTACACGGCCAATATTAATAGCCCTGTTTATTTCATGCCCAATTACATGGTATATGGTTAACAAATGGTTGCAAAATTTTGCCTATCACACAAGCATAAATCCACTCTATTTTATTGTAGCTGGCATATTAACCATTGCAATTGTGTTTTTAACAGTAGGTTGGCTAAGCTGGAGCGCAGCAAGAAGAAATCCGGTTGAGGCACTCAGGTATGAATAGTACAGAGTGGTTTGCCTTAAGCTAAATTAAAGACAATCAGTTTTTAGCTCGAACTTACGCTTAAAAACTGCTTTACTCCCTGCAAAATCACACTCATTTCAACTGCTTTTTTCCAATTGAGGATCGACTTTTGATTAAAAGCCGTATCACCCTCAATATCAAATGTTTGCTTATCGATTTGAAACCTCACACTTTCACTGAAATAAGTGAATTGCTCAGCATTTTCAGTTAAACTATGCAATTCGTCGTAATTTTTATGCAACAACGTTAATTCAGAGGCTGATTTTACCAAAAAATAACCCTCAACATCCTTGTTAAATGATTCCCTTGTTAAATGAAAATGTGGCTTTTCCTGGTAAGGAGCTCCTTTTGTAGGGCAAAAAGTACCGCAATTTCCGCATTGATTGCACCAATCAGCAATGTGCAAAATTTGAGGAGCCTGTCTAATCTCAAATATAGCATCGGTTCCAGAAAGTTGCGTTTTAAAAGGTTGGTGTTGATAACCAAACAAGGCTAAGTTTGGACAAACAGTGGTGCAAATATTACATAATTCATCGCAAAGTAAACACCTTGAGGCTTCCTGCCTGGTTTCTTCTTTGCTTAAGCTGGATACTATTAGGTTAAAATTATTTCTTTGCCCCAAAGTGGTTTCTGTAACTTTTACGGCAGGAACTCGTTTTGCTTTTTTTATCATCAGGCTACGATAGTCCTGTGCATTCTTATCAAATTGTTGTTTTGTTTTAAAATTAAGTTTTGATTTATCAATAATTAATTGCGCCACTTTTCGCCCATCGCCAATGGCAGCAATTGCCGAAAGGCCTCCGTTTAAAGCATCACCCCCAATAAAAACATTGGACAAGCCGGTTTTGTAACCGACTGTATTTAAATGCCTTACATCCACGAAGTTAATATCCAAATCCTGCCCTACCGCCGGAATAATGGTGTCGCAAATAATTTCAAAATCAGAACCCTCAATTTTCTCAGGTCTTGCCCTTCCTGAAGCATCCTTTTCACCTAGTTTCATCTTTTGGCAAACTAAGCCATTTACTTTCCCACCACTTGAACTTACTGCAACAGGGTTTACCAGTTCCTGAATTTCAATACTTTCGTCCAAAACAGCTTTAATTTCTTCATAATTGGCCGGCATTTGTTTAATAGTCCTTCGGTACAATATTCTTACCTGTCCACCTAATCCAACGAGCCTTTTTGCTGTTCTTGCAGCATCCATAGCTGTGTTGCCACCCCCAATTATCAACACTCTTTTTCCTAAAGTTGCCGCTTTGCCTTCTTTTACATCATACAGAAATTTTAGAGGATCAAGCACTCCTGCAGATTCCTTTCCATCCACATAAAAAGTACGGGCTTTTTGCGCACCAGTTGCTATGTAAACAAAATCATTCTTTTTTCTTAACTCCTCAAATTTCACTTTGTCAATCGATTGATTATAGTGCATCTTAACGCCCAACTCAACAATTTTATTGGTATCGTATATAATGCCTTCATCAGTTAACCTAAACTTTGGAATTGCAGCAGACGCCATTCCTCCTGCTTTTAGTTTTGCCTCATAAATGGTAATATCAAACCCTGCTTTTGCTAAAAAAAAGGCACACGAAAGGCCTGAAGGCCCTGCCCCAATTACGGCTACCTTTTTTCCATTGTCGGTTGCTTTTTTTGCAGATTGTTCTTTTGCCAATTCACTAACCGAGCGTTTTATTTCTCTGATTAATAAGGAATTATCGTAGTTTATTCGGGTGCATTTGCTTTGGCAGGTATGATCGCAAACCATTCCGGTTGTTCTCGGAAAAGGGTTGGTATCTACTATTATTTCTTTGGCTTTTTCAAAATTACCTGCTGCTGCAAATTGCATATACCCTGGAATAGCCTGGTTGGTTGGGCAAGTAGTTTCGCATGGAGCATGAATGCAATCAAAAGAGTTGAGCTCCACACCTGTTTTAATACTTGGTGTTTTTAGCCCTTTTCGTTTGTAGTTTTCGTCTATAACAACTGTTTTTGCATATTTTTTAAGGTTTTCTAATGCACATTTATTGGTATCTTTAACATCATTCGCACTTTTAATAATAAACTGCTCAATGCTTTCTGAGCCAACTTTAGAAAAATTGTTCCGCAACTTATCAAAATACTGGGCCAACCTGCCATACCCTCCGGGTTTTAAAAGGTCGGAACAAACAGTTGCGGGATAAAGTCCACAAGCAACAACTTTGCTAATGTTAAATGCATCTACACCCCCTGAAAAGGAAATATCCAGGTTTCCGTTAAAGTCATTTTGCAACTTTTCGGCTACCGCAATTGAAATTGGATGCAAAGCTTTACCGCTCATGTACATCATTTTCTCACTTTTTAAAAATATTTCCTTGTTGTTTTCGCTCTCCAATGTGTTGGTCAATTTTAAACCAAAATGGAGATTTTTTTTACGAGCCAGTTTTTCAAGGTTTTTAATGATTTTTAAAGCCTCATCATATTTTAAATCATGCTCAAAGGCTGCATCCGGCACCTTTGTTTCAAAGCCCAATCTATCTAAAATAGCATGCAAATGTTTCTTTCCTATAAGGGTTGGATTTAACTTGACGGTCGTATGTAAACTTTTGTTTTTCAGCAAGTAAACACCAATTTTGTCAATCTCATTCGGTGGGCACCCATGCATAGTTGATAAAGTAATATTATCCGAAATGCACGGATTTATCCTGATTTTATCAATAGCAGGATAAATGCTTTTCAGTTTAGCAACCTTCTGTTCCAATTCCGCTGATGCATCATGCATTTTTGAGAAAAACCACTGTACATTTTCGTTTAAAATCCCCTGGAGGTTATAGCCTACGCTCATATTAAAAATAACACCGGGCGTAAGGCCATTATCCCAACCAAAGTAATGCTGCAGGACATGAATCAGTATCCAGGCGTCAAGGTATTGTTCAAACGACTGCTTAATTTTTAATTCTTGCGACCATTCACAATTGTAGCCCTCTTCCTGCATGTCAATACAGGGCTTTGAAACTTCTATTTCGTCCAGTGTTTGTACAGTTTTTAATTCAATGTATCGGGCACCACAAAGCCAGGCGGCTACAATGTTTTGCGCTAATTGCGTGTGAGGACCGGCAGCAACACCCACAGGGTTTTCAAGTAATTGCCCAAATCGGTTGAAACGAAAAGGATCGGACTCTTTGGGCTGAAAAAAAAGCTCTTCCGGAATTCCGAAGATACACCTATCCTTTTTGTGCTGTTTAAGAATTATCTGAAGTAAGAGCTCAATGGGTGTTGTTGTGAAATTATCAATCATTTTTATACTTGTTTGGTCGTAACCAAAAGTACAAAATAATTAAAGTATTTTCGTCTCAAACCCATCAATGCTATGCATATTTTTCTCTCTCCAATAATTTTCCAGTCGCTCACTGCCCTGTTTTTCCGCCCAGTTATTAAGCGTGGTTCTTTCTTCCTTAAAATCCATAAACGGAACCGCAAACCCACATGAAGTCTGCACCAAATCAACATCCATTTCTATGATTTGCCTTGAGCCGGCATTTTCCGGGAATAAACTGATGTATTCCTGAAACTTTTTATCCCGATGGTGGTATATTTCGGCACTTCCATAAAGCCTTAAAATCAAAGGTTTACCTTCAAAAGCACAAAACATAATGGTCATTCGGTTGTTGAGTAACAAATGAGCGGCAGTTTCGTTTCCACTTCCCGTAAGGTTTAACCAAACCACCTTATTTTCGCCTAAAACCCTGAATGAATCAGTTCCTTTAGGAGAAATATTTACCCTCCCTTGTTCAGCTGCTGTTCCTACAAAAAATAGCTGCTGCTTTTTTATAAAATCACTAAGTTCTGGGGTAATCTTCTCTAGTTTTTTTCCCATTTTTTAAAATTTGTTGCATATACTTTTAACCCAAATTATACGATTGAATTCTTTAAATTGCATAATCGATTAAGAATCACTACCAATTGGCTTCACTTTGTTGCACCAATCAGGTGTTCTTATATCGGGTAGCACCTTCGGCAAGCCTACGGCGACCGAAGGGTTAACCTTTGCTAAATGCCATAGTGCGCTATTTTCATAGCTTCTATTGCATAAGCCAGGTTTAACTTCAGTGCCAAAAGTATATGACAACATATTTCCTGACTTCCGCACTTTTTTCATGCATTTTAACTTAACTGTCATTCAATCAGGCGAATAATAAAAAATGATTTTGATTTTGGGTGTCCCAGGGCTATCTTTATAGGATGTATGTTAGGAAAAAGAAGAATAAAAGTGGAGTTGTAAGCATCCAAATTATAGACAAAAGCTCTGGTAAATACA
>JBNKJW010000215.1:0-11489 GCA_050291445.1 Bacteroidales bacterium | reverse complement strand
ACTTGCATTTTTTATTAGGGCTATTTGGTTTTCAACTTCCCTGAGCAGTAAGAGTCCCCCATCGCTACTGATACGCTCTCCTGTAAAGGTGGCTTCAATTTTTTTTCCTGCTACTGGAAATAGTTCTAATTGAGGATTGGTGTTTTCAACTTTTTTTCTTATCATTGTTAAAGGGATGTTTTGTTGTGTACACCCTAAAAATACTAATAATTTAGCATTTTTAGGGAACAAACTCCCTTTTTTTATGAATAATGCAGGCTAAAAAAATTGGTGTGATTTATGCAAAAATTAATCAAATCTAATAGAAAATTCGGAACTGCGAAGCACTCACCGGAGGTAATCACATCTCTGCACTAAAAATCCCTCAAAATAGCCCGCTATTCTTTCTGCATTTTTAGCACATATTTGGTATAATTCCGAATTTCTGTGTTGAATATTTTATGTCGAACTCAGGTTAATAAGTTAAACTAAGGTTGTTATAACAAGAAAAAACCACCTGTTAAGGCAGCTTTTTCTTAACAATAATATTGGGAGTAAAAATTTACATAGCTACCTTAAATATTTCAATAATTTCGTGGTGGGTTGCCTGCTTGGGATTAGTTAAACCACATGCATCTTTTAAAGTATTTTCTGCCAGGATATCAAAATCACTTTCCTGAACATTAAGTTCAGCTAAACCTGTTGGAATGTTTACCGATTTTGATAATTTTTTAATCGCATTAATGGCCTCATTTGCAGCCTCTTTATCCGACATTTTTGTTATATCACTGCCCATTGCAGCAGCAATATCAGCTAAGCGCCCTGATACAATACTGGCATTATAAGCTTGTACGTGGGGTAATAGAATTGCATTACAAACGCCATGTGGCAAATTATAAAACCCGCCTAATTGATGAGCCATTGCATGTACATAACCTAAGCTTGCGTTATTAAAAGCCATGCCAGCCAGGTATTCCGCATAGGCCATTTTATCCCTGGCCTCCATGTTTTTGCCATCTTCCACCGCTAGTTTTAAGTACCTGCTAATGAGTTTAATAGCTTGTAATGCGCATCCATCGGTTACCGGAGTGGCCATAGTCGATACATAAGCTTCAACAGCATGGGTCAATGCATCCATTCCGGTAGCAGCGGTTAATGACTTTGGCATAGCTACCATTAATTCAGGATCATTTACCCCCATTAGTGGGTTTGTGTGTTTATCTACAATGGCCATTTTTACATGGCGTTCTTCATCAGTAATTATCGCAAATATAGTCATTTCGCTGGCGGTTCCGGCCGTTGTGTTAACAGTTACGAGTGGTAGTTGTGGCTTTTTTGAAACATTTACACCTTCGTAATCTTTAATAGACCCGCCATTGGTTGCAACAAGGGCAACTCCCTTGGCGCAGTCGTGTGGCGAACCTCCGCCAAATGATATTACAAAATCGCAGTTGTTTTCCTGCAAAATAGCAAGTCCATCATTAACATTAGCCACTGTTGGATTGGGTTGGGTGCCATCAAAAATTATGTACTCTATTTTTTCGTTCTCAAGCACAGTTGTTAATTTATTAACCAGCTTTATTTTCACCAAGTCTTTATCAGTAACAATCAGGGCTTTTTTTAATCCCATCGCAGCTATGTCTTTTCCTGCTTCGGCCAGGCAGCCTTGCCCCATCAATGTCATTGGGGGCATAAAAAAACGATATGTCTTAGCCATAATACTTTTGTTAAAAATTTATAATTATTTGTGTTATTATCTTGAACAAAAGTATATTTGCCATGGGTGTAAGATTAGTTGTGTTTTTTTATTAATAGTCGATTTTTAACAGTGTAGCCGAATTATTGGGATGTTAGTAACTTTTGACAGGCAGTTAGAGCTGAACGATACTCTTGAAACAGAAATGGTAAAGGTTTTGTATTATGAGTTTGACAGTGTTTATAAAGAGCAATATAAAAGTTACCAGTACAACAGGCTTTGCACCATACTTGAGGGCGAAAAACAAGTAAAAATTAATCAACAGAAAGGGTTTACTTACGATAGTTCAAATTATATTTTGCTTCCGGCCCATTCATCGGTCCAAATGGAAATTTATAAGCCTACAAAAGCACTGGTACTTGAATTAAGCGATGATTTATTATCTAAAACAGGACGACAGGTATACTCCGAGCTAGAATACTTACCTGATTCACTCGCAAAAGAAGATTTGTTTTTAGGAACTAAGGGAGGAAGTGTTGAACATTGTTTAAAAAGAATAAATTTTGCGCTAAGTAAAAGTAAGGAACAAGACAAGAAGTTTCTTCTTGATTTATACGTGCAGGAACTGAGTTATTTTTTGCTAAAAGAAAAAGGAGTAAACAGCTTGGTTCAAAAATGTATGAACCACCCTGTTTCAAAAGCCATTCATTTAATGAAAGCTAATTTGCAACCATCGATTTCGGTGAATGAAATTGCTTCGTTTATTCACTTGTCGTTACCTGCATTCTCAAGAAAGTTTAAAGATGTGGTAGGTACTTCACCAAATGCTTACTACACCCATTTAAAGCTATTAAAAGCGAAAGAACTGCTTTTAAGCAGTAATGTTAACGAAACCGCCTGGCAACTTGGTTTCGAGAATGTAAGTCATTTTATTCGTCTATTTAGGGCAAAATTCGATATAACCCCGGCAAAATATAGTAAGCCATAATTTTCAAACAAGCCTGATTCCATTTTCCTCAATCTTAATCAATCGTTTTTTGTAAAGGGAGCCAATTGCCTTCTTAAAGTTTTTCTTACTGGTTTCAAAAACGGCGTAAATTTTTTCTGGTGCCGATTTGTCAGTCAGTTCCATAAAACCTTCATTATCTTTTAAATACTCAAGAATGGTTTCCGACATTGCATCCTGTTTTTCAAAACCTGGTTTTTCGAGGCATAAATCTATTTTTTCGTCTTCTCTTACTTTTTTAATGTAGCCCTTTAGTTTTTGTCCTTGTGTAATGGTTTGAAAAACCTCGTTTTGGTATAGTATTCCGGTGTGTATGCCATTTATAATAGCTTTGTAACCAATATCTGTTTTGCCGGTTATAAACAAATCAACTTCCTGATTTTCTTCAAATTCAGGTGGCAAGTTGTCTAAAAAACGATCAATTTTAGATGAGGCAACTATTCTTTCCGATTCATTATCAAGATAAACATAAACCACATAGTTTTTACCAACTTCCATTCTATGGCTTTGTTCGCGATAAGGGACTAATAAATCTTTGGGCAAGCCCCAATCCAGGAAAGCCCCAACTGTTGTTACCGATTTAGCTTTTAACAAGGCAAATTCACCAACCATTGCTTTGGGGACCTCTGTAGTTGCTATTAGGCGATCTTCTGAATCTCTGTAAATGAAAACTTTAAGTGGTTTATCTACCTCACAATCAGCAGGTACATAGCGTTTTGGCATCAAAATCTCGCCATATTCGCCACCATCCAGGTAGATTCCAAAATCAACTTCTTTTACTACCACTAGTTCGTTTATTTTCCCTATTTCCAGCATTTTTTTATGTGTATTAGTATATTGGAAATTTGTATATCAAAAGATTAACTTTTTTGTGAGTTCTAATATACCAATTTCAAATTTCTAAATTTTAGCCCCCAACTTTTTTTACTTTATAACCTTTTTCTGCAAGCAAAGTCATTACTCGGTCAACACAATCTCCCTGGATAATAATTTCCCCATCTTTTACCGAGCCTCCAACTCCACATTTGCTTTTAAGTTCTTTGCCCAATTCTTTTAAGTCATCATCATTTCCAATAAAGCCGGTAACCAAAGTAACCGTTTTTCCTTTACGTTTTTTTTTGTCGCGTTGTACTTTTAGGTTTTGCTTTGCAGGTTCAATGGTTTCTTCTTCGTCTTGTTTGTTTGTTTCATATTCAAAATCAGGGTTAGTTGAGTAAACCATTCCCAGACGTTCTTTCCAATCTTTTGCCATTATTATAGATTTTAGTATTTAGATATGAGGTTTGAGATGCACTCAAACTTTCATCTTTCAACCTTATTTTTTTGTCTTGTTTTTCCAGGAGCACAAAGTGATAAAAAGTTTTTCACAAAGTTGCACAATGTCTTTTTCTTTTGGGTTTTGTCTTCCAGCTCCGATATTGGTTACTGAATACCAATTACTGAACACTGATTACTACCCCTCCCAAATTCTTTCTTATACCTCACCCTTTTTTCAATCCTCCTTATCCGGCTCCCACAACAGTTTTTCAAAATCCTGAATTTGGTTGTCAATAATTTCAATCCCTTCAGCTTCAAGCAATTCCTGCATGGTGTTTGAGTTTGCAAAATGTCGTTTCCCGGTAAGGATTCCGTTTCGGTTAACCACCCGGTGTGCCGGGACAAATTTTTTTTCCAAACCACTTTTATTCATTGCCCATCCTACCATTCGGGCGGCCTGCGGCGAACCTATGTGTTTGGCTATTGTTCCGTAGGTACAAACGCGTCCAAATGGTATTTGGCGTGCTACTTCATATACTTTTTCGAAAAACGACTTCTCTGTCACTTTTTTGGAAATTAGTGATTGGAACTTAGAACTTGTTTTGTTTTTTTAATTTCTAAGCTCTAATTTCAAGGTTCTACTTCTTACTCATATCAAACAACGTATCCTTTTCTTCTTTTGTCAGGCTATCATATCCTTTTTTCGATATTTTATCCAAAATCCGGTCAATTTCTGCCTGGCTTGCTTTTTTCTTTTTATTGTAATCTAGATCGCTGGCAGCTTTGGCATTGGCAGTGCCCGATGATGGTTTTTGTCGGTATTTATTCGAAGTTACCTTCATTTTTGGCCGGCTTTTAAACATGCTGAACAACCAATCCATAGTGGCAGAAAATCCTTTGGTAATGTCTTTGCCCTTTTTTAATCGCACAGCAAAAAAATAACCAAACAATGCACCACCTAAATGGGCTATGTGGCCACCAGCATTGAGTCGCATTTCTCCTGGTTGACCGCCAATACTAATAATATCTAGAAGAATCATAAAAAGCGCCAAATATTTAAGCTTTACTCGGCCAATAAATAGAAGTCCTAAGGAATAATCAGGTGCAAATGCTGCAATTGCTACAACAACTGCATATACTGACGCTGAAGCACCAATTGCAGTAGACCCAAGAGGATCAAATACTGGAAGCAAGTTGTATGCAGCAATGTATAATGCTGCTCCACTTAACCCTCCAAGTAAATAAACACTAAGTAGACGTTTAGAAGTTATAAATTGCAAAAATATTTGCCCTAACCAAAATAGCCACAGCATATTAAACAGAATATGCATAAATCCTCCATGAACAAACATATAAGTAATTAATGTCCATGGTTTATACATTAATTCACCCAAATCGGCAGGTACTCCAAACCAGTCACTGGTACTAATACCTGGTAAGCCAAAAATTGAGAAGAAATTTATTATCCCTAAAAGAATAAAAACCGCAGCATTTATAAATATTAATTTAAAAAGGATGCTGCCTGTCTTATACCTTTTTTTTAATTCTTTTATTATGTCCATCGGTTATTGTTCTCTTTCTTTTTCCAAATTTTAATTAAAATAAAGCCGAAAATCATTCCGCCCAGGTGGGCAAAATGGGCAACATTATCACCCGGGTTAGCTGCAATTCCTGACCATAATTCAAGTGCTCCATACCCAATTACCAGCCATTTGGCTTTTACCGGAATTGCAAAGTACAAATAAATCAATGCATTAGGAAAAAGCATTCCAAAGGCCAAAAGAATACCAAATACAGAACCTGAAGCTCCAACAGTTGAACCATTATAAGTTTTGTATAAAGTAAATAAATCCGATTCTGAAACAATACCTAATAGTCCTGTATTGTATTTTCCACTGGCAATTATTTCATTAATCATATTCATTGTCACCCCAGCCTCTGTTAACTTATCAATAAGCATTTGAACTTCTACATATTGAACAAGCTGATGTATAAAAGCTGCTCCTAAACCAGTTGCAAAATAATATATGATAAACTTTTTAGGTCCCCAAACGTTTTCTATTACATTTCCAAACATCCAAAAAGCAAACATATTAAAAAACAGGTGGGTAATATCACCATGTAAAAACATGTAGGTAAGGAATTGGAATGGCTCAAACTTATCTGATCCCATATAATACAATCCCCACATTGAGTTTAAATCTATCTTAAATCCACTTTGCAATGAAATTGTTGCAAGAAAAAAAAGCCCATTTATAATTAAAAGGTTCTTAACTACTGGAGGTAGTACTCTAAACCCTCCAGGCCTAAATTGTGTTGCCATATAGTTTTGTTCTATTTTTTAACGGCTGGTTTTAGCCATTTTACAATATCTGCAAAGTTAATTAAGTATGAAAGATACGGAAAATGTTTTAACAAAATATAACAATAACAAAGTTGCGAAATTTCAAATAGCAATATTGCTATTCAAATAATTGTTTGCCCATTTGTATTTTGCTATTTGTATTTTGCTATTTTTATACTTTAAAACCGAATTAGAAAAACTAAAACCTATATTGTTTTGAAAGTAAATTTTATTGATAAAATAAAAACCATCTATGTAATTTCAGGACTCATTGTTTTTATTGCCCTGGGTATTTTGGCCATATTGCCCGAGGTAATTCCATCATGGGTAGCTGTTCAACAAATCATTATTTTGGTTTTGTATGTTTTTAATATTGTTTTTGTGTACGTTATCATTGTCAGACTTTGGAATTACCTTAAAAAGGGGTTTTCAAAACAAACATCAGTGGTGGCAACAACAATAATAGCAATTTTTATTACTGGTTGCCTCTTTTTTTCTTTTATAATTACGTCATTAGGAATTGGTCAAGGGTTTCTTGGTGGAACATTGGCAAAAGAACTTAAGTATCCAAACCATAAAGTAAAACTTTATTTGTATGATGACAGTTTTTTGGGTGCAATGACAACCTTAAAAATAAAGCATAAGATTTGGCCTATCATGGAAGATTTAGCTTTTATTGAAAATTGCCAGCCTTTGGAATTGCAGATTTCTAAAGTTGCTGATACGGTGTTTATTGACTGTAATAATGTAAGTGTTAAAGTGGACCTTGTAAAAAGGATCGCTGAAAAAACGTTTAGTAGTGATGATTAAAAACAGTTATTTTTGTTTACTAAACTGTTAAATCCAGATTCTATTCAAATTTCTTTCTAAATTATCATAAAAGGTAATCAATTAATTGTCAAGTAGCTGACAACCAGTGCTTTTTAATTAACAATCTTTAACACACAATAAATCAGGTAGAAAAAAAACAAAAACACTATATTTGTAGTTAGATAAGTAAAATGAGAAAATTGACCTCCATATTAGTTTCAATAGTTTACCTTGTTTTATCAACAGGACTGGTGGTTAATTTGCATTACTGCCAGGGCGAAATTGAATCTGTTTCAATAATTGCAAAAAATTCAACATGTTGTTGTGCAGCAATGGATTTTGATGATGGGTGTTGCCATAATGAGCAGTTGCTTATTCAACTGGATTCGGATCAGCAGGTTGTTTCAAGTTCAGTTCAATTCTCAGAAGTTTTTAAGTTTATTGAAATAGAAGCTAATGAGGAACAATTTCATTTAAAGGCAAATACAGAAAATGAAGTATACATTTGTCGTGATTTATCACCACCTCCTAAAATAGCAATTTGGAAAACCAATTGCACCTTTCTTTTCTACGGTTAATTTTATGTGATTTGTTACCCTACTTGGGTGAATTTGTCAGACTTTTTCTGCTAACTGGCTGAAATTAAGATTTTTATCTTATTGGTAAGATCTGACAGGTTTTCAATAGTAGACATTAAATTTTACAAAATCATCTAAAAATTAACAAAATGAATACACAAATAAAAAACATATTCATGTTAGCCATTTCATTGTTTCTAACAGTTTCATTATCAGCACAAGATAAAAAAAAGAAAGTGGAAACTGCTGAATTTAAGGTAAAAGGTGTTTGCATGATGTGCAAAGAACGCATTGAAAATGCCGCTTTAATTAAAGGGGTAAAACTGGCTGAGTGGGATAAAGAAACAAGCCTGTTAAAAGTGGTATACAACACAAAAAAAACCACGTTGGAAACTATTCACAAAGCAGTTGCTGAAGCTGGCCATGAAACAGAAAAAGTGAAGGCCAATGAAAAGGCTTATAGCAAACTACCAAAATGCTGCGCATACAACGATGGTGTTGAAAAACATTAGGTATTTGCAAAAACATCTTTTTTTACTGGCTTTTTTCCTTTCTCATTTAATTAATGTATTTGCGCAGAATACAGATAATTATGTTGAAGGTATTGTAAAAGGAATCAGTCAGGATAAAGAAAAGCTGGCTTTACCAGCTGCCAATGTGTACTGGAAAAATACTCAAACTGCTACCATAACAGATGAAAAAGGCTTTTTTAAACTAAAAAGGGTTGATGGGTATAACCATTTGATAGTTAGCTTTGTAGGTTATGTTAGCGACACTGTAAAAGTGATTGAAAACAAGCCAGTTGAGATTGTTTTAAGCGAATCTATTGAATTAGACCAGGTTGATGTTGTTACCCGAAAAAAAAGCATCGAAACCGATTTTTTAAACCCAATTGGCGTAAAAAAAATTGGGGAGAAGGAGTTACTAAAAGCTGCCTGTTGCAATTTGAGCGAAAGCTTTGAAACTAACCCTGCAGTGGATGTTTCATTTACAGATGCTGTTACAGGTACAAAGCAAATTATGATGCTTGGCCTGGCAGGGCCTTATACCCAAATCACTCGTGAAAATATGCCTGATGTCAGGGGCTTGTCGGCAGTTTACGGACTGACCTATATTCCAGGAACCTGGATTGAAGGAATACAGCTAATAAAAGGGACAGGGTCTGTAGCTAATGGCTATGAAAGCATTGCCGGGCAGATAAATGTAGAGTTACGCCGACCAGCAAGCATGGATAAAATTTATTTAAATGCTTTTGCGAATGAAGAAGGTCGGTTGGAGGCCAATGCCAACGTTAAATTCAAGGCTGGTAAAAACTGGTCATCTGCTTTGCTTTTGCATGGGAGTACACACCAAATAAAGCACGACAGAAATGATGACGGTTTTCTGGATAAACCTTTAATAGAACAATATGTTGCTTTAAACAGGTGGGAACTTCGAAATGAGCATGGTTTACATTTTGAATTGGGAGCAAAAGGAACCTATATTGATAATATTGGTGGTCAGCTAACCTTTGACGCTGAAAATGATGAAGGAACCACCAATGCCTGGGGTATGCACCTTGAAACTAAAAGGTTAGAAGGCTGGGCAAAAATAGGTAAAGTAAGCCTTGAAAAACCTTATCAAAGTGTAGGTTTGCAATTATCTGGTGCTTTTCACGATCAGCATTCATATTTTGGCTTGAATAGTTACAATGCTACTCAATCTACTTTTTATGCTAACCTATTGTTTCAGAGTGCAATAGGGAATACGAATCACAAATACAAAGCAGGTTTAAGCTTTCAATTTGATGATTACAATGAAGCATTAAACCAGATAAAATACGACAGACAGGAGGCGGTTCCCGGTGCTTTTTTCGAATATACTTATAGTTATTTGGAAAAATTTAATTTGGTAGCGGGTGTTCGTGCCGATTATCATAATCTGTTTGGAGCTTTTGTTACACCAAGGTTGCATATACGATATGCCCCCACCAAAAAAACGATTATTCGACTATCTGGCGGGAGAGGGCAGCGGACAGCAAATATTATTTCTGAAAATACAGGAATTCTGGCAAGTTCGCGTGAGTTCATTATTCAGGGTGATGAAAGTGACAAACCCTATGGGTTGGACCCTGAAGTAGCCTGGAATTACGGAATTAATTTCACACAGCATTTCACGCTCGATTACCGCGATGGACTGGTAAGTCTTGATTTTTACAGAACAGATTTTGAAAATCAGATTGTAGTAGATTTGGATCAAAACCCACAACAGGTTGTTTTTTATAACCTTGATGGCTCATCCTACTCAAATAGTTTTCAGGCACAGTTTGATTATGAGGTAGTTAAACGGCTTGATGTTCGCCTGGCTTATCGTTGGTATGATGTAAAAACGAATTATAGCGGCGTGTTGAAAGCAAAACCTCTGGTTGCTGAGAATCGGGCATTTGCTAACCTTGCCTATGAAACCAGAAAGTACTGGAAGTTTGATTACACCATCAACTGGCAGGGAAATAAGAGGATACCTGGTACGGATTCTAATCCCGAAGAGTATCAATTATTAACTGAATCACCTGATTTTTTTACGATGAATTTTCAGGTTACAAAGTCGTGGCGAAAATTGTTTGAAGTTTATGCCGGGGTTGAAAACCTGTTAGATTATAAACAGGAAAATCCAATTTTGGCAAGCGATCAGCCTTTTAGTCCTTATTTTGAAAGTTCTTTGGTTTGGGGACCAATTTTTGGAAGAAGCTTTTATGTTGGGCTTAGGTATAAAATTAAATAAAATAGGGTACACTGGTTTTTTATGATTATTATGATTTATTACAATTTTAATTTATCAAAATAGTCAGTTGAATCAGTGTACTATTTTTCAAGAATTTTATAGTTCACCGATTCTTTCTTTCCATTAACTTCGTAATTCATTAACAACCAGTTGTATTTGTTATTGAGTGAATGCTTCTTATTGTTCTTATTATCAGGTGTTTGCTTGTTGAAAATTGTTGCAATCCTATCCCAACTTATGAGTTCGAATTTGCCATCCTTAGTAACGGCATAAAAACAAGTTAAAATACTGTTGGTAATTTGATGAATAACCGAAATGTGGTTTTTGTTCGTATCCTTATCTTCATCCTTTAAAACCACTGCCTGGCCCTCCTCTTCCTCTGGTCTTCTGGCAACAGCTGTGGCATTTAAACCCACCATTAATGCAATAAAAAAAGCAACTTTTCTCATTTTTATTATTCTTCTGCATGTAAAGATAATTAAAAAAAACAAAAGTTTTTACTCTTTAATCTGCAAAATTCATGAGTTTAGTTTAATGTAGATAAAAGGTGCAAAACCTACAGACATAATCAATATTTAAAGGGTTTTGTAATATAGCAGATGCATCAAAATAAACTCATTTGTAAAAAATGACAAAAATAAAGTTTTCCCGCACTCGTACCTTAAGTGGCTGATTGTGAGGTTTTATGAATTACTTCTCGATCTTTGTGAATTAGGCTGGTTAAATGGATTTAATATTACAAATAATCTGTATTTGTATGCACTTTCAAAACAAATTGGCTCAAATTCAACTTTTCACTGTGTGGAGAAAAGTATCTGGTTATGTTTGTGTTTGATAAATCAAATACAAATTAAATTATTTGTTTGGGCGGTAGTTTACACCTAAATAAGTAGACATGCTATAACAAGTCTTTCAAAAATAGATTTAAAGTACCTTCTATTAAGTTTGTATACGAATTCGTTTAAGTAATTTTGTAAATATTTTCTTTTGATCTTATGATAAACTCCAAGGAAATTCCTTTTAGCGTTACTAATTGCAATATGCACCCATCTTAATGTC
>JBNKJW010000214.1:0-9202 GCA_050291445.1 Bacteroidales bacterium | reverse complement strand
TTTATTTTCAGGCGAATGCTATATTTATCATACTCCAGCAATTGGCAGGAATAGAGGTTGCTTTTTATTAGTAGTCTGTAATTGTTTGATTCATAGCTTTTTATGTCGATTTCATAAGGAGCGTCATTGAATGTGACAGGTACTAACATCATCTGCCTCCAATAACCAATTCTTGTCCAAAGATTACTTGTTCTGATAGCATTTTTATCCTTTTTATTTAAATCAAACAATAAAAAGCCTATTAATGGAACAATTGTGTCTATTTTTTTTGCCTTTTCGTTTATTGATGCAATTAAATTATCGCGGTTTTTATCGCAATACGATGTTGAAATTTTATTTTCAATAAAGTCCTTATTCGAAATCAATTCCTTTAAAAAAGCAATGTTTGTTTCGGGTCCATGTATTTGATAATTATTAAGTAAATGTAACATTTTTTTTCTGGCAACCTCCCTGTTTTCGCCCCATGCAACTAGTTTGCTAATCATGGGGTCAAAAAAGCTAAAAACCTCAGAATCTGTTTCCAGGGCAGATTCAATTCTTACATCACCTAACTGTGGCAAATAATAAAACTGGATTATTCCGGGCGAGGGCATAAAATTATCCGATGGTTTTTCGGCGTAAGCCCTGCATTCTATTGAATGACCATTTCTCTTTATATCATTTTGCGATAAATCAAGGGGTTCGTTGCTGGCAATTTTGAGCTGTTTTTCAATTAGGTCTATTCCAGTAATCATTTCAGTAACAGGATGTTCTACCTGTATTCTGGTATTCATTTCTAGAAAGTAAAAGTTCAAATCCTTGTCAACTAAAAACTCAATAGTTCCGGCATTTGTATAGTTCACTTTTTTACCAATTTCAACCGCAGCATTGCAAATTTTTTGCCGAACCTCCTCAATCAATGTAATTGAGGGTGCCTCCTCGATGATTTTCTGATAGCGCCGTTGAATTGAACATTCACGCTCAAACAGGTGCACAACATTTCCATGTGCGTCTCCTAAAATTTGTACTTCAATGTGTCGAGGGTTTTCGATGTATTTCTCAGCGTATACCGAATCATTTCCAAAATAGTTTAGTGCTTCTCTGCTTGTGGTTTCCAAAGCTTCTTCTAATTCATCCGATTTTCTGACAATTCGCATTCCTTTTCCACCGCCTCCTGCAGCTGCTTTTAACAGAATTGGAAAATCCATTTTGGCTGCTTCAGAAAGCAAATATTGTTTATCTCCAATTTTATTTTCAATAGTGGGGATGCCAATGCTTTTAACAAATTGGTTGGCTTCAATTTTATTGCCCATTTTTTGAATAATGACTGCATCAGGACCGATAAAAATGATACCTGCTTTACTGCAAGCTTTTGCAAATTCAGGGTTTTCCGATAAAAAGCCATAACCTGGATGAATAGCTTCGCAATCTGCTTTTTGGGCTACAGCAATAATTTTTTCGATGTTCAGGTAGCTTTCAGACAATTTGTCTTCACCAACAAAATACGCTTCATCTGCTTGTCTTACATGCAATGCGTTACTATCTGATTTTGAGTGAATTGCAACTGCTTTTATGTTGAGCTTTTTTGCAGTACGAATCACCCTTAACGCTATTTCACCACGATTTGCAATTAGTATTTTTTTGAACATGTTTTAGTAGTTTTAGAATATCAAATGATTCAAGTCTCTGGTTTCTGGTCACTAGTTACTAGTGTTAAGTCAAATTTGATATTTCTGGTAATTAGCCAGGTGACAACACCTGGCTGGTGCACTTGTCAGGTGTTGTCACCTGACAAATTAGCTTTGACATGACACTAGAAACCAGTCAGCAGAGAATAGCAATTAGCATCAGCCCACCCAGTTCGGTCTCCGTTTATTCAAAAAAGCATCCATTCCTTCCTGTCCCTCCTTTGATGCTCTTATCTCTGCAATCATTTCAGCAGTGTATTCCAATGCCTCATCTAACGACAGCTTATTGACCACATTATCAATTAAGTTTTTACAATGTGTAATAGCTTTAGGGCCACTGGTTCTCAGTAGGTTGACAATTGAGTTCAATTTATCATCCAAATCAGCCTCTGGCATTGATTCATTTACAAGTTTGTATTTTTCAGCAGATTTACCCTTAAACCTTAAGCCGGTAAGCATTAGTTCTCTTGATGTAAATTCTCCTGTCCTTTTAATTATGTAAGGTGAAATACAAGCTGGCACAATACCAATTTTTACTTCGCTCAATGAAAAAACAGTATCATTGGTGCAATAAGCAAAATCGCAGGAAGCCAGTAAACCATTTGCCCCGCCAATGGCAGCCCCATGAACCAAAGCAATTGTTGGCTTGGGACTTGTATAAATTGTGTAAAAACACTTCGACAGCTGATAACTCTCTTCATAATTTTCCTTGTAACTGAATTTAGCCACATCGCGCATCCAGTTTAAATCGGCTCCTGCACAAAATGAGTTTCCTTTGCCTCTTAGTACAATCGCCCTTATATTTTCGTCGGTTTTTAGAGATTCAAAACAGAGGATTATTTCAGAAATCATCAGCTGGTTAAAAGCATTGTGAATTTCAGGTCGGTTGAACCATATTGTGGCAATATTATTTTCTTTGGTTAGTTCTATTGTGTTGTATCTCATTGTTTTGAAATTAGTCGTTAAGTCGTTGGTTGTTAGTTGATTGAAGAGTCAGTAGGGAGGTGTCGGCAGCCAGCTTCACATTCTAAAAACCCCAAACCTGGTTTCTTCAAACTTTTTATTAAGCGCAACCGATATTGCCATTGCAAGAACCTTTCGGGTGTCTACTGGATCGATAATGCCATCATCCCAAAGCCTTGATGTGCTGTAATAGGCCGAACCCTCATGTTCGTACTTTTCAAGTATTGACTTTTTGAGCATTTCAGCTTCTTCAACTCCCAACTTTTCACCCTTGGCTTTAAGTTGTTCTTCTTTTACGGTTATCAACACGCTTGCGGCTTGCTCGCCACCCATTACCGAAATTTTAGCATTGGGCCACATAAATAAAAATCGGGGTTCATAAGCCCTGCCTGCCATTGCATAGTTGCCTGCCCCAAATGAACCTCCAAAAACCAGTGTAATTTTCGGAACATTGGCATTGGCCACTGCATGAACAAATTTGGCCCCATCGCGCGCAATTCCTTTGTGTTCGTATTCTTTGCCGACAATAAAACCTGTAATGTTTTGCAAAAACAATATGGGAATATTCCTGGATGTACATAATTCGACAAAATGTGCCCCTTTTAAGGATGTTTCTGAGAAAATAACCCCGTTATTGGCTATTATTCCTACGGAATATCCCATTATTCTGGCAAAACCTGTAACAATAGTAGGTGCGTAGTTTTCTTTAAACTCCTGAAATTTGCTTCCATCAACAATTCGCATAATTATTTCGTGAGAATCGACTTGTTTTTTTAAGTTAATGGGTGCAATTCCATATAATTCAGAAGGATCATAAACGGGTTCCTTAAATTGTATTTGTTCCTGAGCCTGCTTGTTTTTATTAACAATTCCTTCAAAAATGTTCCTGCAAATTTGTAGTGCATGTTGGTCATTTTCAGCAAGATGGTCGGCAACCCCAGAGATGCTTGTGTGAACCACAGCACCGCCCAATTCCTCGGCTGTTACTTCTTGTCCGGTTGCTGCTTTAACCAACGGAGGTCCACCAATAAAAATAGTTCCCTGGTTTTTCACTATGATGGTTTCATCACTCATGGCGGGTACATATGCTCCACCTGCCGTGCATGAGCCCATAACAATAGCTATTTGTGGTATTCCGGCTGATGACATTCGCGCCTGATTGAAGAAAAAACGCCCAAAATCATATTTGTCGGGAAAAACATTGGCTTGCTCGGGCAAAAAAACGCCACCCGAATCAACCATATAAATGCAAGGCAGATGGTTTTCCATGGCAATTTCCTGGGCCCGCACATGCTTTTTAATGGTTTCTTTTACGTAGGTTCCACCTTTTACAGTGGCGTCATTGGCTACAATCATGCATTCGTTGCCATGTACAACACCAATACCGGTAATAATGCCAGCAGAAGGGAAGCTGTCCTCATACATTCCATTAGCTGCTAGTGTCGAAAGTTCCAGGAAAGGTGTGTTTTTGTCAATCAGTAGTTCAATTCTGTCTCGGGCAAGTAACTTTCCTCTTTTAATATGCTTTATTACGCTTTTCTCAGACTTTCGACCGATAACTTTATGCAGTTTTTCTCTAAAATCTTTCAAAAGTTGCTGGTAAGCTGCTTTATTCTCAATAAATTCGTCAGATTGGATATCAATCTTACTTTCAAGTTTTCTCAAAGTAATTTAGGTTTTAGGTTTTCAGGTGTTTTAAATTTACATCTTTTTAATTGAACTTGAAAGAGATAATTTGAATAAACCAGCGTAATTTGACTAATAATCGATGAAATCAGAGAAAAAGAATAAATTATCTTATTTTTGAGAGTCGAAAAATCATAAAACTGGACTTTTATGGACAAAGTACTTATTTTATTTGCACACCCACGACTTGAAAAATCACGCACTAACAAGACGCTTATAAAGCATATACCCAGTAGGGATAATGTTACTTTTCATGATTTATATGAAATGTATCCTGATTTTAATATTGATATTGAATATGAAAAGAAATTATTGACAGAACACAAAGTGATTGTTTGGCAACATCCCTTTTATTGGTACAGTTCGCCTGCTCTTTTAAAACAATGGATGGATATGGTTTTAGAATTTGAATGGGCCTATGGTCCTGGTGGCGATGCTTTAAGAGATAAGGTAGCAATGAATGTGATTACCACTGGAGGTGCCCGTACATCCTATCAAAAAACAGGTCATAACAATTTCACTATCAGTGAGTTCATGAGGCCATTTGAACAAACTGCCAACTTATGTAAAATGATTTACCTGCCACCATTTACAGTGCAAGGTACACACCGGTTAACCGATGATGATTTAGAAAAATATGCAGATCAATATGATATTCTTTTGCAAAAACTTTCAGGAGGGAATTTAAAATACCCGGAGTTACAATCGCTGGAGATAATGAATGATGTTTGTGTATTAAAAGAAGTTAAATAGGATGGGTGGATTTTTGTTTCAATCAATGATATATTTAGCTGCTGCAGTACTTTGCGTACCTGTTGCCAAAAAGCTGGGCATGGGATCTGTTTTGGGCTACCTTTTAGCAGGTGTAATCATTGGCCCTTTCCTGATTGGTTTTATTGGCGATGAAGGCGAAGATATTCTGCATTTTGCTGAATTTGGGGTAGTGATGATGCTTTTTTTAATAGGTCTTGAGTTAGAACCTAAAAAGCTCTGGTCAATACGCAAGCAAATATTAGGGATAGGGATGACACAGGTAGTTGGAACAACTATACTGCTTTTTGCACTGGGCGTATTTTTAGGCCTGCAATGGCAATCATCTCTGGCAGCATCTTTAGCCCTTTCACTATCTTCAACAGCTATTGTATTACAAACCTATAAGGAAAAAGGACAATTAAACACTCCAATCGGGCAAAACTCCTTTTCAGTCCTCCTTTTTCAGGATATTTCGGTTATTCCAATGCTGGCATTGCTTCCTTTACTGGTTTTTTTGCCTGGAGGACAGAGTGCTACGGGACACGGGAGTTTTATTGAGCATTATCCGGCATGGTTGCAAACAGTTTCGGTATTAGCAGCTGTTAGTGCAATTGTTTTGGTGGGACGTTTTGTACTAGTTCCCTTGTTAAGAATAATTGCCCAAACAAAGCTGCGTGAGTTGTTTGTGGCTGCTGCATTGTTAATAGTAGTTGGCATAGCATTTTTAATGGAAATGGTTGGTTTAAGCCCCGCCCTTGGCACTTTTTTGGCTGGTGTTGTATTGGCAAATAGCGAGTTTAAGCATGAGCTGGAAAGTAATCTTGATCCTTTTAAAGGTTTGCTTTTAGGACTTTTTTTTATGGCAGTTGGGGCTTCGATAAACTTTGCATTAATTGCCCAAAACCCTAACCTTATTTTAGGTTTAACACTAGGAATTGTTTTTTTAAAACTGTTTATATTATTAATTATTGGGAAGATTTTTAAGTTTCCGTTAAACCAAAACCTTACCTTTTCAATTGGTTTGGCTCAAATTGGAGAATTTGGCTTTGTTTTGTTTTCGTTAATAGGCAAGTTAAAAATTCTTTCAAAAGAATATATTGATATGATGATGGTGGTTACCGCTTCAAGCATGGCTGTTACTCCGCTGTTAATTTTACTGAATGAAAAATTGATTCAAAGATGGTTTAGACATGTTGAACCAGAGAAAAAAGAGGCAGACCAAATTGAGGAAAATAATAAGGTAATTATTGCAGGTTTTTCACATTTTGGGAGTACAATTGGTCGGTTTTTGCGAGCAAATGGTACCGAGGCCACATACCTTGACTATAATTCAAGGCAAGTTGATTTACTGCGGAAGATGGGTTTTAAGGTTTATTATGGGGATGCTACCCGTAAAGATTTATTAGAATCGGCAGGGGCAGAAGAAGCAAAAATTTTGATAATTGCGATTGATTCCCCTGAGACCAATTATGAGTTGGTGAAAACAGTTAAAAAGCATTTCCCTAATTTAGAGGTAATGGTGCGGGCAAGAAATAGAGTTGATGCCTATGAGTTATTGGATCTTGGAATTGAAAACATTTATCGCGAGCATTTAGATACCTCAATCAAGCTTGGGGTAGACGTGTTGTTAAAACTTGGCAGAAGAGCATATACAGCAAACAGGGCAGGGCTAAACTTTAGAAAATACGACGAAAAAGCTATGCGGGAATTGTTTCATCATCGTCATAATAAAAAAGTATATATTTCAGAAGTTAGGCAACAGATTGAAATTCAGGAAGATCTGCTGCAAGGTGACATTGAGCAACAACCTAACTTAAATGATCAGGCCTGGGATGGCGAGCACATGCGAGAACAAATTTTAAATAGGAAGTTTGAATAATAAACAGTGTTTAAGCTAAAAAATAAATTCTGAGATTTTATACCATGCATTTAACAAAGCAACTATGAATTCCGATATAAATACAACCAGACACATTCCAGAGCATTGGCTTGAAATTGCAAAACAAATAAACTCAATAGCTCAGACAGGTCTTGCTTTTACAAATGATAAATATGATAAAGAGCGATACGAGCAGCTGCTGGATCTAAGCCTTAAGATTTTAAATAATATCACAAAAATAGATACCCAAAAGCTTGAATTTATCTTTAACAGAGAAGTTGGTTATCAAACTCCTAAGGTAGGTGTGAGAGTAGTTGTTGTAAAGGATAAAAAACTATTGTTGGTAAAAGAAAAAATGGATGGAAAGTGGTGTTTGCCAGGTGGTTATGCCGATTTAGGAATGACACCGAGCCAAATTGCAATCAATGAAGCAAAAGAAGAATCCGGATTTGATGTTGAACCAGTTAGGATTCTTGGATTTATTGATTATAACAAGTATCAGGAAAGACCATTTCCGTTCGACATTTACCAGCTTTTTATGGAGTGTAAAATAGTTGGTGGTAAGGCAGCTCCAGGTCTTGAAACAAGCGAAGTTGATTTTTTTGAAATTAAAAATTTGCCAGCACTATCAGAACGCAGGGTGACCAAAAAGCAGGTTCTGCAAATGTATGAACTAGCTATAAATAAGCATGTAGAGCCGGTATTCGATTAGATGAAAAAATAAAAACCCTGGAGATTTCCAGGGAATCGTTAAATTGTTTTAACTAAAAGCCAATTTGAAAAATCTTTGCGGTTTGTTCCTTCTTTATGTTTTGTAAGTATGCTTAGCACTAATTTTCTTGTATAGTTATTTGGTAAGGTCAAACAGCAGAAAGAAACTTAGTAATTACTGTTGTAATCTTGATTTCTAGGTCGCTTATTGAATTTTTTTTGGCCACTACCTTTTTCCTGTGCCAGGTTTACTTTCATGTTGCGGCCTTTATACTCGGCACCGCTTAGTTCGTCTATGGCCTTTTGGCCTTCTTCCTGGTTTGGCATTTCAACAAAACCAAAGCCTTTGCTTTTTCCAGAGTATTTATCAATAATAATTTTGGCCGATTCAACCTCGCCATACTCCATAAATACTGCTTTTAGATCGTCTTCATTAACTTCATAATGAAGGTTTCCTACATAAATGTTCATAATCAAGTAAAATAAAGTAAAAAAAATGAGTTAATTATAACCAATGTTAGTTGTACCGGAAAATCCAATGCATTAAAATAAACTCAATCGCGAAGAAGAATTGTTAAGTGTTGGTAAATCGGGTTTAGCAAGAATAAACAATTTTAGTCGTGATTTAGTTAACAGTTTAACATGGTTGCTAACAAAGGTAGTTTAATTTTTTTTACAAAACACAAATTATCAACTATTATTTTACTTAACCAGGAGAGGTGAGTCGAATAAGGCTTGTTTAAAGCTGGTTATTTAACATTTTTTTATTATAGCAGACCCTTTGGCTTCGCTACCCGATTATGTAACTAGGTCAATTCCAATCAATTTTGCATAAAAACATGCTTAAGAACATATTAAGAAATGAGCAAACATAAAGTTAATATGATTAAATTTGAGGATAGAGCAATTTCTATCGACCAAAATAGTAAAAATTAAAACTAACGAAGTATGATGAAAGATCCCTGGAATTTTACAGAAAAGAAGAACGGTGTTTTATGTGAAAATTGTAAATGGCCTTCGCCAGATGATAAATATTCATTAAAATACACCAACGTAAAAGAAATTATTAATAATTATCCATTAACCGGCAATTGTTTTCTTCAGATGGATGATGAAGACGTGTTGTTGCATATTGATGCCGGCGGCCCTCCGGTTTGGTCACACGACAGTAAATTTTTTGCACTTCCTGTTTGGCTTTATAATGAAGAAGGATATGTTCAGAGAATTGGTTTTGGATCAATTCGTGATTTGTCATTTAAAATCAGCACCGACTATTTCAAGGTGATGCAATTAATAAAAGTAACTAAAGATACAATTGAAATTGTAGAGAATCCAGCAATTAAGGACGAAAAAAGAAAACTGAAAACGGACCAGTTGGATTTTTATGAAACTGTTCATTTATCCAAACATTCTGCAACTATATAATAACCTGAGTTCGATGTAAAATAATGAGCACAGAAAGTCATAATTATGCTAGATCTGCACTGAAAATTTTGAAATAATAACGGGTTATTTTAAGAAATTTTCAGTGCAGAGATGGTAT
>JBNKJW010000213.1:0-15905 GCA_050291445.1 Bacteroidales bacterium | reverse complement strand
ATACTAATGGAAACTAAATATCTTTCTTTTTTTTGCGTTTATTCTAATACTAACAGCAGTTCGGTATAAATAAGAATAGTGATACAGCAGAGTACGAAATGAAAACTGACATGTTTTCAGAAAAGAATATTCAGCAATCTGATTCAATTGCAGATGAGAGAGTGATTGTAGACTTCCATCTAAAAGATACCATTACAATTGTTTATAACAAAAAGCAAAAGTAGTTTTATGAAGAATATTTCAGCAGTTTTGATAACAAAAAATGCAGAGGCAACTATAAACCTTACTCTTGCGAGTTTACAAGAGTTTTCGGAGGTAGTTGTTCTTGATACTGGATCGACAGACAGGACACTGGAAATATGCAAAAGGTACAATAATGTTGAAATATACAGAACCGGTTTTACTGGTTTTGGCAAGGCAAAAAACAAGGCTGCTGAATTGGCTAAAAACGACTGGATACTCTCAATTGATGCCGATGAGGTAATTAGCAAAGAGTTGTTAGCATCAATAAAGAAGGAAGTATTCAAGCCCAATACTGTTTATAAATGGAAAAGGGAAAACTATTATCGCGAAAAACGAGTTAAATACTCAGGTTGGGGTAAAGAATTTGTAACAAGGCTGTATAATAAAAGACAAACTTCTTTTAATCAGAAACTTGTACACGAATCTGTGAGAACCGACAAGATGAAAATAAAAGCCCTGAAAGGCCATCTTATACACTATAGTTATCTTTCTATTTCGGATTTTGCAATAAAAAGGGATTTCTATTCAGAACTTTTTGCTTTAGAGTATAAGGGAAAAAGAAAGTCAAATCCTTTTACTGCATTTTTAAAATCAGTATTTAACTTTTTTAATACTTTTTTCGTTCAACTAGCATGCCTGGATGGATACAGAGGTTTGTTGATTGCTATTTCAAATGCAAATGTAACTTTTATGAAATACCTAAAATTGTATGAAGCTAATTTAGGCTACGACATAAAAAAGTACGGTACATTATTGCATGACAAAGAGACAGAGGATAGTTTCATAATTAAACAATCCTTAAAGGAACAAGAAAAAACCATTAATGACAATAGCAAGATTTTAAAAGGGTTTGAAAATGTTAAGGCGATTACTACTATTCTAAATTAGGAGCTAATTGGGTTATTTTTTTATTTAACTATTGATTTGTTCTACAGACACTTGACATAAGTTTTAAAAAATAAAAAATTGAATCTACGGCGTTTAATATTATTATTGGCTGGGATTTTTCTCCATTTTTTTATCTATTCCCAGGAAATTAAGATAACTACATCAAAAAAGGCCCTCAATCAGGTGTTGCTTGAAATAAGGGATAAATATGATGTTGATTTTTCTTTTAATGACCAGGAATTGTCAAAATATACTATTTCTGTTTCTAAAACATTCAAAAACCTGGATCTGGCCCTTCAATACTTGCTTAAAAATCTACCTTTCGATTACCAAAATTCTTCCGGGGTTTATGTAATTTTTCCTAAAAAGCTGCCCTTGGTTGAAAAATCAAAGCCTAAGGTATATCGGATTTCAGGTAGAATTATGGAGGCTAAAACCAACGAGGTACTCCCTTTTTCAAATATTCTTGTTAATTCTAAAGGAATTATCAGCGATTTTAATGGGAATTTTTTATTTAGTACCACAACAGACAGTGTTTTTAGGATACAGGTTTCGCATCTTGGCTACATGGTTAAGGATACGATATTTTATAGGGCCCACAAAAATATTAATATCTTTTTAAAACCATCGGAACAGCAACTGCAAGAAATTGAAATAAAAGAACAACTTTTAGAAGATTTTTGGGGCACCGAAAATGAGGTGGCTACAATAAAACTAAACCACCGGGTAACTAAGTACCTGCCTGGCAACAGCGACAATTCGGTTTTTAATTTACTACGATTGCAGCCAGGTGTGCTGGCATCAGGCGAGCAAAGTAGCGATTTGGTTATTTGGGGGGCTTATGCAGGCCAAAGCCGTGTGATTTTTGACGGGTTTACTGTCTTTGGACTTAAAAATTTCAATGATAACATAAGCGCTATTAACCCATTGATAACTAAAAATATACAGCTTAAGAAAGCAGGTTATGATGCTTCGTACGGCGATTTTGTTGGGGGCATGGTTGATATTACCGGAAAGGATGGGAGTACACGAGCACCACATTTTACCATGGGCATAAATAACCTTACTTTAAACAGTTTGTTGGAGATTCCTATTTTAAAAAAATCGGCCCTGCAAATTGCTTATCGACAAACCTATTACAATTTATACAGCGATGGTTACCAGCCATTCCAGAATACTGATTCAATTAGAAACTCAAATATTTCTGATATAACTATTTATCCTGATTACTCTTTTAGGGACATAAATGCGAAATACTCCTTTAAAGATGATAATAATATGTTTTATATAAGTGCATTAAGTGGGGGCGATGACTTTAGTTATTCGATTAATAAAATACGTTCTTTCAGGGAGATTATAAAAACCAGGGAGGAAGAAAACCAGCAAACCGGGGTTGCAGCTTTTTATGAGCGTAAATTTAGTAATAAATTAAATATTAGCTTGTTGGCTTCATTTTCGGAACTTAATTCGAGTCTCAGCAACCAATATGATATATTTAGCACCATAACTGGTCAACAGACCAATGAGTTCAACTTTAAAACAATAAATAATATTCAGGAGAAAAAAGTAAAACTTAAAAGTGTTTACCAGGCAAAGAAAAATCATGCTTTTGAAATTGGGCTTCAAATTACTGATAACAAAACATCCTTAAAGGAAGATAGTACAACCATAAGAATTCAAAATAGTACAGAAAACCAAAGCTATTTTACTTTCAATTTTAAAGATGTTATTAGCCTGAAAAACAAACAGATAAATATTGGAATAAGATCAAGTTATCTACCCTATTTGAATAAATCTTTTATTGAGCCCAGGTTGTCATTCTCTCATAATATTAGCAAAAGCTTTAGATATAACTTAGCATGGGGGATTTATCGACAGTTTTTAGTGAAAAGTTCGATGATTGACGAATTTGGTAATTATCAATACAATTGGGTAATAGCTGATGATGATGCGGTACCGGTTTTAAATTCTTATCATTATGTAGGTGGTATCTCTTATGGGAAAAATGATTTTTATGTTAGTCTTGATGGTTTTTATAAAACAACTACTGGCTTATCAAGGTATTTCAGGTTTAGAACCAACCAAAATCAAAATTCAGGGCAAGGCCAGGGTCTAAAGCAAATCCTGGAAGATGGTATTTTTTATGGGGATGCTTATAGTTATGGATTTGATTTTTATACGAAATATAATCTTAGTGGGCACACCTTCTGGTTATCATACACTTGGAGTAAATCCATGGAACATTTTCAGTACATGAGAGATGACACCTATTTGTTTGCGCCCCAGGATCAGCGCCATGAGATTAAGATGGCAGCTATAATTAACTTAAGCCCTGTTTATTTGTCTGCAAATTATGTTTATGGTTCCGGATTTTTAGAAAGGCCTTATATCCAGGCATTTGATGACAACAGGGTGCCATATAGCCGGCTCGATGTATCAGGTACGTATCGTCTAAAAACCAGGCGCTTTGAAACTGAGTTTGGGGTATCTATCTTAAATGTTTTAGATACACAGAATCAAAAGTTTTCTAATTTTGAAAAAATCCCGATAACCGAGATGAGTTCGGCAAGTATTTATTTTGAGGCAGTTCCATTTACCCCTACAATTTTTCTAAAGCTAAAATTTTAATGTAGGTCAATTTACTTCTGATACAATTCTTTCACATTAAAGAAAACTTTCCATGAGTTACCTTCGTAGATACTAACTTCGGAACTACTAATAGTCAACATTTTACTACCATATGTCTCAATGCATAACTTTAAAGAACTTAGAGTATATGGTGTTTTATCTATACAAATTGTATCCCATTGACCATTGTTAAAAGAAAAAACATTTCCATCACTTTTGTATATATCAAAATGTTTCTCTCCTTTATAATCCACATGAATAATATCACCAACAAAGTAACTGTCATCTTTAAAATCAACCCATTCTGAGCCATCAAAAAAAAGTATGGGCTGTACAAATTGCATAAAATAAGAATCATTTAGTGTGTCAGGAATAGTTTTAAACCTTTGACCTACAGCATATATATCATTTATTTCAGGGTTGCCAAAAAAACGATTTACACTATAAAATGGTGCTGATTTATAGCTATTCCAACAAGAGTCTTTAAAAATATGTATTTCTGAAGTTGCACCACGTACACGGCCCATCTTCTCTGTCGTTACAGCTAGTAGCCTAAGCTCTTTTAGTGTCCCAAAATATTCATATTTGTGGTTTGTTAAAGGGAGGTTTATTTTTTGCCATCCAGCTTTTGTATATTTATGGATTTCTTTTTGGTTACAGATATAAAGATCCGATTTGTTATCTCTGATAAACTTTCGTACATCAGTTTGAAAATCAGCGTCTAAAAGTGAAAGAAATATATCCTTTTTTTTCCATATTTTATGGTCTGAAAGAATTAGAATGGTACCTGCTGAATCTAAATGCATTTGCTCTATGCTACCAACCTCGTTTTTTTTGCTGATAACTTCTCTAAATGGCAAGAGTTATTTTTAAAATGAAGAAGATAGCCATCATTAGCGCCAACATAAAATTCTGTAGAATCAATTACAAGTAAAGATCTTAAATAAATTTTTTCTGGAGGTGCTACAGTAGGTTTATGGTCAATTACGGTATCTTTTTTGAAAACAGATGTTTCGTTTGCTACCTGTTTTACTTTTTTTGAGTTGGGTATATTTCTGTTTATTAGGTAGTTGCATTGAGTTAGGCTGCAGAATAAAACAAAACAAAGAAGTAAATGCTTCATCATTTTTAATTATTCACAACTTCTTTTAATTGCTCTTTAAACTCCGGCATTCTGGTATGCACTACCTGCCATATTTCATCACTATCAAACCCAAGGTATTGGTTCTCCAGTTTAGGTTTATAGTCTTCAATTTCATCCCAGGGAACAGATTTGTATTTTTCTTTCACCTCATTATTTAGTTTAAGGTAGGTTTCGTAAATTAACACAAGGTTCATTTTTACTGCGTCCCAGGCCATAGAATTAGCTGTTAGTTCATCTACACTATTAAACCCTTCGGTGAATTTTAGTATTTTACAAACAGCTTCATAAATGTCCTTAATTTTCTCAATTTCTGTTTTCATTACAAAAAAATTACTGTTTTGATTTCAATTGTAAACCCAAATCATCCAATAAAGTATTATCAACAGCAGCTGGTGAATCTATCATTATATCCCTGCCAGCATTGTTTTTTGGGAAGGCAATTACATCTCTAATCGATTCTGAACCATGGAACATTGCCACCCATCTGTCTAGCCCAAATGCAACTCCTCCATGTGGTGGTGCTCCGTATTTAAAGGCATCCATCAAGAAACCAAACTGTATTTTTGCCTCTTCCTCAGTAAACCCAAGCAATTTAAACATTTTCTTTTGCAACTCCTGATTATGTATTCTTATTGATCCTCCTCCAATTTCTACTCCATTAATTACAAAATCGTAGGCATTTGCCCTTACTTTGCCAGGTTCTGTGTCAATCAATTCAAAATCTTCAGTTTTTGGCGATGTAAATGGGTGATGCATAGCATGATAGCGCTTGTTTTCTTCATCCCACTCAAGCAATGGAAAATCAACTACCCAAAGTGGGGCAAATTCGTCAGCTTTTCTTAATTCTAATCGGTTACCCATTTCAAGCCTTAGCTCATTTAAAGCATTCAGGCTGTTTCCTTTTTCTCCGGAAATAACCAATAACAAATCACCAGGTTTGGCATCAAATTCATTGGCCCATTCTTTCAAATCTTCCTGATTGTAGAATTTATCTACAGACGATTTAAAGCTCCTGTCTTCGTTATATTTTGCAAAAACAAGTCCTTTTGCTCCAATTTGTGGCTTTTTTACAAAATCAATCAGGGCATCAGTTTGTTTTCTTGAATAGTTTGCACAGCCCTCTACACAAATACCTCCAACATATTCTGCATCATCAAATACTTTAAAGCCTTTTCCTTTGGCAACTTCATTCAAATTATGAATTTTCATTCCAAAACGGATGTCAGGCTTATCACTTCCATAAGAATTGATAGCTTCTTCGTAAGTCATTTGTGGAAAACTGCCTTCAAATTCAATATTTTTTAATGTTTTGAAAAGGTGCTTAGCAAGGCCTTCAAAAACTTCGATTACATCGCTTTGTTCAACAAACGACATTTCGCAATCAATTTGCGTAAATTCTGGTTGGCGATCGGCTCTAAAGTCCTCATCCCTAAAACATTTTACAATTTGAAAGTAGCGATCGAGCCCCGAAACCATTAGTAATTGTTTAAACACCTGTGGCGATTGTGGCAATGCATAAAACTGCCCTTGGTTGAGCCTTGAAGGAACCACAAAGTCGCGTGCACCTTCGGGTGTAGATTTTATTAATACTGGTGTTTCGGTTTCGATAAACTGCTGATTATCAAGATAATTACGGACTTTTTTTGTAAAGTTATGACGTAATTGAAGTGCTTTTTTCACAGGGTTTCTTCTAATATCCAAATACCTGTACTGCATCCTTATTTCTTCGCCTCCATCAGTATCATCTTCAATAGTAAATGGTGGAACCTCCGAGCTGCTAAGTATTACTAGTTTACTTACTAGAATTTCAATTTCACCTGTTGGGATATTTTTGTTTTTATTGCTTCTTTCAGTTACTAAGCCTTCCACTTGGATTACAAACTCGCGACCCAGTTTTCTGGCTTTTTCACAAAGCGCTTTGTTGCCATCCATATCAAAAACAAGTTGGGTAACACCATACCTGTCTCTTACGTCAACAAATGTCATTCCACCAAGGTTTCTGGCCTTTTGCACCCAACCACTTAAAGTTACTTTTTCTCCCTGGTTGGCTAAAGTTAGTTCTCCACAATTATGAGTTCTGTACATATCTTGATTTACTTAAATTCTTATTTGTTAAAGCTGCGAAAATATAAAAAAATAAGTACAACTTTGCCAAAGTTTAAGAGGTACTTAAACTGTCTTTTAGAAACTTCTGGAAAAAATGGCTATCGCCAGTAGTTAAATTTAAAATTTAATCTATTAGTTTTGTTGCAAAATAATTATTTCTCCATGGAAAAGAAACAATTTATCCAAAAATGGGAACGCCAGGAAATGAACGGTACTTGGTTTTATTTGCTAAAATGGCATTTTATTTACGTATTGTTATTGCTTCCAATTGCTATTTTGATTAATAACTATGGTATTTTGCAAACTGCCGATAGTTTTACTGAGTTTGTTGCTAATATTGATCTTGCAGGAAATTTATATTTGACCCATGGATTTCTAAACGGAATTGCAATGAGCGCTTCTTTTCTTAGGTGGAAAATACTTGAATCAATGTATTATAGGCTAAAAGTAAAGGAAGTTAATGAGGTAAATAATTAAGGGCTACTCACAAGATAGTTTAAATTACTTGCTACGCTATTTACTAATTTCAAAGTTCTAATTTCTAATTTAAAGAAAAGTGACAGACTTACTATCCGACGATTTTTTTATGAAAGAAGCGCTTAAAGAAGCGCGTAAGGCGCTAGATGCTGATGAAGTGCCAATTGGTGCTGTAATTGTTTCCAACCAGCGGGTTATCGCCAGGGGGCATAATTTGACAGAAACATTAAACGACCCCACGGCCCATGCCGAAATGCAGGCTTTTACTGCTGCAACTGATTTTTTGGGTGGAAAGTACTTGAATGACTGTGTGTTATATGTTACATTAGAACCTTGTGTAATGTGTGGAGGTGCTTCTTACTGGACACAAATAGGTAAAATAGTTTATGGTGCATCTGATGCTAAACGTGGATATTTGAGTATTAACTCTACTATTTTGCACCCTAAAACCAAAGTAGTTTCCGGAGTGATGGAAAATGAATGTTCTAACCTGTTAATTGATTTTTTTCGTTCAAAAAGATAAAAAAAAGGCCGCAGTTTTATAAAAACTACGACCTTCGGATTTATAATGATTGGACTATCTTTTGTGCAGTATTGTTAAATTGCCTCTTTGCTGGGTTGGTTTGTTATCACCCTCAAATTTTACAGTAACAATGTAAGGGTATACACCAGAAGGTAATAACCTGTTTTGGAAATAACCATCCCAACCAATTTTTACGTTATTTGATTCAAATATCAGAAGACCTGATTTTGCAAATATTTTTAAATTATATTCCATAAGTTGACCTTTTACAACTGGATGGAAAATATTATTATTCAAATCATTTTCTTTATACTTTCCTTCCGAAGGCCCATTTGGATTTGGGCAAAAAGCGTTGGGAAAAACAATTTTCTTGTTTGATTTTAAAACCACTGCATCAGCAACTTTAACTGAGTCATAGCAATTATTCTCAGTTAAGGTTATCAGGCTGATTGAGTAGTGTCCCTCTTTCGAATATGCATGAGTTGGATTTGGCAGGGTTGAATAAGTTCCATCACCAAAATTCCATTCATAGTCTGCATTTTGACTTGATTTTACGGATATTACAAATGGCTCATCTTCAGTAAGTTTACTATTAAATGAATAAGCAACTTTATTGTCAACACCTTCATGCACAACAATTGAGTCAATTACTGAATAAGCTACGCCACCTAAACCTGAAGCTTTTAAACTAATAGTGTAAACACCAGGATACCGATAAGTATGAACTGGATTTTTATCTTTTGATTTGCTTCCATCACCAAAAGTCCATTCAAAACTTTGTGCCAACTCGGTATAATTGTCCAGCTTTATTTTAAAGGGGGCACATCCTTGCTTGTTATTTAATTTAAACAATGGTTTTGGAGGTAAAACTGCTATTTTATTTAACTCAGACATGGAATCAGTAGAACCATCCGAAATTTTTTCAAGCTTTTGGTTTTGCGTAATTGGAATTACTTCAGAAACCTTGCTGCTTTCAATAATAGTGTTTGATTTTTTTATTCTTTGCTGAATTCTTGTATGCTTTATATCAGATGTTTCTTTTGTTGCATTGTTTTTTGCCAAATCTTCTATTATTTCGGCATTATTTTCAATTGAAATTTCAGTTTTATTTGGCGTTGTAAGTTTAGTTTCTGTTGTTTTTAATTGCTCATTGTTTGAAAGTAATGCGCCAATAACTGCTGCTATTCCTATAATAGCAGAAAGGTAATAAACATTAAAATGTTTTAACCCCGGAGATAAAAACTGTTTTAAATTCAATTTCCCATTAATGCTTTTCCAGGTTGAGGTGCTTGGCTCAACTTTATAACCATCAAATGTTTCTTTGAATAAATCTTCAATATTTGAATATTCTTTTTTCATTCAACTTACCTTATCTTTCTCTTAACCTTAAATTGGGCTTATGAATTTTTAACCCCTATTTCATCATTTTCATCATCATCATTTACTAGTGCTATTTGTCCTAGTGTTTCCAGTTTTTTACGGATTAGTTTTTTTGCCCTTGAATATTGCGATTTAGAGGTGTTAATGTCAATTTTTAGCATTTCTGCAATTTCTTTGTGCTTGTATCCTTCCAGTGCGTAGAGGTTAAAAACAACTTTATAACCTTCTGGCAAACTATGGATAATGTTAAACAATTCTTCTTTTGTAAATTCCGATTCACCATATGCTGGTTTTTCACTTTTCGGAACATGCACTTCATCAATATCGTAATGATATTTATTGTGTTTTGAGTTTTTATGGTAATGCGTAATTGCTGTGTTCACAAAAATCCTCTTCATCCAGCCTTCAAAAGAACCTCTTCCTTCAAATTCACCAACTTTGGTGAATATTTTAAGGAAGCCTTCTTGCAGAATATCCTCAGCCTCGGCGCGTTCATAAACATATCTCATACAAATACCCAGCATAATTGGTGCATATCTGTCATAAAGTAGTTTTTGAGCGGCCCGATCATTATTTCTGCACTTTTCAATTAATAAATCTTCACTTATCATGGCGTTCCTGACTATATGACCTTCTCACTAATTGAAAGGTTGCACATCAATTTCTCAATTATTGTAAAAATAGTGTTTAAAAATGTTAAAACCTACCAATTTATATCTGGTTTTATCCATTTTGTTAGGTTTTTTAATGATTTAAGTTTGCTTTCGTGTTGTTTTTCTCCAAGGTGGCGTATGATTCCAAGGTTTTGTGGAACAATAATATCAGCCAGCCTGGGTTCCTTGCCTGCAACGGCATATTCTACATTAAGTATTTCAAGATAGTTGACTGTATAATCTTTTAAAATGCCTGAATATTGAAGTACCTTCTCACCTTTAATAAAATCAAACACAATTTTATGGCCAATGTGTTTTTCAAGTAATTTATCATAGGCTGAGCCTACTGATTCTACTAGGTTTTGATTGATTTGTTTTAGGTATTTATCCTGTGATTTAAAAATGGCTGCACCAGAACCACCTTTTTGAAAATGTGAAAGAAGTGCATTTCCAACCTCTTTAAATGAATCACGTAAGGTTTTGAAAATATTTTGCATTTTTCTTCGTGTACGTCTAAAAATCGAAGGTTTATAAACCCTTTTTAATTCTTTGTCCCTCTTTTTTTTACCATCTTCACTTAATTCATCCTGAAAACGGATAAGCGCTTGTATCTGAGGATATTCATATTTGTAAAAAAGAAAGCTGGTTTGCAAAAGGTTGTTTTCAGGATTTACCTTTTCTATAGGATAAATGAACTCCAGCCCTGTACTTTCTACCTTTAAAATACCTTTTGTGGTTATTTTTCCAGTTATTTTTTCAAGTGTAACTGGGTCATTATTAAAATCATACAGACATTTATCTCTTTTCACCCTGCTGGTGAATGCACCAATAAGGGCAGTGAGGATGATTAATAAAATTGTAATGGTTAATGAATCGAGCATGTTTTAAAAAATATAAACAAAAATACAAGACAAAAGACCTATGATGAAAGTTGCCTGATGTTATAAAATTAAATCGCTTAAATTTCTTTTGGGAACATGATGTACTAATTTTTCATCCCGCCAATATTTAATATTATTGTTTTTCATCTCGTCAATAACAACAATTTCTTTGGGTTTTCCCAGCGCAATTACCAGCATGATTTCAAGACTTTCAGGGAGTTGTAATATCTCGGCTAATTTTATCCTTTGGATGGATGCAAAAATACACCCTCCAATACCTTTTTCAGCAGCACCTAACAAAATGGATTGTGAAATGATTCCAGAGTTGATGTAAAGAAAGTCATGACCAAAATCACTGGAAATAGATTTATCACCCAAAATAGTTATATAGGCAGAAGGTTGTTCCCCTTCTTCTGGACCATTCCAATCAGGCAAATAGCCTGCCCAGGCAAGGGTTGAGAATACTCTTGAATTTTCTTCTTTCTCGTAGGTAAGTGCAAATTTATGTGCCTGTATATTTTTTGCTGAAGGCGATAGGCGAGCCAAGTCAACCAGTTCAGTTAAAACTTCTTTGCTAATCTTTTCATTTTGATGAAACCTTCTATAACTTCTGTTGAATCTTACTAAATCTTCAATCATGTTCTATTAAATATCCTTAATCAATAATTCAGAATAATTTTCATTTATCAATTTCGAAAACTCTTTAAGTTGTTTATTCAGTCTTTCAACATCTTCACTGCTTTTAATATTTAGCCGGTTATCACCAAGCGTATCAAGTCGTTCATAAACTTCGGCTAAGCTTTGTTTTGAAATATCTTTGGCTGGCTGAAAGCCATTTTCTTTTTTTGTGGCATTCAATACTTCGTTTACCATTTTCGATTTAATCAGGCTTTCAGTTATATGTTCAATGTATTGGCTGGGTAATTTTAATTCATCTGTCAATTGTTCTATTCCAGGCGCAGCTTCACCATTTTCAAAACGGGTGGTGATTTTTTTTAAAATAAGCAGGCTCAATAACCTTTTTTTCTCGTTGCTTAAATTTTTGTATTCAATTTTAAATCCATAAGAGCGAATATTGCCAAGTGCAGAAGAAACCTCAGCTCCAAACAAGAAAACCAGCCAACTAAATTGCACCCAGATAAGGAATAAGGGGAGGGCTGCAAAACTCCCGTATATAGCATTATTTCTTGAGAATGCAAACTGAAGATCGATGTAATAAATTTGAATGAGCTGAAAAATAGTACCTGCCACTATACCTGCTATAAATGCCCGTTTAAAAGGTACTTTAGTATTCGGCATAATCATGTACATGAATGTAAAAAGGAACCACATAATTATAAAAGGCAGCAGCTTCATTGAAGAGAGTAAAAACGGAGAAATCATCTCAAAAATAGTGTCTTTTGAAAGATCCTTTAAAATTGCATTAATATAAACTGTAGCTGCACTTGATGCAATCATCAAAATAGGCGCAATTATTACGATTGAAAGATAGTCGGTGAATTTTCTTAAAAAAGTACGAGCTTTTTCAACTCCCCAGATGGCATTTACTGCGTTTTCGATGTGTTGGAATAACCTTAATACACTGTAAAGCAAAAAACCAATACCACTAACAGCTAACAAACCGCTTTTTGTCGAATTAAGCATCTGTTTTGAAAATTTTAACAGGTAGGTCATTACTTCTTTTTGTGCAGACAAGGCTTTTGTTATTTCATCTTCCAATACCTGCTCTAGGCCAAATCCTTTGGCAATAGCAAAAGCCACCGCAATAACCGGAACTATCGATAGCATTGTAAAATAAGTCAGGGCTGATGAGCGAATAGGGCATTCATCTTGCTTAAAACCTTTAAAAGAAAGTATAATAACTCTAATTACATTAACTGCATAGCGGTTGTGAAACTTTAGATCTTTGGTTTGTACTTCCCAAATCCCAACATTTAAAAAATACATAATTCTTCTAACAATCTTTTTCATTCAGGCAAGCTTTCATTTTGTAAACAAAAGTAAAGAATATGGGCAAAAAACAGAAAAGAGCCATTAAGTTAAAAAAACTAAATGGCTCATCGAGTAATTTATAACTGGTTGGTCGTGTTTGAAAAATGCTTTGGTCTTAGATAATAGCAACTATCTGTTGCATTCTAAAAGCCCAACGCAACAATAAATCAAATAAGTTTAATTATATTCATTTTCCAAACTCAATTATTTTATTTGAGTATTCGCTTAATAGAAGGGCCAGTGAATTCAAAGAGCCTTCTATTTCGTTAATATCCAGGTTTTCCAGTTGTAGGGTGTCTCTGAAAATTACTTTTTTGCCATCTTCGTCAAGGCTAAAAGCACCATGAATGATATCCTGGTTTTTCATTAAAAGGCTTTTGTAAATATTGGCATCATCACTTTTCATTTCAAAAATGAATTGTTCCATAATTAAGATTGGATCAGCACAAATTAGTACAAGATTGTTGATTCCTTCGTCTTCCCTTTCTATAACAAGGATTCCTTCGCTTTCGTCTTCGTTAACAATGGTGTATTCCAGTTCAAGGAGGTAGTTTTTTACTTTTAAGAAGCTATTTTCCATAGTCCAATTAATTTTAGATGTTTTAGTTTATATCCAAAGATAATAAAATAATTTGGGCATAAGTTTAACATCCCTTATTTTTTTTATTTGTTAGCAGATTTTGCTGATCTGTTCAAATGGGTTTAGTTTCAATCATTTATCAAGCCAACTCAATCAATGTTGTTGAGGTGGTTTTCAAGAATGCTAAGGCAAGTAATTTGGGGAACAACTTTTTGTTGCGCCCCAAAAGTTGCAAAATTTCTGTAACTTCAAAGCCAGAAATTTTTCCGTACGGATATGTTATACCAATTGCATTTATATTTTAGTCCAATGACAAAATACGAATAGTAATTATAAATGAAGATACTACTCAAAAATAGTCAAATGAGGCTTTGTCGAAATTGGACTATATTGAACTTTTCTCACGCAGCGTGAGCGAGTAAAGTAAAATCGGTATTAGAAGCAAAGGACATCCTATGTTCCTTTGATTTTCGTCGAATATTTTATAAAAATTATCGAATGTATTTATATGTTTCTCAATTATTTAATTTGCAATGATTCGAAATCGTAAGACTTATATTGTTTTAATCATTTTAACTATAATAATTGGTCTCGCCTCCAGAAAGTTCCCCCATTTATTCCCTGTTTTTTTTGCCACCTATTTGGGCGATACCCTTTGGGCTTTGCTGGTGTTTTGGTTGTTGGGTTTTTTGTTTCCTAAAAGGAGTACTTTTTGGGTGACAACCTGTGCTTTGATTTTTTCTTATCTGATAGAAATCAGTCAGTTATATCATGTCGAGTGGATAGATGCCTTGAGGGCAACAACATTTGGGGCATTGGTATTAGGGCATGGGTTTTTATGGTCTGATATTTTCTGTTACACTATAGGAATCGCTATTGGGGTGCTTGCTGAATGGTTTATTCTTTTCAATAAAAAAGGCAGAGTAGTACCTTAACTTTCTTTTTTGTTCACAGACTTTATAGAAAGCACTTGTTTTCGTTCTAATTTCTTTTGAAATCGCTATTGTAATATTGACAAGTGTTTTATTGATGTTGTATGGACGATTTTTAAATAAGTGAGGCTTAAAATTTGGGAAAAGTGTAACTTGGGAATAGGATAAACACTTCATTGAGGAATTTATTTGGAAACTAATCCTTCAAGAAATTTGTTGGATTGATTTTTAGACACTTAACAGTAATTTAGATTCGTGAGAAACAAAAGTATACTTCGCAAGTTGCGCATTTATATGATCTCTTTTGGGATTTTTATGGGCTTTGTTTTTCCAGTTTATGCTAATTTTTTTGTCATCTGGAAAGAAGGGGCATTTGTCTACTTTTGTGCAGGTTGTTTGTTGGCAGGAATTACTGTTGGACTGGTTAGTTATCTTTTTGTTAAGTTAATTCTTATTAAACAGTTGAATAAAATCTCGCTACAGGCAACAGCATTAAAAAACAAAGATATTTCTGAAGAAATTTATATTGAAAGCAATGATAGCATTGGGCTGATTATCAGCGGTTTGAATTCAGTAGCCTTAAGTGTTAGGAACCTTTTTGCGGAGATTCGTAAAATCTATGAGTTGGCGGATATTTCGCTGAGCAAGGTGGAATATATTGGTGACAATGCGGTTTCTATAGGTGCCATTAAGGGGGCAATAACTCATGTTACAGGAATAAGTAAATCAATTATTGACCTATCTGAAAATATTATTGGGACAGTGAATATTGGCAAATCAAAGGTAAATAATTCAGCCAGTCAGTTTAATAGCACCCTAAAGCAAGTTGACAATTTTACATTGATAATGAACTCTCTTGTTGGAAAATCTGATAAAATTAGCGAGATAACAGGTATTATTGAAGACATTTCTTCTAAAACCAACCTACTGTCGTTAAATGCTTCAATTGAAGCAGCACGGGCGGGGCAACATGGCAGAAGCTTTGCAGTTGTGGCAGATGAAATAAGGAAACTGGCCGCATCAACCAATGATTCGGCACAACGAATTGCAGAATATGTTGGATTTATACAAGAGGATATTACCCAGGCTAATGAATCAGTTGATATGCTAACTACTGGAGTGCACAAAAACAACAATAATATTCGGGAAGTTCTTGAAAATTTTGATTTAATTGAAGGGGCGAGTAATGAAAACCTGGATGAGAATAAAAAACTAGCTGTATCAATTGAACAGTTGAATAGTTCTTTTGCAGATGTTAGGCTTGTTTTTGAGGAGCTTGCTGAAAATATTAACAATCTTAAACAACTTACTGCTTCCTATACTTACTAACCTGAGTTCGACATAAAATATTCAACCTAAATAATGAAAATAAAAATTCAATCAAAAAATCATAGGGTTTTGCATGCTTGATTATATAAAAGTGACAAGATTTTGCCCAATATTTAAAATTTCATTATCCCATCGAAAGCAAAACCGGA
>JBNKJW010000212.1:0-64295 GCA_050291445.1 Bacteroidales bacterium | reverse complement strand
CATAATCGTTAATCGACCTAAATTTATATAATCTTAATTTTTCCATTTTTTATAAATTGATTATAGTTTATAATTAATTGAAATTATCATCAGTTAGTAGCATCTAATAAGTATGTTCCGCGCGAATGGCTTTTAAATTTTTTTGTTCTAGTATTCTGCTCTGGATAAAGGCCAGTTGAAAACAATAGCATTCCAACTAAAGATAAAAACTTCTTCATTAAAGACCTCCCCTGAAGGATCTCTTCATACTGAAAAGTCCTTTTATATCAGTGTGTGCTTAAAATTTAGTATTATATTTTTTTATTCCCCATAACAAAGAAGTTTCAGTATTAACAATATACATTAAAATCTAAGTCAGATTTATCATAATCCATATATTTAAAACAAAGCTCTTTGCTAAAACCCTCCAATTTGTTTTTAAACTCTTCGGTTACCAGAGGACCACTAATTAAATGCTCCGAGGCAATAACTTCCTTAAAGTCTGTTTTGTTAAATTTCATTTTACGAAATTCAGGGGTAGGAACTTTAAAATATTTTGATATTTCATATTCCGACTCTTCCATGTTAGGCTCTATGTTTAATATATGGATAATTTTATAGTTAGTAAAAGTCTTGTTTAGGTGTGAGCAATAGATTTGAGCTTCGTGAGTGGTGTATTCTCCTACTGTAATAGCCTCGCAAATAGCCTCAAATAAATCATTTCTTACAATCCAACATCTGTGTAAATTTTCAATTAAAGGCATTTTCCATAAACTGGGAATTTCCATATTCGCCTTGTATTCATCAGGAATGCTCTCGTCTAATTGATGTTCGTCTCTAACATCGTTTGTAACAAATAAGATGGGTTCTTCAAAAGGTAATTTGGATTTCTCTCCCCAGAAACTATCTGGAGGAAAAGCAACCGTCTCTACAAAATCTTCACCTCTTTCTCTTTTTTCCTTGTAATATTTTTTATCAAAAAGAAATTCAAAATAACTGCACTCTTCTAAATCAAGTTTTGCTGTCTCATAATCGTTAATCGACCTAAATTTATATAATCTTAATTTTTCCATTTTTTATAAATTGATTATAGTTTATAATTAATTGAAATTATCATCAGTTAGTAGCATCTAATAAGTATGTTCCATACGAAGGGTATTAAGCTTATCTAAATCAATATGCTTATCGCCATACAAACGCATAAATAAATCATCATAATTACTGGTTTTGTCATACTTGGCACCTCTTTTTATAAGAAAGACCGCAGCCGATTCATTGTTTGAATAAAATAATGGGGGTTTGCCATCATTATCGGTAATGTTTAAATCCAAATCTTTATGTTTAAGTAAGTTTTTTAGTGGTCGAAGACTATCATTTGCAGCTGCATGATGAAGAACGGTCTTTCCTTCCTTGTCGCGGATATTAATATTTTTCGCAGCTTTTACTATTTGTGCTGTTAAGGTATTTTGTTTAACTGCTGTAGCGAGCAATAAGTTGTTTTCTGCATCCGTTTCACAGACATTTGCTCCCTTTTCAATAAGAAACTTTACCAGGTCTTTTGAATAGGTAAAGCCACCTCCCACTGCAAAGTGTAGGGAAGTAATCCCAAAATCATAGTCTAAATCGAAGTGGTTGTCGATGTCTGCGCCTTTTCCAAGCAAATATTCAGCACATTCCAGGTGATTATAATAAATAGCCTCATTGAAAGGTGTGACCTTTTTTTCGTTTTGATGATTTACATTTCCACCATTGCCAACCAGGTATTTAACAATAGGAAGAAAGCCTTTTCTTGCTGCCTGGTGAAGTGCTGTATTTCCATATTTATCTACAGCGTTTATATTGATTCCGTTCTCCACAAGAAATTTAACAAGCTCGAGGTGGTTATACGCTGCTGCATAAAAGAGCATCGATTGATTAGCATCGTTTTTCCATGTACTATTTATATCCATACCATCCGAAAGCGCCTGCTTAATTTCTGTAATATTTCCATCTTTTGCAACATTGAATATATTGTTGTTTTCCATAATATTTTCTAACATTTGTAATTACGAAATATTCATAAAAAAATGAAGTCAGGATTTTCTATGTCGGGGTTAGAATGAATCATTGCCCTCCCAAAAAAATTCACCATAAATCAGATCTTCGTAAGGCTTTTCTCCTTCGGTTCTAAATCCATTATGTGGACTTATAGAAGGAAATGCAGCTACTAATTTAGCTTCATCCTCCTCGGTCAACATAGTTCCATAAATATTTATTTTCTCAATGTGAGAAAACTTACTGACGTTATTGAGGAGAACTTCGGCACCTTTAGTTGTTAAATCGCTGTTGTAGAAACTCAATCGTTTAAGTTGCGACAGCAAAGGAGAATGAACCATTAATGCTACTAAATTATCTATGTGGGCATAATTGCGGATGGCCAGGTCTTTTACCAACTTTAAATTTTGCCCCTTTAAAAATTCGGTAAAGTCTTCAGCTAAAAGTTCCGAATCATGTCCGACAGCTATAGTTAACGCTTCTAATTTTGGCCAAATGGCATTTGTAATTTTGTTTAATTCATTTTTAGTTAGACGCGAAGATATTCTTCCAAAATGAACAACTTCAGGCAAATGAAGATCATTCATCTGTATTTCGACTGCCTCATATTCTCCTGTAGCTTCATCCTTCTCAAAACTATAGCCATAACTTCCAACCAGGTATAAGCATTGAATGTGTTTTAGTTTTGGTAAAATCAAATTCACGCCGCGTATTCCTAAACCTTCATAATAATGGTCATCCCAGATATTTAGCCTTTTAAGGTATTTCAGTCCCTCCCAATCATTTAGGAATTCAAAAAGTTTAGAAAGATCTTCATAAGCAACAGTTAAAGACTCAAGAAATCTAAAAAATGGTAATTGTAGCGTGTTGGCTAACATCTCAATATTATCTAAGCTAGTAATCGAATGATTTTGAACAAAACCATATCTCCATTTTCTAAACTTGCGCACATCACTACTATTAGCAATAATAGACAAAGCCTCTTTATCCAGTTCATTTTTAACCGGATCCCACCCTAAAATTTCCGGATCGTACTCTTGTTCACAGCTTTTTGTAATAAATTCAGAAAGTTCGGGTTGTCCATTTTTAATTAACCAATCGGCATATTCTAAATATAATGCTTTGTTGAATATGTCTTGTCTTATTTTACCTTCAATTGTAAGGTTGGGTTCAAACTTATTAATATTACTCATTTATATTAAGGATATGTTGTTAAAAAATTATTCTATTAATTCTATCTCTTCAAACTGAATCCCTGTTATAGCATTTACATCACAGGCTTGCTTAATATCATTATCTACTATAAATATTTGTAAACAATCTTTACATCTAACTATTTTTTTATCAATAGAATCTAGTATTTTTTTCTCAGCTTTTATTTTAGCATTTATCTTCTTATAAACCCTATTGCTATTTATAATCGTTTCAATGCCTTTTTTATAATCAGATTTATCATAAAAAGAGATGCCTTCTACAAGACCAACAATATTAGCCAACCTATAATACGAGTCACTTGTTTCTCCTGTAGCTTTACAAGTTACTGTTATAGGATAATATTCTATATTTGTCACTTGCATTTGACTGAGCATTTGACAAAATCGATCACTAAATACTTCACTTAGCTCAGAGGATTCATAATCCCATAATTTACTTATTTTACGCTCAGAAATAAGTTGTAAATTTTTTATGCCTTTATTTAGTAAACTTTCTCCACACCAGCTATAAAAATCAAAATTATCTCTGTCATTTTGGGATAGTTCTAAGTTTTGATAAGGTCTGTCTTCTTGCCAGGTAGGAGTGATGACTTTCCACCATTTACTTTTCCCGTTATTTTGATTAAGCATTGATAAATCAAAACTATACTGTTGAGAATTAGGGAAAAGAGGTTTGTTTTTTTTAGATTGTATTCTCAATATTATTTCTTTTTCTCCATCTATGTGTTGAGAATAGATAAATAAAGTATGTTGACTGAAAAGTTTTTTCTTTTGTAATTCTTTAAGAGTGGTTGAAATGTGATTTCTAAAAATATGATATTTTGCCGCATTGTAAGTATCTAAATTATTTTCAGCCATTACATTTTTTAATTCTGGGAGATATAAAGATGTATCAAAATCATCATTATCATTATATGAAATGTCAATTTCTCCATCAGAGTTATCTGGATGAAAGAAAAAAGTAACTTCCTCTGTCTCTTTTTTTAAATTTGAAAAGAAGGTTTTTATAATTTGATATGATTTTTCGTCCATGTCCTATTTTAGATCTTAATTATGATAATATTTTTCATAATATTAGAAACCCGCAAAAGAAGAGTAATAATTCACTAACTATCAGAAATATAAAATTTTTGCTCTGTTCAAGTTTTCTGCTATTGCATTTTTTTAACCCAAAATTGTCATTAGAATGTTTCTAAATCGGGATTAACCCGGTACGCCATACTGCTGTTGTCATTTGTAATATCGAGATATTTCAAATGACAAATCCGGGTTTAATAAATATGCCCATCTGCCATAATCTTAAAGTCATTCGTTATATTCATTTCTCTCGTGAATAGTTCTTTATTTTTTAATAATCCTTCAAGCAGTAAATCTTTTTCTGTCCGATTATCATTTTCCTGTCGTTTTATAAATGCCAAATCAATAGCTGTTTTATCATTCTCTAATGGAGCATCTATTTCTTTTTCAATTTCATAAAAGGAAAAATCACCTACACTAAATTTTAACCTATTGATTTCTTCTTCGTGAACATACTCGCCAGGAAAATCATCTTGATATTGCTTAAGAGTAGCTTTAAATTCCTCTTCAGAATTGGCTTTCAACTGACCACCATCAATTGCCAAAACATAGAAAGTTTGATTTTTGTTGTCTTTCGCAAAATTTTTCAAACAATGAATCCAGCTATTTAATTGCCTAATTATCTTATCTTTATCAACAAAGTCGAAAGGAGATTTTGGTTCTCCATTCATAAAGCTTACCATCATTTTTTCAAATGCCGGTTCATAATGTATTTTGTTAGCTTTTTCTAGTGCAGATCCATATTCTCCAGTTTTATTTGGGTCAGCTCCATAGCTTAATAAAAGGTGTACCATTTTCAAGTTTTCGTTCCCAGTTGCCCGTTGAAGGGGCGTTTGGTTTTCATGAGCTAAATCTACTAATACTCCAATCTCTAATAAAGCTTTCATCTCCTCAAGGTATTTGTCTTCAGAAGCAAAAGAAACCAATACTTCTGCAAGCACTTGCTCACTTGAATGTTTCAGTACAAGTTTACTGATTTGTGAAGACCCTTTAAAACGGATTTGTGATAAAATAGCTAATTTAATTGGCTTAATTCCGTATCCATCCGGAGACACAAGGGTTATTCCTTTAAGGTCATTGCCATTATTAAAATAAGTTTCTAAAAATTGTATGTCACCAGAAATTATGGCATTACTTAATTTTTCTTCCATATAATAATTATTAACGATTTAAATTTATGCTCTTTTTATTGTTTTTATTCCAACTGACCTTCCATGGGCCCAATCTTGGTTATTGTTTAAATCTGAAAATTTAATATTAAATGCTTTGGTCATAAAAAAGATGGCCGCGATTCGTTACACATTTTACTGCCCCATAGCACATCGCCACAATTGGTTTTAAGTATTGTGTATGTCTGGCATTGACATGATAAGGGTTAGGTAATGTTCTATTTTCCATTCCAGAAATTGTATATAATTTTATAGTTATTGTCAGGATCTAATTTATCGAAATTTTTATAATCCCCTGTCTTCAAATAGTCTGTTAAACAGTTGATAAAAGAAGGCAAATTAGAAAACCAGTTTTTGTCGGATCGAGCTTTCCCGGGTTCAGTAGCAAAGGAAATTGAATAAAGAACAATAGGAGGATTTTTTTGATCCTGTTTCATGTCCATGCAAACATGCCATTCCTGATTAACAATTCCAATTGGAATTAAGCCTTGTTCCAATAAGTTAGGATGTAATGTTAAAACTTCTTCAAACCAGTAGTGCTTTAAATACTTTAAGTTGGCTCCTTCAGGGTTTCCTATAAGCCAAAGAGCATGGGTGTCATAATTGTCAATTTCTATCATTCTCTGATTATTATTTAGCTTAAATATTTCAGAGAACGATCCCGGGATCTCAAAAACATAATTCCCCATAAAATCGGGTTCATTTACTGAATAGTGAGCTTTGTATAAATTCTTAAATGCTTCTGGTAATTTTAATTTAAGTTTATCTTCTATTTCAATAAAATGATTATCTGTTATTTGACTTGGTTTTAACACTTCAGTCCAATAATTGTCAATACTGAAAAATTCCTCTTCCACAAAATAATCTTTCTGTCGGGAGTAATAAGCCTTAAAAAACGCTGCGTAAATTTCATTTCCCATAATACCATCTAATGTTTAGCATAAAATACCCAGTGTTATCAAGTATGATATTTCTGGCAATTGGGGCTGTATCAAAAGTCTAATTCAATGCAATTTCACTTTCATTTCAACAACAAAAGAGCGTATTTCAACAAGATTGAAAGCAGATTGATTGGATTGATGCAAGATTGAAAGAAAAATTTATGGCAAAACTAGTTTTGATACAGCCCCGGTGCACTTGTCAGGTGTTGTCACCTGACAAATTCGCTTTGACATGACACCAGGTGCAATTTAGTTTTTCATTTAACCCTGGATAGAAACCATTCTCTATTTTCATTTTTATCATAAAAAATGATTGCTAGTTTTTCCAACAGATCAGAAGAATAGTCTTTTAGATCCTCAGCATTAAGATATTCAATCACTTCTTTCACTTCATAACCACTGGGTTTCCACCCCCAAGTGTTATCCCCGTCTCCATAACAAACAATACAATCATCTATTACTTTAAATCCTGCTTTGATAAGTTCAACTTTGATATCATGTCCACATTTCCATAATTCACCTCCGAGAACATCGTCAGGTAATTCCCATTCCTCAATCAATTCTTCTTTTTTTTCCTCATCTAAATTTGATTTGCTAATTAATTTAGAATAAGGATCACTATTATCTTCCTCACTGTCAATTAATTCTCCAAGGTCTGTTGGAAAAAGATTCTCTGCATATATTTCAAATGATTGCTCATTTAATTTTTTTCTATCTTTTCCAATTCCATTATTCAAAGTTATGTGAGTGACTGCTTTACCTCCTTGACCTCCTTGTTGCAGTTTAATCCAGCTAATGGGTTCAATTATGTTGCTTTTGTTTTTAATTATTTCTGAAATTGCATCCTGTTTTATTAAATCGCAATATGTATCAAATGAATATTTTTTCATATCAGGTTTTTTTTATGTTCTATAACATTTGTAATTACGAAATTTCCATCATACTTGCATATATTTATTATTATACCTAACCGCTGTTAGTATTTGGTTTGCGTTGCAAGCTCTCAAACCAAAACTGCCAGTCGATCGGCATATACAAAGCCATTACGGAATTCCATTTTACAATATTCCATACTGGCTTAGTATAAAAGCGAAAGCCCTATGGATTTATTCACCTATTTGATTTAATTAATTTTGTTGAAAATACAACATTATCAATATACATGATTGTTTCTTCTTTAAAGCCTGAATTCGACCAGCCAAGTAAATACCCATGTTGATAGTAATTATAGCCTTTTTCTGAATAATTACCTACATCGGTCACATTTAAGTAATCTTTTCCATTTTTCTGAACATGGATTATCCCATCATTATCTGCCGCACTGGCAATTTTGATATGAAAAATAAGTTCCATCCATTTACCAGTGTCTTCTTCCTTGCTAATGATATATTCTTTAGAAAATTTATGTCCTTCATTCCTCAACTTATCACCCTGGTCTACAGATAAATATCGTGACAATTGTGAATTTCCTCTGTCAACAGACCAATATTCGAAATCAACCATATTCCCCGTAGACGTAGAGCCATATTCCCCTTGCCATATCAACATAAATTTATTATTTGTTCCATACCCGAGTCTTTTTTTAACTTGAGAAATATGATTTGTCCTTCTATTTATCATATAATATCCATCCAGGAACATATGATATCCTAGTAATTTATCTACCCAAACAGAATCTCCTGATGTAGCATAAATTACACCCCATGCCTCACTGTTTTCAGGTTTTATGGATCCATCTTGTTCAGCAAGGTATACTGTATCTCCTACCAGCATTCCCTGTTCTGCCTGCTCTAAGGTAAGGTGTACAGGACATCTGTGGTAAAAATTTTCTGGTATATATAAATCGTATTTTATCCAAAGCTCAGGGTAATCAGCCCCTAAATTGAATCGTTGTTCTCTCCAACTATCTTCTATTAAATCATCAGGACCAAACGCAAACTTTAGCCCCATAGTTCCGTTTGGTGTCATAGCCACTTCTACGGTGTTGCCCGACCATTCAAAACCATTCATTGTTTTTGAATCATCACCCGATTCAAAATCATCAGCAAAAAAAGCACCAATACTCTGATCAATCTTATCCGCTTCACCCTTTTTACATGAGCTTGTTGAAATAGCTAATAGTAAGGATATTAAATTAATTAAGTAGATTTTTTTCATTCAATTGTTTTTTAGTGAGAAAATTTAAAATAAATACCAAAATTAGTTTCAAAATAATGGTATAACTCCTATTAAATTAAATTGCTTTGATTTATTACATTCCAATAAATGGGTTTCCATAGCTATCAACATTACTTGGTTTTTCATCGGTAATAAATACATCATCCATATACAGTGATTGTGTTTTAGGTGCTTTTTCATTGCCATACCAAGTAAATTAATATAAACAGCTAATATAACTTTCTGGAGTATTCAATCTTCTTCGTTCACCAGTATCACCAATCAACTCCCCACCAAACCAAACTCTAACTCTTGCACTCCCTCCTTCCGATTCTTTTTTGTTATCTAATTTCAGATAATATTCAATTGTTTTCCATTGATTTCTTTCAAGAACATGTGCTAATGAGCCCATTTTACGCCAATTCTGCTCTCCTTCAAAAATATACCAGAAGGGCTAAAATTATCATCTGTCATAGGAGTGCTGCCATCTATGTACAAATCATTATAACCTTCAGATAGTAAATATTCGTAAATTTCTAACTCTATTGTTTCAAATGCCATTTCGAATCTGGCACTAAAATCCAGTCACCCTGCAAATTTATCGTACCAATGGCATTTACCCAACTGGTACATAGAACTCGCTCGCATACCTTTAAAATCATAGTCAGCTATTTGCCATCTCTATTACTATTTATTAGCAAATTATATCTCCCATTAAACGTCCAGGCCATCCCAGCCTTCAGCCTCAAATAAGCTGTAGCCCTGAATACCCGCTTTCTCGAAAGCGATTCGTACATCATCATGGATAAAGAGTTGATCCATCTTTGTAGTTGCGCGAAATAATTTAGCATCTTCAGGGATTTTATCGTAATCAATGACCAATTCTTCGATATAAGCTATTTGACTTTTATCTAATGAATCCATTTCATACTCAGACTTCTCCATATCGATAAAATCAACACTACCCAGTGGATTTACAATATAGTAATCATCTGAAACTGGCTTTTTCTTATGATCCCATAGCCGAATTGGTAGATATTCAATATAGTCAATATCCATGGAACCTAGCAAATCTTTAACTTTACTATTCACTACCAATACGCTAGATAAAGCTGGCAGAATATCGTAGAGCTTGCTTTGATCCGGATAATTTACCTGATCAAAAACCATGATTGCTCGATCACGTTCAGGATAATTTTGAAGTAAATTTATACCTTTTTTATATTTATAAGCTTTAGGCCCTTCCTTTGGTACCCCTGATAAAACTGCTCCATCATCAATAATTTTTGGAAATAATACCCAATATGTCATTTTTTTCTCCATTTTTTATTCTCTCTTCTCTTTTTATTAATCTCTTTGCAAATTTATCCATGTAGTTTTTCTTCAAATTGAAATTTAAAATTCAGCATTATAATAGCTTATATCGCTTAAATTCAACAAAAAGCACAACCTTGTTCCGCATTTTAATCGGGATATTCAGCTAAAATAGTCCAGAGCAATGCTTTTAGTATTAGTGGCTTTTCATTTCCTTTGTCATTTGCTCTAAATATGCCGGAAGATTATTCTTCATAGTAGCCAAGCCTTTATTATAAACATCTACAAGGTATACTTTACCTTCTTTCATACCATCTTCAATCCAATATTTATTGTTTTTTATATCTCCTTTTCGCACAATAATTAATTCGTAGTACATGATAGAAGAATTAGGATCGTAGATTGTTAATTGATTAAAATCTGAAATCTCCGGATCATTATAAGGATTCCTTTGTCCGATATCCGCCCCCAAAAAAACATCAAAATTGTCAAATCGATAATGAGGATTATCACAATCAAAACTCCGATGAGTCTTTTTGTCACCTACTTTCAGGATAAAGTTTTTTAACCTTTCAAAGTCATCAAAACTGATCAGACTTGAGATCTCTACAAAATTTTTATCTCTAATCATTGTTTGTTCTTTAAGGTATTTAGTGTTATTGAAACTTAAACAGCATACTGAAATCAAAAATAGGTTTATCATTTTGCTTTTTCTTTATTAGTGTGATTCAATTCTGTATCGTGTTTTCAATTTATTAACATAATGGCAACTGACCATCTTTCATGTCTCGTCATAGTAACCCAAAAGGGGGCCCTGCTACTTAATTTTTCTACTACATCACTTTCTTTTAACTGTTCACAAGCTTCATGTGCAACTTTATAATTCCAAATTTGAAAGTATTCGGTTATTAATTGTTCTGTATCCCCCAACAAGTTGCCTAACTCTTTCTCCGATTGTTCTATAATTGGATTCATTTCTGTTACCAATGTATTAATAGCATGATAAACAGGAATTTCCGAAAAATCTTCATCAATTAAATCCCCATGTTCTAATTCCAATTCAATGCCTGGTAATTCATCAGGACCAAGATCGGTTTTGGATAAACGACCATTACACACACAACTATCTAATCCATAAGCTAATGCTCCACCTACTTCATGACCACCATAATACCATTGAAAATCGAGTGCCTTAATTTCATCGTTTTCGACACAATGCTCCAATGCCTTTTTAATTGAATTCTGGTATTCTTCTTTAATCTCTTCTCTTGGTAAACTATTAAGTATTTGATCCGCTTTAATCAATAACGAATCAAGGCTCTTTTTCTTTAACCAATCACAAATTGCTTCTTCTCTTTTTAATAATCTCTTTGCAAATTTATCCATGTAGCTTTCCTTTAAATTGAAATTTAAAATTACAATACCTTATGATGTATTCATATACAAGGCTCAATAATCAATTTCTACATCTGGCATGGCTTTTTCGAATGCATCTACTTTCTTTTCTGATAACCTTGATGGAAGTGATAGTTCTTTTAGTTTTTTAGCATTTTCAAGAATGCTTATATCCTTTACGGCTGTATCATCTATCCACAAAACTTCTAAGTTTGGGAAATTGCTCATCACATCAATATTCTTTATTGGATTATCAGAAAGGTAGATGCGTTTTAAATTTATGCAATTCTTTAAATGAGTAATGTCCTTAATTTTATTGCCTCTTAATGATATAGAGGTCAGAGTGTTTAGTTCCATTAGAGGTTCAATAGTTGTCAGTTCATGATTATCTACCTCCAGACCTTCTATGTTTTTTGCTTTTTCTATCCCATCCAATTTTTTTATGGCCAACTCCTTATTGTTTACAGAAAGCTTTTTCAATGAAGACATTTTTTCCAAGGGCAAATCCTTAAAACTGCTTAAATTAATTAATGCTAATTCAATAATAGTTGCAAGTAGGGTATCAGAAAAAGACTCGGTTAATGGTTCATTATCAGCATAATGAAATATGGTGTCATTTTCATTCAAGGCATATGCTATGCATTCCCACCATTTTGTTGTTTCTTCATTTGTCTCGGTTTTATCTTCCGATTTTGGCCTCATTATAGGCCATTGCTGAAGTTTTATTAAACGATCAAGGAAAATGCTACCGGGATTATTGTCTGTTAAATTTATTTCATTTTCCATTTCATGAGAAACTGAGAACAGGGCATCATTACCACTCGAGTTTTTTTCAGTGGGGTGAAAAAGCCAGATTGTATTACTGTCCATTTCCCAAATGGCCTCTTTTACATTATTATAATCACCAGCAAATAACTTATATACAGTATCTTCTTCATCATAAGCTCCCAGATCTAGTTGCCCCGGGGCGTCAAAGATAAGTTCTCCGCATTTTATCTGTCCATGAAAAGATGAAATCCGCTGCATAGAAGCAGGAAAGTTTATATACTTCTGCTTATCTGGAGGTGAACATTCCAAGACTAAATCGTCTTCCTGGAAAGCGATCACGAGATGATCTTTTTCTATACGGGCAGAAGTTGCTAACTCCATAATTTCATTCAATACTTCTGTAAAACCTTTGGTGTCTGCAAGAAATGAAAAATGGTTAACAAGTGCTGATTTTAGATTTTTAGCAACAGTAATTTTCTCCCAAATTTCTGTGTAATCTGTAGTGCTGGCATCCAAAGATACTTCAACATACCCTTTTTTCACCTTGGTAGAAACAAGTTTTTCCGCATCTTTTATAGCTTCACTTTCGTCTGTAAAAGTTTTTGTTTTTGTCTGACCACTAACACCTGTTTTTCCATATCTCACAGTGTGAATATTACCATCAACTTGAATTTCCCAAAATTTTGATGATTTTTCGTCATTGTATTCTAAATATTTTTTCATCATTCTCTTTTAATAATTAAAAATGTTTTTCCAATTAGTTCAACAATAATGAAATTAATATCATTTTTAGTGTACATTTATTGCTTTTTATACCTCATAATGTTTTGAATAAACATTTGGTTTAATGACGGTTATTTGTTGTAAATTACTTTCATCACGCATTGTCAATATAGCCTCTCTTTTCTTTACACACAGGGCACTCAAAGGCATAAAAAGTGCTTTCTGCATACGCTGATTTATCTAGTCCAAATTGACTATCATAGAGATCTTCTCCATTATCACAAATCTGATCAAAAAAACTTTTAGCATCTCCGTCAGGAGCATGTTTTACAAAATCTTCGTGTACCCAGGTACCTATAAATTTCATAAAATCATTACAATGAATTAACCATTTAGCTCCCTGCCATGCGCTATATGGTGGCGTGTGCATCAATTCCCGGATTTTGGATGCGTCCATTGAAATAAGTTGTTGTTCTTTTGGTAAAACATCTGATGTATAATCACTTGACTCCTTAAGGTAAGGATATTTGTCCGATTCAAGGAGTAATCCTTCTTTTGTTAAAAAACCACCTTCTACTTCTTGCTCAAAAGCATACTTTTTTTCCAGAAGACATTTTAAGCAAACTTTTTTTATATTGTCAATATTTTCGTTCGCTACTATGGTCAAACTACCATCTAATTCAGCTATTGGGGAATTAGTTTTTCCACAAAAGAAGCAATTTTCATCTTCATCATGCGATTCAAAAACACTTTCCTCAATGAATGATTCAAAATATTTCAAATTGATAGGTTTCATATTATATTTTTTGTTTGGTAATTACTTACCTAAAGCTTCTATAAAGTCTTTATCTTCCCGGTAGGCCTCAAAATCAGTATCTTCTAAAAATTGAGCCTTGGACTTTCCAGAATCAATAGACTGATTGATATAATATATCATCTTTTCTTTTTCAGAAAACATAGCATAAACACTAGCAAGATTATAAGCTAGTCTTTGCAAAACTATATTAAAAGCACTTGGAGGATTAAAATTTAACCTTGATTGTTCAATATCTTTTGGAAAATAGGCTTCAAAGGACTTTAACGAAGCTAAATCGTTTGTTTTGCCAGAGGCAATTATTGCGATATGCAGGCCTCTAAAGATTTGTTGCTCTATCATTACTTTAAAAAAACAATGACTGATTGTTTTAATAGCTTCCCAGGCTTTCTCCTCGTCTCTTTGTGCAAAAGACATAAGCCCTGGGTTTAGCTGCAGACGATAAATCTCAATGGGTGGATTTTTAATTAAGCCGACTATTTCTTTTAATTGTTCAATAGCGGCATAAAATGATTCATTGTATTCCGTCATTTCTACAATTTCAGCAAACTTAGCAGCAATTTCTTCACTCAATAAATGTGCATCATTTCCTGCACTAAAAGATTGCGCCAATGCGAACCATGGTTTGCGATTGTTTAATGAAACCCCATCTTCTTTTAATTGTTCAATAATACCCCTTACCACAAAAAAAAGATCTTCTTCATTTTCTTTTGTATGTTTACTTCGTAAATAGTCAAAGAACCTCTCCTGTTCCAAGTTAGGAATTAAAGCTAAGGATAGCCGAGTAGTATAGCCATTTTCTTTTTGTTTTATAAACCCGTCCAATGCCTTTAAAAATTCTTCCTTCGAAAGATCATCTCTACTTAAAATTTTATCGGCAACATGTCCCCCATTTTCGGAAATAAACTTTACGCGTTCTTTTTTGCCAATTTCATCAATAAGTTCCAGAACATCCTTTTTTTCATCTGAAGCAAGTAAATCAAAAACCCTGAATTCTTTAGCCTTACGTTCCATCTCTTTTTCAAACTCAAGCTTTTGTTTGTCCTCTAAAACCGCTTCTATTTGGTCTTGCATATCCTTAAAATAGGCTGCTCCAAGGTAAGAGACCATTTCTTTTTTATAGAAATAAAAAGTTGCCACCAGCTTTTTTAAATCAGCACTCTTTTTGCACTTTTCAAAGGCTGCAACGAATAAATGGTCTGCACTGTCTCCATCCTGTGGGTCAAACATTTGTTGGTCTGCAGTGCTTAATAAACTAATGAGTGCGCTACATTCAAACTCTTTAAAAAGTGAATCATACAATATGTCCAAAACCGTTTCGTCCCGGTAGCGATGACCAAAGTCATAAGAATTACAAGCCTTCTTAAATAATTGGAATACTTTTTTCTGAGCCTTTTCGTCTTTTCTATTTATTATTTCCCGAATCGAAAGCAATGCGATGTTATAGTTATCCCTGCTAACCGACTTTAAGGATGTTTTCACCAAACTCAAAATTGTATCTGTACCAAGATCTGATTTGAATTTCTCAAAAGATGCATCTAGCTCAGGAAGGTAAACCAGGCTGTCGAAAGAAGGCTCTTTGCCAAAATATTCAGCTAAAGGATTAATCTCTTTTGTACAATTTTTATCAACGAGTTTACATAAATCTTTTAAAGCAGTTTCAGCAATTATAAGTTCTTCTGATGACAAATTGCTTTTTATCTTTTTTAGCGTCGACGAATTATTGCTTTTTTTAGTTGTCATTTTTATTCCTATTTCAATGTTCTAATGTTTATGTAGGATGTTTTCCTACTTGCGCAAACCCCACCTAACCAACTGAATATCACCCATATCCTTACTACAGAGAAATTATGCTTCCTGATTAAATCTCTCTGCGCCTCCGCTAAAGCTTCAGTGGCATGCGGAATGAGGGTTTCATTGATATTATTTAAATGGTTTAGCATATTCAGCATATAAAAGTACGTAATTTTGAAGTTCAAGCATAACACAGTTAGAGGTGTTTGTGGACTAATTGAATTAGTGTGTAATAAATACTAGTGTCAAGTCAAATTTGATATTTCTGGTAAATTAGCCAGGTGAAAACACCTGGCTGGTGCACTTGTCAGGTGTTGTCACCTGACAAGCTAGTCTTGACATGACACTAGCTTTAGTAGATTATTGATAATCTTTTACTGTTTATTATAATCATCAAAAAGTTTCTCTGTTGTATCTTCAATCTTAATTTCTGTGTCAAGCTCATTCACCTGATAAACATCGTGTCGCTCATTAATTAGCGGAGGATAAACAAAAGAGCGGCTACCTCCCCATCCATCATTTTCGTAGTTAAAAGTGTTCCAGTTTTCCTTGCCAACAATTTCATCGGTTTTAAGAATGAACGACCCTGTAGATTCATTCTGAATATTTTTAGAGTGCCTTACAACCTTTCCGTTATATTCATTTGTTATGCCTTTAAATCGCAATAAATATTCGTTGTCAATTTCTGCCATGGTTAATATAAACTGATGCGAACGATAAATTATAAGGCTTGGACTCAATTTTGATTTATCAAGTGGTGCTTTTTCCTGAACAGAAGGTACATCATCTATATATGCTTCCAGTTCGCTTTTCATTGATTCAACGGAATCAATTTGTGTTTTTTCACCTTCTAAAGAAAAGTAGTAATTAATTTCTTGTAAAGTATCCCTGGCAAACACTAGTTTATCTCCTCTGTTCTCGTGCTCTTCAAATTTCTTATGTTTGCTAAGGATGTTTTCCCAAATTTCATTGACTTTTTCATTATTATAACGTTCTTCCCACATTACTTTGGCATTTTGAAGCTGCTCATTACCAGGGAACGACTTTAATGCCTGCTTAACATCATCCAAAACTGCATGAACGGGTGCATCAGTAGTGTTGAATAACTTAACCAAATGCTCTGAGATACTGCCCAGTCCAATAGCATAAAGGTTGTTTATATCCCTGATTACTAATAAGTACCCAGCCCGTAATCCGGGAAAAAGCAATTCATGCAGATCATCTTTATGCTTAATAATTTGGGGTTCAATCAGGTTTGTGTAATCATGATTTACAACATTCAGTTCCTGGGCATAAAATGCGGTTTGCTTATATTCCCAGTCAGGACGGTACACAAACAACTTTACTGACTCATCTATTGGGGCATACTGAACTTTCCCTAATTTATTAAATCCAAATTCCATCTGAATATCATAAGGGGCAACCTGGTAAAATTCACTACCAACTGATAAATAGTATCCATACGATGTCATCTGGTCTAATTTAGCAGCTTGTTTTGATTCCGAATTCAATGTATCATTCATAATATAAAAAGTTTTTAAACGTCAATAATGTTTATGTATGCAAAACTACGGATATAATTGCTAGTATAAAGCACCAAAAATGGGGATTTTAAATATCCCCGAAAATGGGGATATTTAATCTTTTTTTAAAGTCTAAATTTGCACCCTGACTGAACGTCCTGCTTGATTACCTGACTATCTTAGACATTATTTCAAATGCCCCTACTGAATATTATTTTGTACCTGGGCTCAATAAATTTAAATAAGCTAAAAATATGAATACATACGAAACATTGTTAGAGAAATGGAATGCTGTTGCAAAAATTTGGAAAGAAGAAATTAAAGTTGATATTTTTGAGCTAGTTGAAAAAGTAAAAACACATGAAGCAAACAAAAACATCTATGCCTTTATTGTTGATGTAAGGGTTGGGCATTACTACTCTGTTACAGGTATTAACAATGAGAAATCGTGGAAAAAATTCCTTGAGCAAAACAATTGTTCGCCAGGTAGCCTTAATGGAATCTATGGCAGAAAATATGGTGTTGATGATTTTTGCGTACGGTGGGAAGGCTCTGAAAAACTTTCTGATATTGGAATTAAAGCTAATGAAGTTGTTGATGAAATGTATGATGCATATGAATATGATGACAAGCTTTCTGATGTCGAAAAGAAAAAAATAAAAGAAATGTATTATAATACTTCTTACCTGATGATGGAACTCTACATAAAATGCCTGAAAGAATTGCTGCCCCACATCAGGACACTAAATATAACTAAAAATTTTGTTGCGTATGCTGTAAGCCTTTGGGATCTTTCGGAAGAAGAAAACACAAATTATATGCTACAAACAGTGCCCAAAGAACTGGCCAAACAAATTCTTACGCCTGTTACTGAGATTCATTCATTATCATTAGAAAGCAATGATATGGAGGGTAGGTTGGCAGCAATTAGGGCTTATCATTTGGGCTCAGAAAATGATTCCATCATTTCAAAAAAGTTGTTGGAGAAGTATTTAACTGACTTAATTAACAACAGACCAGCCAATAACAAATTAATTGTTGATGAAATCCTTTGGTGCATTAATGAGGCTGAAGAAAAACATGGCGAATTGCATTATATCAGCTTATTTGAAAAGGAAGGAGGCTACCTGCAATTTTTAAGTCATTACTTTTATGGATTGAGTGATTTGGAAGAATTAGAGTTACCACTCCTGGAGAAAATACAAAAAATGTTTTATTCTGTTTGTAAAAACGGATACAAAAAAGTTGAAGGAGAAAGAACTATGTCTATCGTGCCTGAATATCTGGCCCGGTTACTTCATCAATGTAAAGGTGATAGATACCCTCAGACTAAAGAGTGCATAAGCACATTCTTTCTTGAAAATTATGAAGAATATTTAAAAGGTATTGAGGAATAAAAATGAAAGGGGTGGCAACTAGTGTCATGTCAAAGCTAATTTGTCAGGTGGCAACACCTGACAAGTGCAACAGCCAGGTGTTGTCACCTGGTTAATTACCAGAAATATCAAATTTGACTTAACACTAGTAGTACGCTTCTTTAGTTCCATTGCAAAAAATAACAAATATTACGAATGTACTGAGTGATAGTTTTTTAGCAGCAAGTACCCATGTAAAAGTGAGCTTTTTGGAAACATCATAAGGCATAATTTTCTGGTTGAGATTACTCGCTATGCTCATGAGAAAAGTTCCAAGGAAGTACGACGAAGGAACCCCGAAGGGCTCAGCAAGGCTAATCTCACCAGAAATATCATAGTTGACATAACACTAACTTCCCTTTTTCAGCTTATTTATTAGCTGAGGAATAAATTCATGTATTTCTTCAAAATCATCATCATCAATAATCTCTTTAAAATCGTGGGTATGATATTCTTCTGTAAAAACGTTTCCGCATTTTTCCAAAACCTTTAAACACTCTTCTTTATCGCCTAGTTTTAAGAATGTTTTAGCTAAACCATAATAAGGCTGGGTATAGAAATCATTAGCCAGTGAAATGCTATGTTCAAACTGTTTTTGGGCTTGTTTTAAGGTTTCTTTATTAAAAAATTGTTCAATAACCTTTGCATACTCAAACAAATGTTCACCATGATTTAAGCTTAGTTGAAAATCATCTACCTTTTGCTGTGCTTGATTAAATACTTCAAAACCTTGCAAATAAAAGTCTTTTGCTTTTTCAAAACCACCTTTTTTAAGATGCATATAGGCAATCATTTTAAGCGCTTGGCAAACATAAGTAGGATTTGTCCAGGTTTTATCATTTATTTTAAGTGCTTGGTAATAATAGTTATATGAAACCTCGTAATAACTTAAATCCTCTTCGTGGTTTGCTATGTTATAAAACAAATGTCCAATGCTGGTCAGAAAAAATTCATTTTCAGACTTTAAATTTGTTATAAATGGCAATATTTGTTTAACCTCATTCCATATTTCAGTTTTAATACTTTCAGAAAGTCCTTTTTGAGAGTCTGCCCCATCCCTTTTAGCTAGACCTACTAATGTATCCACCCAATGGTAATATATCATTGCATCATCTTTGGCATAAAGTTTTATTGTCTCTTTAAATGAAGCAACGTATTCCTGATAGAAATTTTCGCTGTTTTCTATGGGCAAAAACAAAAACTGATAGCTCGCATTTAAAAAAGCGTGAATTGCGGTACCATTAAACACAAAAAAACGATCTTGGTTCTCTGTTTTCTGCTCCAGATGGATGGCCTGTTTATACCACGATTTTGCTTCATCAATTAATTCGGGTGAATAGTTTTTGGTAAGTTCACATAGCGTTAAAATGTTTTCTGCAATATCAAGCAACAAACGAACGTCGTTGTCATTAACTTCTCTTTGTTTATGAAGCAACTCCAAACATTTTTTCACGTAATTGATTTTATCCTCTTTTTGCTCGCTTACTGTTGAAAACATTTCAAAAACATGAGCCCTGAAATAAAAATAGTCTTCAAACTCAGGCCACAGCTGTTTAATTCTATCTGGAATGTCTTCCAGCTCCTGAATCCATTCAAAATGGTTGTATTTTCCGCACATGTAATCGTAATGACAAGTCCCAAAGTAGGAGATATAAGCATCGGCCAGTTTTTCTCTCTCTTCATTGGAACCTTCGGATAGGACTCGTTCCATTATGGAATCCAATGCTGGCAAGCCACCATCATTTATTTGCTGTTCTATTAGTTTTTCTAATTCACTCATTTCTTTTCCTTAATAATTTAAAAATGCTAAAGGTATTGATATCATTCAAGCTGGCTTTATTTCCTATTCAATGTTTATAATTTTTCAATTCAAAAGTAACATAGTTAGTGGACTTTATGGATGAACACTAATAAACATTCACTAACAAAGCCATTTCTTTGCATTTTTTTTGATTGCAAATATAGTTTGTTCTCCCAGTAAATTCTTTAATTTATACTAAGTCAGTTTGAAATATTGTAAATTGAAAGTTTAATACCGGTTTTACTTTCAAAATAGTCCATTTTCGGCAAAGCCTCATCCGACTATTTTCAAGTAGCACCGGCATTTACCATTGCAACTTACATTTTGCTTTTAGACTAAAATATAAATGCAATTGGTATAAAATATTGGGTAGAATGGGATCAGAATAGGGTAGAGAATACAAAATAATGGATAGTGATTACCCAATGAAGGGTAGCAATGCTAAAATTCTTTGAATTCATATTTTCATAGCTTTTTTTGTTGTGCAAAAAGAACAATTTGGAGAAATAATAATTTGGGTCAAAAAGTACAATCATTCAAAGACAAATATATCACTTGAATAATTATGCAGTGTAAGCCTTTTTTATAAAAAAAAACACCTTATCTCAATAAACGGGCTTTTCACAACACAAACCTGGCGAATTATCATCAATATGACTAAGTTTAATCAAAATCCCAGGCACTAAATCTTAGTACATCCCGCCTAAAGCACTGATATTATGCAACATAATACAGATTGTATTAGTTTCGATTTTTTTTTGCAGTAACAAAAAAAAAACTACTTTTGCCAGCTCAAAATTTTGCTTAGGTCTTCTCCTCTTAATTTTATTTGTGAACTGTTATACTTTGGGTTAAAGGTATTATTTAGTCATATTGCTTAGAGGTGAATATTTAAAGTTGGAATCAAATACAAAAATTAATTTAATATTTAATATTTAATAATTCTAAAAACAAATTGTATTATGAAAAAAAGTAATTTAATCATTGTTGTGCTATTAGCCTTTGGTGCTATTTTCTCAAGCTGTAAAAAAGAGTTAGATAACTCAGCTGTAGTTATTGATCTTGAAAAGAAAGCACAAGTAACAATCGTTGTAAAGAATCAACCTGATTTAACCTTGGACAAAACTACTTACAGTGCTATTCCAGCTGGAAACAAAGTGACTTTAACTATTAACAATAGCGATTTTAATGCAAATGCTACTGGTGTCTGGTCTCAAACTTTTGACACTGATGCATCTGGTCAGGTGGTTGCTGAAATACCTGCTACTATCAAAGGAGTAACATTAACTGTTCAGGTTCAGGCTTTTCAAGGCACTCAAAAACAATTTGACATAAACCTTGATCCAGTTACATTAAAAGGTTATTATTCTCATGCAGGCACCGCTTTAGGCCTTAAAGTAAATGATGACAAAGTGTTGGAAATAAATGATTTAGATTTTGTGCCTGCCAACAACTAAGCACTCATTAATTTTAAGTTTAAAACGTGTTAAACTATCTATTCTTTTATATGTTGGTTTGCACAAGTTATAATAACAAAAAATGTAAAAAATGAAGAAAATATTTATTGTCTTTATTGTCGCACTGCTTCCTCTTGGAATGTTTGCACAACAGGATTCAACAATTACTACACCTACTAATAATTTAGTTAGTAAACATGGTGTGCCTATATTACCACAGGCAGGAGATTTTGCTATTGGGGTTGATGCACTGCCATATATCAACTTTTTTGGTCGTTTCTTCTCTGATTCAAATGAATTACAAATTGGTGATAACAATACTTTGTATGGTAAATATTATTTAGATAATAATACTGCTGTAAGGGTTGAAGTTTATACTTCGCATGTAAATAGTACTGATAGAAATTATGTTGTGGATGATGCTGCTAATTTGGTTAATCCCAACTCATTACTTCAGGTTGGTGACATCTCAAATACCAACGAGCATGCGTACGGAATTGGTGTTGGAATACAAAAATACCGTGGTTATGGACGTTTGAGAGGTACCTATGGTGGACAAATTTCTTATTACAGGAGCAAAACTACTGAAGATTTTACCTGGGGAAACGAAATGAATGCCTTAAACCCTACTCCAACAAGTACAAATTGGAGTAACTCTAGAAATGCATACAACCCTTCTTCAAGAACAATAAAAGGAGTATCAGGTGTAAGTAACTCTATAGCAGTTACTGCTTTAGCCGGTGTTGAGTATTTTTTCTTGCCTAAAGTTTGTATCGGTGGCGAAGTTGGAATAAGCATGTTATATAGCAAACAAGGTCAATCTAATTATACATTCGAACAAGTGGAGGATTTGAGCGGAACTCCAACCAGAATTGAAATGGATAGAGCCATATCTCCAGGTGATTCAGAATTTTCTATTCAAACATGGCAGTATGGTGCCCCTGCAGGAAGAATTTATGTATTGTTCCACTTCTAGAATAGATTAATTCTTATTGAATATATTTTTTGCTAAATAACAAAACTTATATTTAAGTATACAAAACCAACCCAAAACAGCAGGTTTTTAATAAAACCGTAGTTGTTTTGGGTTTTTTCATTCAAAATATGAAATAAATTATCAGAATAATAAAATACAAAAAAGCAATTGGAATTTGCGGTGTTTCAACGGCGAGTATAGGCTCTCAACAAATGTATTATTATTGATCTATTGTTCTAATTCTAATAGTTTTTATATGCCAGCATTGTAAAAGTAGCAGTATCAACTTTGTATTCAATTTCTTTCATAATAATTTGATTATTAAGATACTTCAAATCACTTGATCAAAGGCCTCTTTATATACAACTCCTCCTCAATCAATTTCCTTAGTTCTAAAAGACTAATTCCGTCTTTCACAGTTTTCCCCTCACAAAGGTGATAAAAATCGATATAACCCACCTTCATAATGGTGTTGAACTCTCCCAAAATATGATCAAGATACAAAAATGCAAGATGCTGATATTTTCTCTCATCTTCTGGCTGTCTAACTTAGTACCCTAAAAGCAAAAACCCCTGCTAATCTATTGATTAACAAGGGCTTTGCTACTGGTTTTGGCGGTCTGGACGAGACTCGAACTCGCGACCCCATGCGTGACAGGCATGTATTCTAACCAACTGAACTACCAGACCATTTTTAAGAACCTTTGCTTCTAGCAGCGTGCTTTCTGTTAAAAGCGATGCAAAGATAGATTTATTTTTTTAGCCTCCAAAAAAAATATAAAAAATTTTACGAAAAAAAGCTAAAATTTACCTTCCCGTATTTCCGGAGGTACTTAAATTCAGTATGAGCAGAATAATCAGTAGAGGCTGAATGTTCAATAATTACTAATGCATCCGATTTTAATGTTGTATTTTCAAAAATAAGCTTTGCTATTGTATCAATTTCAGGTAAATCGTAAGGTGGATCGGCAAAAATTATATCATAATCTAATTCATGTTTACGGATAAATTTAAGCACATCTGCCTTTATTGTTCTCACAACTTTTTCTTCAGGGTTTATTTCTTCAGCTGTTTTTTTTATATAGCCCAGGTATTTACTACTTATATCAACCGAACAAACATAGTTTGCCCCTCTCGACATAAACTCGTAACTAATACTTCCTGTACCTGCGAACAAATCAAGCACTCTAGCCCCTTGTAAATCAATTTCATTATTAATCAGGTTGAAAAGGCTCTCCTTTGCAAAATCGGTGGTGGGCCTTGCCTTAAAAAACTTTGGAGGGTTAAACCTACGACCCTTAAAACGGCCTCCTATTACCCTCATTACGATATGTTTAATAAGTTTACCAAAAAGTGCTCAGGAACTTCTTTAAAAGCATAATCCAGCCCCTTACTATCAAGTATTTTCGCAAACCAAATGTTGCGCACATATTTATTTAGCAATTTAAATTTTTTCGATTCTTTGCTGATATCCCCCGAAAGGTACACGTTTGTTTTACCATCAGGTATATTCAACTGCTGATAAATGTTAACAACATGATAAACAAAATCAGCCTCGTTTTTGTAATCAAGGTTGTTATAGAGGTAAAGTTTACCATTATCGCACACAGCAATATCAAAATAGCTTTTATAAGCCATTACACCAACAATATGCCCATGTGTTTCACTTTTACGGATGGTACTATCAATAAAGGTAGATGCCTGATGATAAAATCTAAGTTCAGGAAATTGATTCACCATCAAGGTAGTAATATCAGAAGGTATACTAAAAATATTAACTGTTCCGGTTTTATCTAATTTGTTAAAATGAATTTCTTCGTACTCATCTAATTGGTGTGCTGCTGTAAAAAAGTCCCTTAAATATTTTTTATTAAAATATTCCATCGGAACCAAAGTAGATTTTCTGGATGAAAAAATAAAGTCAATACCTTTGTAGTTTTTGGCTAAAAATGAATCGCTTGAAAGCACTTCATTTATCCTTTTATGATAATCGCTGGTGCTTTTTATATCTTCAAAGTTTACATTTTTTATAGCCACACATTTTTTTCGTACCGTATCAACAATAGTATAGGTTAACCCACTGGGTTTTAACAAAATACTTAACTGATAAGTATTTGTTTTGGTAATACTAAAAGTATCATTAAAATAAGCAAAGTCCTTCATTATTCCTGATTATTTCCTGAAAAAATATCTATTTTAAGATTCAAAGTTCCAAATATTAAGCCAAATTTAATAATTTATCGCAAATAATAATACAAAAGTTAAAATATTGTAATCAATACATTACAAAAAAAGGTTACCCAAAATTTGAGCAACCTTTTATAATATCTTAGTAAATGAATTATTTTTCCCAGTTACCAGCATGGTTTACGTTGGTTTCAAGTGAACCAACTTTCAAGCCTGGGTATTTATCCATTTTAAACAATTCGTCATCTAAGTTAATACGTAATTGCTCATCTAACCCTTTTAGTAACACTCTGTTAAGCACTTTTGCCTCAAATACAGGAACTTTAAGAGTGGTTGAATTTACTTTAGAGCCAATCTCAAGTACTTTTGCACCTAAGGTAAATTTCGCTCCATTTGTATAGGGTACATATGGCAAAGAATCAACAGCATAGTTCTTTCCAAATAAAGAATCCTGAACGCTAATTAAAGATGTATCACGGCTAAATTTTAAAAGACCTTTTTTAGCTAACTCCAACGCTTCCTTATCTGTGGCAATACTGTCTGGTCGTGAACCAATGGCTTTCACCATTTTAATTGAATCAGTTTTTACAAAATCTACAAGGCTATCAAAATCTGCTGTAAAATGGCCATATTTATTGAAATATTGCTTTTGTGCTTCGCGAATATCTTTCAATCTCTGAATTGTCGCTTTATATCTCTTTTTTTTGTGTTTTTCAAATCTAATTGGCTCATCAATACTTTGGTAGATAAAGTAAACTAATGCAGCAATAGCGGCTAGTAAAACAACTTTAATTACGAGTTTCATACGTTTATTTATTTTTATTAATTTTTTAAATCACCCCATAATTTCGACAAACAAGCGAGATATGGTACCTCATTTAACAGTTTTAGTCAGGCTCGATGCAAAAATAAAAAAAAATTTAGTTCTTGTACTGCAAGCCATTGAAAAATAAAAATTAATTTGGTATAAAGGGTTTTACAAGGCTACACAAAACGAGCAATAGCATGATAATGAACAATTTACCAAATACTGTTTTTTTTTCATTTATTAATTTAACAATATATTTAGTATTATTGTAAGCCAAAAATTACTGATTCAGTGGTAGTTTACCACAAAGTTTGTGTCGTTTTAAAAAAGGTATGAAGCGAAAAGCACTGAGAGGAAAGAAAAATGATACAGAAATTATCTTTTCTTCTTACGTCCAACTTCAAACCATGCTAAGCAGTTGTTTTGCAATAAGTAACTAACTCTGGTGGAAACAAGCGACTAATCATAAAAATTATTATAAAATGTTATCAGGGCACCTTAAAGATTCATTCGCAAAAGAATTTAAACATTCACCAACAGAAAATCAGGAACTGCTGTTTAATACACTTGCTTCTTTTTTGGTAAACCTTGATAACCGTAAAGTTTTTTTATTAAAAGGGTATGCTGGAACAGGAAAAACTTCGGCAATTAGTGCTGTAGTAAATGCACTTGAAAAACTTAAAATAAAGTCGGTTTTATTAGCGCCAACAGGGAGGGCGGCAAAGGTTTTTAGCCAATACGCCCATCAATCTGCCTACACTATTCACAAAAAAATTTATCGTCAGCGTTCGTCATCCGATGGCTTTGGCTCTTTTGCCCTGGACAGAAACCTGCACAAAGACACTTTTTTTATTGTTGACGAAGCCTCAATGATTTCGGTTGGTTCAAATGAAAATTCAATTTTTGGTAGTGGACGGTTACTTGATGATTTAATTGAGTATGCATACAATGGAAATAATTGTCACCTAATATTAATTGGTGATACTGCACAGCTTCCACCAATAGGATTAGATGTAAGCCCGGCACTGGATGCCAACACTTTGGAAGAATACAATTTAGAAGTAACAGAAGTTATTTTAACTCAAGTAGTCAGACAATCAAAAAACTCAGGCATTCTAAAAAATGCTACCTCCTTAAGAAACGAATTGACAAACTCCATGTTTTTTGATGAGTTTCCTGAATTTGTCCTTGGTGACGAAGATGTCCTCCGCATCTCTGGTGAAGATTTGATTGAAGAAATTAGTAATTCATACGATAAATATGGGCTCGAAAATGTAATAATTATTAACCGATCCAACAAAAGGGCTAATAAATACAACGAAGGTATCAGAAATTCCATTCTTTACAAAGAAAGTCGGATTGGTGTAGGTGACTTATTAATGGTAGTTAAAAACAATTATTACTGGGCAGAAACCATTGATGAAATTGATTTTATTGCCAACGGAGATATTGCCGAAGTAATAAAAATCTATGATTATCAAGATCTTTATGGGTTTAGTTTTGCAGATATCAAAATCCGGCTGGTTGATTATAACAATATTGAACTGGATGTAAAAATATTGCTAAACACCTTAACAATAGAAACTGCGTCGCTTTCGATGGATGAAAATAAGCAGCTTTATTTTTCAGTTTTAGAAGACTACGAAGAAATAAAAGGCAAAAAAGAAAAGACAAAAAAGGTAAAAGAAAACCCATTTTTTAATGCCTTACAAGTAAAATTTTCTTATGCAATTACCTGTCATAAAGCCCAGGGTGGCCAATGGAAAATTGTGTTCCTCGATCAAGGCTACATGACTGAAGAAATGCTTGGCAAAGAATATTTAAGATGGCTCTACACTGCTTTTACCAGGGCTGTTGATAAAATCTATCTGGTCAATTTTCCTGATAAATACTTCGAACAAATATAACCTTAACGTTCATTTCTCAAAATTTAAAGATAAATTAATCAATGTATCTTATTATCTTTATATATCGTTTTATTATTTTGTGTTTTAATTTAAAAAAATAGTATGGAAAATATTCAAACCTACGTCGACCAAGCCGTCAATCTGGTAATTGAGAATGGCCCAAGAATCTTGCTGGCAATTGTAACTTTATTCGTTGGTTTATCAATTATTAAATCATTGACAAAGGCTGCGAAAAAAGTGATGAAAAAAAGAGAGCTCGATGATTCTTTAAGACCATTTTTCTCGTCACTCATTAATGTAACCCTTAAAGCTCTTTTAATAATAAGTGTGATGGGCATGATTGGTATAGAAATGACCTCTTTCATTGCCATTTTGGGTGCCGCCGGTCTTGCTATTGGCATGGCACTATCCGGCACTTTGCAGAATTTCGCTGGCGGGGTTATCATCCTGATTTTCAAACCATTCAGAATTGGCAATTTCATTGAAGCACAAGGCTACCTGGGTACAGTAAAGGAAATTCAGATTTTTAACACCGTATTACTTACTCCGGATAACAAAACAGTAATAATCCCTAACGCTCCATTATCAACAGGCACAATGGTCAACTTTTCAGCCGAGCCTCAAAGACGTGTGGATTTTACATTTGGTATTGGCTACAACGATGATATTGATAAAGCTAAATTAGTACTTAATGAATTAATTAATGCAGATGAAAGAATACTAAAAGAACCCGCCTCGTTTGTTGCAGTAAGCGAATTAGCAGACAGTTCAGTAAACTTTGTGGTAAGGGTTTGGGTAAAAGGTGAAAACTACTGGCCTGTATTTTTTGATATGAATGAAAATGTGAAAAAAGAATTTGACAAGCAGGGAATCTCTATTCCTTTCCCTCAGCAAGATGTACATATTTATAATCAAAACAATTAAAAAAAACAAAATGCACAAGAAACTACTACTAGTATTATTTTTATGCTCGACATTCTTACAGACTTTTGGACAAGAAAACACCCAACCAGATTCCACCCTGGGATGGACTTTTCCATCAATACTTAATTTTACTCTTTCGCAGGTTAGCTTTTCAAATTGGTCTGCTGGTGGAGAAAACTCCTATTCTATTAATGGACTGGCCGCTTTTAGTGCCGATTATAAGGGAGAAAATGCAATTTGGGAAAACGACTTGACTCTTGGTTATGGAGTGATGAAACAAGGTGAAAAAGAATTGCGCAAAACTGATGATAAACTTGAATTAAGTTCAAAATTTGGCTATAAAGCAGTTAACAACTGGTATTACAGTGGTTTGGCCCAATTTAAAACTCAATTTACCGAAGGATACAAATATGATGATGATGCAGGCACCAAAACACTGTTATCTGATTTTATGTCACCTGGTTATTTCAACCTAGCCATTGGTATGACCTACAAGCCCTCAAAGGTATTTAATCTATTTATAGGTCCCATTAGTGGGAAATCAACAATTGTTTTAGATGATACTTTATCAGCTGCTGGTGCTTTTGGTGTTGAGCCTGGTGATAAGGTAAGAAACGAATTTGGTGGCACAGTTAAGGCCAAAGTCAATAAAAATATTGTTGAAAATGTGAACCTGCTTACAACACTCGAACTATTTTCTAATTATGCCGAAAAACCAGAAAATATTGATGTTGATTTGCAACTTTTGCTAAGCATGAAAATAAACAAATGGTTATCAACAAATATAAGCCTTCACTTAATATATGATGATGACATTAAAACAATTAATGATGCTGGCGAAGAAAAAGGGCCAGAAATACAATTTAAAGAAGTATTTGGAATTGGGTTAAATTTAAAATTTTAAGCATAAAAGCAAAACACCTGCCTTTTAATCAGCAGGTGTTTTGTTTCCATAAATAGTTGATTAATAATATTCCTTTATTCTATCTAAAACGATAGCTAAACCCGGCAAAAACAGCAAAACTATATGGGTACCTGGCCACAACCGATGTTGAAGACGGAACAATAGAGTATTTAAAGGTAGGTTCAAGATTAAAACTAAAGTTTCGATAGAAGTTATAATTTAAACCAAGCCCAAGTGTTGCATTATAAAGCAGTGGGCTCACATCATCAGTCTCACCAGACCACAAGTCACTATCATCACTGATTATTGATGTTTTATTCCCAATCAAAAAGTTAGTAGATACACCACTTAAAACATCCAGGCCTAACTTTCGGTCTACAATTTTATATCTTACAAGTAATGGAAGCTCTATGTACTCAAAGTTGCTTATATAATCCATATTTAAGGAGTAATAAGTTTCATCCCTTGATGTTCCAATTACTTCCGGAACATTTGCCTCATTAGAAACCTCAGACTGAACAAACCTTTCACCTCCCGGGGTATAAACCATCATTTCCTCCTCATATCCACTCATAGAACTACCTACAAGGTTTTCTGCCATTTGTTTTCTTTGCGAATAAAACAGTCCGGATTCAAGGCTCCATCTTTTTGATAGGTGATAATTAACGTTTACACCTCCACTAAAAGCCAGCAACGATTTTTCGGCAGTTTTTGTATCTGGTCTTTCATCTTTTACAGCACCTTTTAAACTACGAGTTTGTTCCACAGTTGAATTGTCGCTATTATTTTCAGCCATTGAATAAACGGGTGAAAATTTGGTACCAAAAGACCAGTTCGATTTTGACTTACTTTTTTCATTAAAAAGAAAACCTCCCTCATGGAGGTTTTCTTTCCCTAATAACAAGGTATCGATTAATAATTGGTTAGGTATATTTTCTTCTGAAGACTTATCCTCATAAGCTAATTGGTTAGTATTCAACTTATTATCACCTTCAATGAAGAAAATTTCTTTAGATAAATTAAAAAGCTTATATAATATGCCTGACTCCTGGGAGCCTTTATCTTCTATTTTAGTATTATTTGCAACTATTTTAGTCTTGTTTTGCTCATTATCCTCTACAGGAATTATAACAGTATCATCAGTAATAGAACTAACACTATCTTCAGCACGAATACTTCTTTCACTATCAATTATACTCTGTTTATTACCCTTCAGGTATTTTGCCTCGTACTTTTTCCTTAGCGCATAGTCCGAAGACAGGTAACCTAAACCAAAGGTCATCAATAAAGCTACCGAGGCAGCAATAGCTCTAATCTTAGAATACCTATGTACCTTTTTGCTTTGCTTAATATCTGCCTGGATGTTGTTCCAAAGATATGAAGGCGCCTTTTCTTCATAATCATGAAGCCCCTCAGCAAACAAATTATCAATATGTTCTCTATCTTTTAACACCTGTTTCGTTTCTCTTCAGGAAGAATAAAATGCTCCTCCACTTTATTTTGCAATAATTTTCTGGCCCTTGAAAGATTTGATTTTGAAGTACCAACTGATATATTCAACTTTTGTGCAATTTCTTTGTGCGAATACCCATCAATAGCGTACAAGTTAAAAACCATTTTATATGCAGGAGGCAGTTCTTTAACCAGCCCCAATAAATCTTTTGCATTGATGTTATCCAAAATATCGTCGTACTTTAAACCAATTTCACTTTCATTTATCTCGGTTATTGGATACATCTGAAACTGTTTTCTAAACCTCTCAAGCGCAGTATTAATTACTACCCTTCTCATCCAGCCTTCAAATGCCCCCGTTCCTTTGTACGAAGAAATATTTGTTAAAATTTTTATAAAGCCTTCTTGCAATACATCCTCTGCTGCCGAATAATCCTTTGTGTATCTTAAACAAATTCCAAAGAGCTTCCCTGAGTACTTTTTATATAAAGTCTCCTGTGCTTCAGGTTTTCCTGCTACACACCCTTTGATTATCTCATCCAGCTGGGTCAAAAAATATTTTCTTTCGTATTGCTTTTTTATATGCTTGCAAAATTAACAATTACAACTCTATGATGAAAGATTTTTTCAATTGGTTGCGTAAAACAAAAATCAATCGTAAAAAAATACTTTCTATTTTCAAAAATCATCACCTAAACACGACTAAAATAACCCATAAACAACTGTAAATCAAGGATGTAGCTATTCCCATTCATCCATCACTAAAAATGATTGATTCATCCAAAAAAAAATCACTTTTATCAAAGCCTGGAAACATGAGGCAACTTTTAGCGCATTATTTACATCATAATATAAACAAAGCAACAATGATCTTGAAAAACACAATTCTATTATTTCTACTTTTCCTTTTTTTTATACATTGCAATAAGGAAAAGAATGAAGTAATTGTGCCTCAAGCTCATACAGTTGATAAAGCTGAAAAAGTTTTACTTGAAACAAGCAATGAATTTGGATATAGAGTTTTTTCGGACCTGGCTCAAAAGAAAACTGAAAAAGAAAATTTAATTATCTCACCAATAAATGCTGGCTTAGCTTTTAATATTTTGATGCAGGCCTCAAACAAAACTACCACAAAACAAATTAAACAGTTTTTAAGAATTGGTCATCTTAAAGACACCAGCATTACAAAAGGTTTTGATAACCTCAACAGACTTTTTTCTGAAATCGATCAAAAAACTAAAATTAAAGGTCAAAATAAAATTATTACATCTTATCCTCCCCTACCTGAAAAATTATTTAAAAGTTTTGTTGCAAACAGGAACTACGCTGAAATTAAAGAAGAGAATAACTACAAAAAGTTAGAGACGACCACTTTGCAGCAACATTCTTTTCAATTAATTAACAGTTTAGACTTTGAAGCAAGTACAAAATTCCAAAAAAGAACAAATGAGTTACCATTTTATAATACTCCTGATGAAATTAGTTTTGTTGAAATGATTGTGGCTGAATCAACATTTAACCAATATTCTGATGCTACAATTCAGGCAGTTGAATTGCCTTTAGGCAGGGGGAATTTTAATTTACTGATAATTATTCCTCAAGGTTCGCAAACCATTAGTGACATAACAACTAAACTAGATGAAAGGCTACTTAAAAGAGTCAGGGCAAAGTTTAAACCTAGCCCCCTGGAAGTTTATTTGCCACTTTTGAATATTTCAGGAACTGAAACTTTTAAACATACCCTTAAAAAAAGCAGAATAAGCACCTGCTTTAACAAGGGAAAAGCTGATTTTTCGAGGTTATCGCCAGAAACGAAAACACATCTATCTGATTTCCAACAAATAACAACTTTCAATTTGAAAGCAGCTGAAAATAGTTCTTCTTCGGTATCATTAGCTGAGAAATCCTCCTGGTTAATTGATCGTCCGTTTATTTTTGTGGTTTACGAAAAATATTCTGAGGCTACAATTCTTATCGGAAAAATATCACAATTATAAAAAATCAATTTTCACCATTAAATAATATCTAATAACAACCTGCGCATGCTGTCCAGCGCTGTTGAAGTTGCCCTGCGTATATTGATGTCGCGGTCGTGTCCAAAAATAAATTTTTTGGCAAAAACAGTATTTGGCCCTGCTACAGCAATCCAAATAGTTCCAACAGGTTTTTCAGTGGTTCCACCACCAGGGCCTGCAATTCCGGAAGTGGCTATTGCATAATCAGTTTTAAGTGCATTTTTCACACCCAATGCCATTTGTTTTACCACCTCCTCACTTACAGCTCCATAAGTTGCTATATCCCCAGGTTTAACATTAAGGGCACTTTCTTTTATCTCGTTTGAATAGGCAATAACCGCTCCTTTAAAATAAACAGAAGCTCCTGATACAGACGCAATTAAACGTGCCACATTTCCTCCAGTACAGCTTTCTGCTGTAGCAATAGTTCCTTTTTTAGCAGTTAAAAGTGTGCCAACCACTTCTTGCAAATTCTGTTTTCCATAGCCAAAGATATTTTTTGCTATGTAAGTTTTTAATTTTTTCTCTTGCTCATCAAGTACTTTTTCCAAAACATCTTTGTTATCGCCAAATATGCTTAACCGCAACCTTAAATGTTCTGGAGATGGCAAATAGGCAAGCTTAAGATTAGCAGGCAAATTATCTTCCCAATCTTTAATTTTTTCAGCTAAAAAGGATTCGCCCAGCCCATGGGTAAGAATAGTACGGTGAACTATTGCAGGTAACTTAAAATTTGCTCTAATTAATGGAATTACCCCATCAGAAAACATTGGTTTCATTTCAAAAGGTACGCCTGGCATACTTACATAACTTACACCATCTTTCTTAAACCACATTCCCGATGCAGTCCCTTTTAAATTGGGAATTATTGTGCAGTTTTCTGGTAAATCTGCTTGTCTTTTGTTTGAATCTAATGCCGGATACCCAAGTTTTTTAAAACGTGTGGCAATTTTTTCAAATATTTCTTCATGGAAAACCAGTTTTGTATCAAAATATTCACACAAAGTTGATTTTGTAATATCGTCTTTAGTTGGTCCCAGCCCTCCTGTAATAATAACTAAGTCTGCTCTTTGCGATGCTTCTTTTAAGGCTTCCAGAATATGAAGTTTGTCATCTGCAATTGAAGATATTTGCTTTACTTTTATTCCAATCAGGTTTAATTGCTCTGCAATCCAGGCTGAGTTGGTATCTACAACCTGCCCAATTAAAATTTCGTCGCCAATGGTTATAATTTCTGCTTGCATTTTTAGATTGATTTATGATTGAAAATAGATTGAATTAGGTTAATAAGAATAATTAAACTCTATTTGAACGCTTTCGCATTGTTGCAAGAATTTTCACCAACTCAAGACTTTCAGCATTAAGTTTTTTCACAAAATTAGTACTGTAAATTTTTGATTCAATAAGTAAATCCAACCACATTTTAGTTTCATCAATCTCTTCAACAACAATAGATAGTTTACTAAAAAATTCAGCCTTAGATCTGGCTCTTAGTGCTGCCCTATAATTAGCATAAGTTGAAGTTCCAGATTTCGTTACTTGATAGTTGATAACATTACCTCTCGTTGATTTCGGGATTTGATCCAAGAGCTCTAAAATTAACAGAGTAAAACTTCTTAACCTATTTCTAACTTCAATCTTGTAATTAATCCAGTCTTGATTTTCCATTTTTCTATAGTTTTTAAGTTTACCCTATAATTTCAATGCCACCATTCTAATTCTCCATGCGGAAATCAATCTTATTCAATCCCCTTAATCCCTTCAATCTTGTCTTTTCATAATCGCCTTAATCCGCTGATACAAAGTTGGGTGCGAGTAATTCACAAAAACATAAGCCGGGTGAGGCGTAAGGTTTGATAAGTTGTTTAATGATAGTTTTTTCAATGAAGAAATCAATGAATCAGCCTGGCCATGCTTCGCTGCGAAATTATCGGCCTGGTATTCATTTTTTCTGGAAAATAAGTTCATAAACAAGCCTAAAATGGTCGAAATTGGACTAAACAATATACCAAAGGCAATTAAAGCAAGCTCAAATGTTGGCTGGCTAGCACCAAGCGCCTTTGAAAGCTCGGGGTTACCAATAAATAGAGACAAAATATAGAAAATAACACCCGTTTGCAGTATTGATAAAACCATTGAGCTAAGCGTATGTTTTAATTTGTAGTGACCAACCTCATGAGCCAAAACGGCAACAATTTCATCTACACTCAAATCCTTAATTAAAGTATCATATAAAACTATTCGTTTCTTTTTACCCAGCCCTGTAAAATAGGCATTTGCTTTTGAAGATCTTTTCGATCCATCTATAACAAATATATTATCAAGTTTAAAACCGGCTTTTTCACTAAAGTTTTGTATGGCATCACGCAATTCACCATCTTCCAAAGGTGTTTGTTTATTAAATAAAGGTACAATCAGGTTGGAGTAAAACATGGCCATGAAAATAGAAAAAACACTGAGCGCAATCCAGGCATAAAGCCAAAACATTTCGGTAGTGAGCTGATAAAACCAAATTAAAAGGCTCATTATTCCGCCACCCAAAATGGCCGCCAATAACCACCCTTTTAGTTTATCAAAAACAAAGGTCTTGGGAGTTGTTTTATTAAAGCCAAATTTTTCTTCAATTACAAAAGTTGCATAAATTGAAAACGGTGTGTTTAAAATATCAGATACAAAAAACAAAATTCCGAAAAAGATGAGAGCGGCTAAAATGGTATTATCTGTAAGCTGGTGCGCAAAACCATCAATCCAGGCAAAACCTCCGTAAAATAGCATCAGAAGTATTAAAACTACCTGAAAAGTACCTGTTAAAATGCCAAAACGGCTGTTCACCTCACCATATTTTTGAGATTTTTTATACTCTTTGTCCTTATATATTCCTTGTAATTCCTGCGGTAACTCTTTCCCTCTCCAACTTGAATTGAGGAAACTTAATGTTCTTGAAAGCAAGTATTCAAAAACAATTATTGCAATAATAATTATAAATATTGTTTGGTGCATACTATCAAAATTTTAGCCAGTAAAGATATAAAATTGTACAGTTGGTTTTATAAAAAAGGCTCTATGAAACCATAGAGCCTTTTAAACTTATTATACACAATACTTATTTTACTTCTTCAAAATCAACATCAGTAACATCATCGCCACCACCTTGCTGTTGACCACTTTGTTGTGCACCACCAGTTGGGTCTTGAGGATTTTGTTGCTGTTGCTGGGCATTATACATTTCTTGCGATGCGGCCTGGAATACATTATTTAATTCAGTTGTAGCTGCATCAATTCCAGCAATATCCTGTGCTTTATGGGCATCTTTTAATTTTGTAAGAGCTGCCTCAATAGGACCTTTTTTATCAGCTGGTAATTTATCACCAAACTCATTCAACTGCTTTTCTGTTTGGAAAATTAAACTATCCGCCTGGTTGAGCTTATCAATACGCTCTTTTTCTTCTTTATCCTTAGCCTCGTTTTCTTTGGCTTCGTTTTTCATTTTTTCAATTTCAGAATCGGTCAGGCCAGATGAAGCTTCAATTCTGATACTTTGCTCTTTACCAGTACCTTTATCCTTAGCAGAAACATTTAAAATACCATTGGCATCAATATCAAAAGTTACTTCAATTTGAGGCACTCCACGTGGTGCTGGTGGAATACTGTCTAAATGGAAACGACCAATTGTTTTGTTGTCTTTAGCCATAGGTCTTTCACCCTGCAAAACATGAATCTCAACCGAAGGTTGATTGTCAACAGCAGTAGTAAATGTTTCAGACTTTTTAGTTGGAATGGTTGTATTTGATTCAATCAACCTTGTCATTACTCCGCCCATTGTTTCAATACCCAATGAAAGTGGAGTAACATCCAATAAAAGAACATCATTCACCTCACCTGTTAAAACACCACCTTGAATAGCAGCACCTACAGCCACCACTTCGTCAGGGTTAACACCTTTTGACGGTTCTTTTCCAAAGAAAGCTTTTACTTTATCCTGAATTGCAGGAATACGTGTTGAACCACCAACCAAAATAACTTCGTCAATTTCAGCGTTACTAAGGCCTGAATCGTTCATAGCTGCTTTACAAGGCTCAAGAACCCTTTGGATAAGGTTATCTGATAATTGTTCAAATTTTGCTCTTGTAAGTGTTTTTACCAAGTGTTTTGGTACACCATCAACTGGCATAATGTAAGGCAGGTTAATTTCAGTACTTGTACTACTTGATAATTCAATCTTGGCTTTTTCAGCAGCTTCTTTTAGACGCTGAAGTGCCATTGGGTCTTTCCTTAAATCGATGCTATGCTCACTTTTAAATTCATCGGCCAACCAATCCATAATTACCTGGTCAAAATCATCACCACCCAAGTGAGTATCACCATTGGTAGATTTTACTTCAAACACACCATCACCTAATTCAAGGATTGAGATATCAAAAGTACCACCACCAAGGTCAAAAACAGCAACATTGATGTCTTTTCCTTTTTTATCCAGACCATAAGCTAATGATGCAGCCGTTGGTTCGTTAATAATACGTTTTACTTCCAATCCGGCAATTTCGCCAGCTTCTTTGGTTGCCTGACGCTGTGAATCTGAAAAATAAGCAGGCACTGTAATAACTGCTTCCTTCACTTCCTGTCCCAAATAATCTTCAGCAGTTTTTTTCATTTTCTGAAGCACCATTGCCGAAATTTCCTGTGGAGAATATTCTCTTCCATCAATCAGCACCCTTGGGGTGTTATTTTTACCTTTTACTACCTTATATGGAATCCGACCAACTTCGGTTTGAACCCTATCAAAAGTTTCACCCATAAAGCGTTTGATCGAAAATATAGTTTTTTCCGGATTTGTAATAGCCTGTCGTTTAGCAGGATCACCTACTTTACGTTCGCCACCATCAATAAAGGCAACGATGGAAGGCGTCGTGCGTTTTCCTTCACTGTTAGGAATAACAACTGGCTCGTTACCCTCCATAACAGACACACATGAATTTGTTGTACCTAAATCAATTCCGATAATTTTTCCCATTTCTAAATATTGTTTAATTATTTTATGCTTTCATTTTTTATTTGCCCTTCCAAGGTCAATCATTGTGCCATCGTATTTCCCATGCTTTTTTATGAAAAAATGTCGCAATTGGATGCATTTTGGTCTTCAGGCCTGTCAGGTTGTATGACAAAAAGGCAGAATCAAGGCTGGGGTTGGAGTTTTGGTTGATAGTAAGAAGATAGTATCAGTATTCATACCAGCAAACAGAAACCAATAGCCCAAATTTGCTCCATAACTTTGAATAATTTACCTTTGCCTGGTAATTTTAAAATGTAAACTATGTCAGTTCATCTAAATGTAAGGAAAGTTACCACGCATGTGCTTCATGAAATGAAATTGAAAAAAGAAAAAATTTCCATGCTGACTGCTTACGATTATTCAATGGCCAAAATAATTGATCAGGCTGGTATTGATGTAATACTGGTTGGCGATTCGGCATCCAATGTCATGGCAGGTTATGATTCAACTTTACCCATTACCCTGGATGAAATGATTTACCACGCAAGTTCTGTAGTAAGGGCTGTAAAAAGGGCCCTTGTTGTAGTTGACCTGCCGTTTGGCTCTTATCAGGGAAATTCAAAACTAGCACTTTCATCAGCAATCCAAATAATGAAAGAAACTGGTGCACAGGCAATTAAAATGGAAGGTGGCAAAGAAATAAAAGAATCGATTGAACGGGTTTTAAGTGCCGGGATACCTGTAATGGGGCATCTGGGTTTAACCCCGCAATCTATCCATAAATTTGGCACCTATGTGGTTAGGGCTAAAGATGAAGCTGAAGCTGAAAAATTGGTAGAAGACGCACACCTTTTAGAAGAAACCGGTTGTTTTGCAGTTGTTTTGGAAAAAATTCCTGCAAAACTGGCAGCAAAAGTGGCAAATAAACTTATAATTCCTATAATTGGCATTGGTGCAGGACCTGAGGTGGATGGACAAGTATTGGTAATTCACGATATGCTTGGAATAACACAGGAGTTTTCGCCCCGATTTTTAAGAAGGTACCATAACCTATCGGCTGAGATAAAAGGGGCTGTTGAAAATTACATTCATGATGTTAAAAATGTTGACTTCCCGAATGAGAAAGAGTCTTATTAGTTCTTGGTCATTATACATTTGGACATTAGAAATTAGAACTTTGAAATTAGCGCATAAAATAGCACTGTTTTTAATTACTGTGGTCACATTTCTTTCATGTGGAGAAGAAAATAAATTTAAAGTACATGAATCGGGTTTGCTGTATAAAGTAATTAAAGAATCTGAAAACAAAAAAGAGCTCAATATAGGTGATTACGTTGAACTTGAGCTAAGGTACATGACGGAGACAGATTCGGTACTTTTTAACTCGAAAGAGTTTGGTGGGCCATTAAAAATGCAATTAAATAGCGTATCTCATCAGGGTGGAAGCTTTGAAGATGCCTTACTGATGATGAACCCAGGCGACTGGTACCAATTTAAAATACCGACAGATTCATTCTACTTATATACTAAGAAAGAGTATCCTCCGGCAGGCATTTCCAACTTATTACTATTTGATATTAAGGTAATTAGACAAATACCAAAAGAGGAAATAGAAAAAGAGCGCCAATTGTTTGAGGAGCAAATGAAACAGCAAGAAGAGATTGTTCTTGAACAATACATTCAGGATCGGGAAATTAAAGCTAAGCCAAAAGAATCTGGCCTATACTTTATTGAAACAAAAAGAGGAAAAGGAAGCTACCCGAAACAAGGCGATTCATTATTTGTACATTACACAGGCAGTTTATTAAATGGGAAAATTTTTGACTCATCCTACAATCGAGGTGAAGCTTTTGCGTTTAAATTAGGAGCTAAAGATGTAATTGACGGCTGGGAAGAAGGTTTTAAATATATGAAAAAGGGAGGTAAAGCATTATTTGTAATTCCATCGGCACTTGCTTATGGTAAAGTGGGGTATTCTACCATCATACCGCCCTATTCCAGCTTATTATTTGAAGTTGAATTAATAGAAATAAAACACAATAAATAAATTTATTAAAATGAATAAAACAAGTAAAATACTGATATCACTTTCTATAGTTTTAGGCCTTTTCATTGGCTTTAATGCCTGTAAAAAAAATGATTATATTGACTATGGAAAATTAGATGCCGAAGAATCAAGTGCAAGAGAAAATTATCTTTCTCAAAATTACAATACAATTCAACTCACTGAGGGTGAAAGAACTTTCACAGCTTTGCTCATTGACACTGTTGGAGGAATTGATACTATTAAACCGACCTCTTCGGGATTGTATTACATAGACGAAACGCCAGAACAGGATAAAAGTAATATTGGCCCCGCTCCTACAATTGGCAGATTAGTAAAAGCAAACTATACTGGATATTTGCTTGACGGAACTGAATTTGATTCAGGCGAAGATCTCAACTTTATTTATGGCTCAAATGAGATAATTTCCGGATGGAGTGAAGGAATAAATGCTGGAGATATGAAAAAAGGTGAAACTGCAAGACTAATTATTCCAAGTAGTCTAGCTTATGGATATCTTGATAAAAAAGACGCAGATGGAAATGTAACAATTCCAGGAGCTTCTACTTTGATTTTTGTCATAAAATTAACTAATGTTCAGAAGTAGAAATAATTTTTTGACCATGAACAAAACAGCTATAATATTACTTTTTGCAGCACTTTTTTTAAGCAGCTGTATAAAAGAACCTGAAGATCCAATTCAAAAAGAGCAAACCGAAAGAAACCAATATCTTTTGGATAACAACATTACCACTACACCTACCAAAACCGGGTTGTATTACCTTGAAACACTTACGGGAACAGGGGCATATCCTAGCGAGGGGGTAAAAGTAAAAGTTGCTTATACTGGCACACTTTTAAATGGAACCGAATTTGATTCTGGTGAGTTTGAATTTCGATTTGATTTTAATCAGACAATACAAGGATTTAATGAAGCTGTTGGATATATGAGAAAAGGTGGGACTGCTACTGCAATTATACCAAGTTATTTGGCTTACGGTTCATATTCAGTGAATGACATCCCCTCCTACTCAACCTTAGTGTTCGATCTTGAACTACTCGAAGTATATGGCCAGGAAAAAGAAATTGAAGACAGGAACCAATATTTAGTAGATAATAGCATTGAAACAGAGCCAACTACAAGCGGACTGTATTACATTGAAACACTCACAGGGACTGGTGAAACTCCTGAAGCTGACGATGTCCTTGAAGTTATTTATGAAGGGAAATACCTTGATAATGAAGTCTTTGATTCAGGTACCTATACATTTACCTATGGAGCAGGTGAAGCTATTCAAGGCTTTGATGAAGGCTTAGGTTTGATGAAAGAAGGAGGTAAAGCTACCTTAATTATCCCTAGTAATTTAGCTTACGGCTCAGTTGGAAATAGTGTGATAGCTGGTTTCACTACTTTGGTTTTTGATGTTGAATTAGTGAGCATTACCAAGCCCGAATAAACTAAAAACACCTTAAAAAGGTCAAATTGAGCGTAGTCAATATTTTTATTTCCGAACTACGCTCAAAATGACTAAAAGTCAGCATTTAAGAATCAAGAATTTCTTACCTGCCAATACCTCCACTTTTGGTATCACTTTCAACTTCTGTCTTTCGTTTTAATTTCTTTATGCTCTTTCCTTTACTGAAGTTATATGAATAAGAAATTTGCAAATAATAAGAAACATCAAAGTTATTTGTAGTTCTAGAGTAATAATCAGCTGATTCTGTGATAGTTTCACTAATCCTTAGCTCTTTCCCAAATGGTAGAAAATAGAAAAAGCCAAAGGTATGATTTTTATATTTTTTCTGTCCGCCAAAGCCATAAAATGGGGTGCTGTAGGTTTTGCTTTCTGCGTTTACCTGCACTCCGTTATAGCTACAAAAAGCAAATACATGAAACTTTTTCTTAAACAAAGGTGCATAAATGTAACTGTTTAAGTTGAACGATATATATTCTTGTTCTTTTATTGGCTTCAGAAGGTTATTATACTCTTCGTAATACCCCTTATACACAGAGCCATTCAGATTAAAAAAGCCCAACATTGCATTTAAACCAAAACCTGTTCTATAACCGCTCAACAGGTTTTCAGGAGCTATCAATGTATATTCACTTAAATCATCTCTTATTGCTGTTCTATAAGTTGTGCTTATTTTATCAGTTATGCGCTCATAATAGATGTGTGGTGCAATATTACTTTTTCCAAAATTCAAGGTATAGGTTAATTGAACTTTATCCCTCAATTCAGGTTTAAGCAAAGGGTTTCCGGTTGTTGTAACAGACCCATCATAATTCTGCTTTTCAAAAGGATTAAGGTTATAAACTCCTGGCCTGTTTATTCTTCTATTATAAGTAAATTTTAGGTTTTGACTTTTATTGATTTTATATTGAATATTGGTTGATGGAAGAAAAGTAAAATAATCAGACTTAGCATCCTTATTTATCCCAATATCACTATACTCTGTTCTTAAATTAGCCATAAAACTAAACTTTTTCAAATTCAAAATGAATCCGGCATATGCTGCATTTCTGTATTCATTGTATTCAAATAAATTGTTTTGAGCATCATTACTATTTATAAAATCATAGTTCATTTTTTGATAATAGAGTTGATATCCAGTTTCTATACGCATTTTTTTTCCAAGCGGATGAACATAATCAATTTTTGAACTAAGGTAATTTCTATCATTATTTACATTCTCATCGTATCCAAATGTTGTGAAAGGAACATCATTGGCACCAAATAGTTGTGTGTTAAACTTATTCTTATCTAAAGAGTTAAATAAATAATAAGACATTTCTATGGTTAATTCCTGGATTGGCTTTTCAAATTCCTTTTTATAGAAAAGTGATGCATTTATCTCGTCACTGTTTGTTTTATTATTGCTTTGGTAAAATTGATTAAATACTAATGTATCGTCATCAGTTATTTTTCCACTATTATCTAATTCTGTTAAAAATCTAGCTGGTTTATAATTAACATTTAAACTTAATTTGTTTTTATCATTTATATAATAATCAAAACCTGTATTTATTGAACTTGCATTAATTCTGAAATCTCCATATCCTTCAGTATTAATAATTGAATCGGGGTTTAGTATTATTTTTTGAATATTATAATTAGTGGTCCTGTTATCTAGTCCTTGAAAAAAGGAGTAACCTGAAACATAAAAAGTAACTTTTTCTAAACCATAATCAAGTCCACCGGCCACATAACCAGACGATTTTTCAGCAGGACGAATCATACCTGCTAAATTACCACTTATACCTTGTCTGGCTTCTTTGGTTAATTTGATATTAAGAACCCCGTCAATAGTACCATCGTATTTTCCACCAGGATTGTGAATTACTTCCACCGATTTAATGTCTTCTGGTCTTAAACGAGCCAAGAACTCCTTATCTCGCTGTTTACCATCCACTTGTATGATAAAATTACTTTTACCGTTAAGTGTAACATTGTTGTTAAAATCTACCTGAACTGAAGGTATTTTTCGTAGTACCTCAAAACCGTTCGAAGATGTTTTTGCAATTTCGGGCGGAATGGTATAAACAGTTCTATCAACCAGTTCGGTGGCGCGAATCATATCGCCTTTAACTGCAACTTCACCCAGTTCGTTGGTATTTTCTGATAAATAGATGGTATCGGCCATAAAAACCTCTTTGTCGCTGGTAATTTCTATTTCGGTACCATTTTCTTCAAAACCAACAAAGCTCGATTTAATATAATATTTCCCTGGTTTTACACTTTCAATGGTGTAATCACCTTCGGTATAAGTAATTACACCTGAGTGAAAGGTTGAATCTGGCAATTGCACTAATATCACATTGGCAAACTCAGCAGGTTTATTATCAGTGGCTGATAAAACATACCCTTTTATGGTTTGCGCATGGGCAGTTATTACCGAGAACATCGATAATACTAAAATTAATTTCTTCATTTTTTTATTTGTATTAGACGTTTACTTTGGTGGTTAATGTTTCGGTTGTAAGTTGTCTAAAAAAGTGTTTGCCAAACCTGCAAGGATTATTGCAGGCCTGGCTGTTATGAAAAAAGAATTATTTTTATTAAAGTTCAGTTGTTTCAGTGGTCATGATAATTTCCATAGGCATTGGATATGTTTGCCCCTGTGCTTCAACATTCATGTTACCACTCATTTGAGTTTCAGATTTTCCATTAATTATCCATCCAGTAGTTGGAGCTACCTGCATTTCTACCTCACCTGTGCCCCTTAATTCCATTGTAATTTTGGCACCATTCATTTCCATAGGCTTCATGGCTGCTGGTTCAATGTTTATTTCACCTTTAATTGAAGCTTCTTTTTTATCCAATTTATTAAGTGTGTAAGCAGTACTTATTAAAAACCCAAAACCACCACCTGAAGAGGTGTATTGCGTATTCCATTTATCACCAATTGCTACATTTTTATTTGGGTGCAAAACAGTTATACCTTCTATCATGCTTTTTAAATCTTCCTTTCGGGCCATCATTTCAATTCTTGGTTTTAACATCATTGCACTTTGCCCCTTAATAGAATCAACATCCATTAAAATGGTTTTGGCAACAACCTGGTGGTTCATTATATCAATAACATGACCTGAATAAGCCATTTTTACCACTAATGTACTTTTAGAAAGGCGATTTAAAACGCAGTTCATAATATCATCCGTTTTTTCTGATTTTATATCACCCTCTATTGCAGAGCTAAATTCCATTTTAGGCATACTAACAGAATTTGTAATAGTATCAAACTTAACTTCTGCAATAAAAAAATCAGGAGTCAAACTAAGTGCTTTTAACGAAAAATACAGCGTATTTTCCACTTCGGTAACCTGCTCAGTGCCTTGCATTGTCCTTTTTTGGTTTTGCTTCATGACAGTCTTCACCCTGTAAGTTTTGCCTTTTTCCAGATTGTATTTCAAATTAACTGGTGATTGTGCCATTAATGAAATACTAAAAATGGCTGTGAACAGAACTGATACGATAGTTTTCATTTGTAATGAATTTTTAGAGTTATTTTTTAAATTACCTTAACCTGCTAACTACCTGTTAATTACATGAAAAACATTTACTTAACAAGCAACTTTATATGATTAGTCGTATCAATTTTAAAAATATTACAGAAAAAACAATATTTTTTTTCCACAATTTAAAATCAGCTGAATTTCAACAAATTAAATTTCAAAGATATAAGAATAAGACAGGAGGAATTATAACTATAATTCCATTACTTCTTCCAGCTTCCAACTCTATTTACCCTTCTCAATAAATCCTTTTTTGGCTATCTTCCGCCATCTTTTTTGCTTTCTCTTACGTATATTTTCTTTTTTAAAATAAGTCAGGGCAAGAGAAAGCGGATTTGAATTCCCCGCATAGGGGCTTAATTCAATTCTTTTCTGAAAAATATTTGGCAAACCTTCAATTTGTAGTTTTGTTTCCTCTTCGCGCTTTACCTCAGCATTCATTATTTCATACTGAAACTTCTGCCACCGCAATTCCATTACATTCACTTCACCAAGCAGGTAAATATTTTTTTCAAGGATTACATATTGACCAGCAGTATTAAGCTGGCTGACAGGTACTTCCTTTTTCAAGTAAGAAAGTGCTGAAAATAAAAGGGTATCGTTTTGTGAAACTCTAACAGTAAACTGACCATTATCGCGGCTAATGGTTCCCTTCCTGGTACTTTTCGACATAACTGAAACAAAAGGAATGGGCTCAAACAATTTGTCAGCCACTGTTCCATTTAGAATAATAAATTCTGGTTCTTGCGAAAAAGCTGGCCAGCTAACACCTACTAAAAATAAAAAAAGAAATGTTTTTAGTTTGTTTATCATGCTTAATTTTAATTTGATTATTTGTATTAATGATTTATCTAGCCAATTGGTTGCATGGCATGGATGTTTATTTTTTTTTCTAATAAAACCGGGATTAGGCATTAAAAGCATAGAGATCAAATAGCAAGCTCTGGTTAATCCCGATATAGAGCAACTTATTGAAACAATCTTTTGGTTTTGATTTCATCCACAAAAGACCCTATCATTCAACTAGTTAACCCTAATTGAATTACACAAATGTATAATATAGGTTAAATTTATAGAGGATCTTTTTAAAATGTTTATTTATTTCGCAGTTTTAAACAACAGATAGTGTAAAATGAAGTATTTGTATACAGTTTATGCATGGATGATTGGCGGGTTGTACTTTTTAACCTTAACAATAATTAGCATACCTGTACTTTTAATAGTACCCACTAAAAAGTACATAGGCGTTTTCAGGTTTTTTCTGCGAATCATGTTTGCTTTACTATTTATTCGGGTAAAAAGGGAGTTTGATGAAAAAATTGATCTTAGCAAAAACTATTTATACATCCCCAACCATGTAAGTTTACTCGATGCACCCATTTGTTCAGCTTACATGCCCGAATTTATAACAGCTCTTGAAGCCAAGGAACATTTTAGCTGGCCGTTGTATGGAAAACTTGCTACACTGTATGGAAATATTCCTATTGACAGAAAAAGTGTTCAAAATTCAATTAAAAGTTTACAGCAGGCTAAATCAGTTTTGCAGAAAAGTAATTCAATAGTTGTTTTTCCTGAAGGCAGCAGAACGAATGATGGAACGGTTGGCAGGTTTAAAAAAATGCCCTTTCAGCTAGCAAAAGATGCGATGGTGGGAATAGTACCGGTGGGCATGTCTGGAGTATATCGTTTAAACCCAAAACATTCCATCTTTTTTAAACCTTCGGTATTAAAGCTAAAGTTTGGAAAGCCTATAAGTGCAGAAAAGGTGGCTGAAATGGATATTGACGAATTAGTAGAAGTAATTAGGAACCAGGTGGTTGAATTGCATGAGTATAATTAATCGAGTAGAGACGCACACGATTGTGCGTCTCTACTGTAATGATGTTTTGTTTTTATTTTTTCTCAATGCTAACATCTCATATCTCACATCTATATTCTCAGAAAATTTACTAGTTTCGTAAAAAAAAGCTTGAACCATACTAAAATCTACAGATTTATCTTTTTCCCGGCACTTATGGTGCTAATTATGTGGTTGCTAAAAACAGCCGAATATTACTTTAATTTTGATTTTAGAACTTTAGGCATTTTTCCTAGAAAAACAGAAAGTTTAAAAGGGATTTTCTTTTCGCCATTTATTCATGGCAGTTTTGACCATTTAATCAGCAATACGGCTCCATTTTTTCTACTGGCAACAGCCATTTTTTATTTTTACCGAAGAATGGCCTGGCGGATCATCTTTTTCTCGTGGTTTTTAACAGGCATGGCAGTTTGGATTGGAGGAAGATATTCCTGGCATATTGGAGCAAGCGGGTTGGTTTACGCTTTTGCTTCTTTTTTATTTTTTGCCGGCATTTTGAATAAAGAACGACAACTGATAGCTATTTCATTGCTTGTGGCTTTTTTATATGGTGGCATTATCTGGGGAGTATTCCCCGGGCGCAAAGGAGTCTCATGGGAATCGCACTTATTTGGCTTTTTAAGTGGCTTTGTATTTGCATATTATTATGGAAAAGAAGGATTTTATTTAGCTGAAAATGAGATGGTAATAGAGGCAGAAGACTTTTCGGAAACATCAGTTAGTCATAAAATTGAAACCAGTTATTTTTACAAGGAAGATGAATGATTTTTTGCACTTTTTTTCCGTGAGCATTGTTATATTTGTTGAACCATAGGTCAAGATTGAAAATTAAATGAAAATATACACTACTTTAAGAATAGGTGACTTTCATACTAACTATTGTGAAGACTTTTTTGTTATTGAACAGATAAGTACTAAAGAAAAAATAATCGCAGTGCTTGATGGTTGTACAATGGGTACAGAATCTGTCTTTGCTTCTATTCTGACAGGGAAAATTCTTAGAAAGATAGCAAAGAAGTATTATTATCAAGACTTTGTTCAAAAAAATAAATATGGATTATCAGAAAAATTGAAATTAATCATTTCTGAGCTTTTTTCTGAAATTAAACAAATCAAGAATAAGTTGGGTTTAGAAACAAATGAATTATTGACAACCATAATAATTGGGTTAATTGATAGTGATAGGCAGACTGGTGAATTCCTCACAATTGGAGATGGCGTGATTTGCAATGATGGACAAATTACTGAATATGAACAAAATAACAAACCTGATTATTTAGCATATCATCTAGACAAAGATTTTGATAGATGGTTTGAAAGTCAGAAACAAAAACTATCAATAAAAAAATTTAAAGACCTTTCAATCTGCACTGATGGTATATTTACGTTTAAGAATTTGGAGGACAAAAATAATCAGATGAGTGAATCCGAAATAATAGAATTCCTATTAAAGGACATAGAAGGTGAAGAGTTTGACAATTTTTTAGATCGCAAAATTAAATACTTACAAGATGAAAAAATGCATATTGTGACAGACGATTTATCGATAATAAGATTAATAACTGAACCTAAAGACATTCCTAAAGCTTAATTAAAATAATAAACGTAATAAAAATAATTCATTTATAGACTTAATTTGCTAAATATCAACTATATTCTAAGTTCTTTTGTTTTACAAAACATTCTATCTATGAAAAAAATAATCAACACCCCCAACGCCCCGCAGGCAATAGGTCCTTACAGCCAGGCTGTTGAAGTTGGAAATACACTTTATATTTCGGGTCAGGTACCCATTAATCCTCAAACAGGTAAAGTTGAGGCAAAAGATATTACCACCCAAACCGAACAGGTAATGAAAAATATTGAAGCCATTTTAACAGCAGCAGGCTATGGTTTCGAGAATGTAGTAAAATCGACCTGTTTACTCAGCGATATGGCTAATTTTGGGGCAATGAATGCAGTTTATGGCAACTATTATCCTGAAAACCCGCCAGCAAGGGCTGCATTTGCTGTTAAAGAACTGCCGCTGGATGTAATGATTGAAATTGAGACAATTGCAGTGAAATAGACACAGCTTATTTTATGTGTTTTAATTAATGTAATCCCTTTGTTGATTGAAGTTTGATCTTTAAGAGTAAAACATGTGTATTGGTTTATTTGTATATTGGTGAATTGTAGTTTTCAGAAATATACAGATACACAAATATTCAAATATACATTTCTTTTGTCTGACACTTTATAGGTAAGGAAAGTTTTTGAAGTGTAACTAAAAGTCATACCTTGAATATCTACACTTTTTTCTTATTTAGATTAGGTTTGTATTTTTTCACAAATCTCAACTAAAAAATAATTAAAAATATTTTTCACATTAATTATTGATGTAAATATTTGTTAGTAGTTCACTTTTTCATTAGCCCTTAAATCACTAAACAACAACAACTTAAACAGAAACAAGAGCTTTAGGTATTATTTTCTTTAGAATTAATCTAAATAAGTATTGCGATCTCAAAGATTATTCGTAATTTTGAATTAATTTAATTTTTAATTAGTCTAAATTATGATTTGCGCAGACACAAAAGATACGGTAAAACAAATTTTTGTTGAATATCTTGAAAAAAAGGGACATAGAAAAACCCCTGAAAGGTTTGCCATACTAGAAGAAATATATACCAGGGATGGTCATTTTGACATTGAATCTCTTTATATTTTTATGAAAAATAAAAACTACAGAGTCAGCCGCGCTACTTTGTACAACACAATAGAACTTCTTTTAGAGTGCAACCTTGTAGTTAAACACCAGTTTGGGAAAAACATTGCTCAGTTTGAAAAAGCCCATGAGTGCAAACAACACGATCATTTAATTTGTACCGAATGTGGCAAAGTGATTGAATTTTGCGATCCAAGGATACATGAAATTCAAACCACTGCTTCAGATTTAATGGATTTTCAGGTGAACTATCATTCACTTTATTTTTATGGCGTTTGTGACGACTGTAAAAATGATGAGAAAAAAATGAACTAATTTTTCCTTTCTACTCTATTTGTTTTTAGATTTGCAGGTTGTAAATTTGCAGTTAAGGTATTTCTATGGTCAATAAAGACCCATAACCATGATAATTTGCAATCATAAAAATCATTAAAATTCGATAGATGAAAATGGATGTTTTACTTGGTCTTCAGTGGGGAGACGAAGGAAAGGGAAAGATTGTGGACGTATTAAGTCCTGAATATGATATTATTGCCAGATTTCAAGGTGGCCCAAACGCTGGACACTCACTTGAATTTGGAGAGTTCAAACATGTTTTACATACCATCCCTTCAGGAATTTTTAGAGAAAATACAATTAATTTGGTAGGAAATGGTGTGGTGCTTGACCCAATTATTTTCATGGACGAAATTGAAAAAATAAGGGAAATAGCTCCGGAATCGCTAAAACATCTTTATGTTTCTAAAAAAGCCCACCTTATCCTGCCTTCGCACAAAATGTTAGATGCTGCTTCGGAAACAGCTAAAGGAAAAACTAAAATTGGCTCTACATTAAAAGGCATAGGCCCAACCTACATGGATAAGACCGGAAGAAACGGCCTAAGGGTTGGTGATATCTTAACTGATAATTTTAAAGAAAAATACGAATTTCTTAAAAGCAAACACTATCAATTATTGAAGCAGTATGATATGGAGGCCCCGGTAATTGAAAATGAAGAAGAATGGTTTAAAGGAATTGAATGCCTGAAAGAATTCAATTTGGTTGATGGTGAATATGAAATAAACCAGGCATTAAATGACAATAAAAAAATCCTGGCCGAAGGAGCTCAAGGTACTTTACTTGATATTGAATACGGCTCTTACCCATACGTAACATCATCAAATACAGTAAGTTCTGGTGCCTGTACCGGATTAGGTGTTGCTCCTGGAAAAATTGGCAAAGTATACGGAATTGTTAAAGCTTATTGTACCCGAGTAGGTAGTGGCCCCTTCCCTACTGAGTTGTTTGACAAAGATGGTAAATTCCTTCAGGAAAAAGGCCATGAATTTGGTGCCACCACAGGCAGAGAGCGAAGATGTGGCTGGCTTGATTTGCCCACCCTGAAATACTCAATTATGCTTAACGGGGTAAGCGATTTGATTTTAACCAAAGCTGATGTATTAAGCGGAATGAGCTCCTTTAAAGTGGCAATAGCTTATAAAGTTGATGGTAAAGAGACCAAAAATGTACCTTTTACGTTTGAAGGAGATATTGAGCCTGTTTTTAAAGAATTTAAGGGCTGGAACGAAGATATTACTAAAATAAAATCGTACAAAAACCTTCCTGCGGAATTAAAAACTTACATTGAATTTATTGAAAAGGAAACAGGGGTGCCGGTGAGTATTGTTTCGGTAGGGCCTGATAGGAATGAGACAATTGTTAGGTAGAGAAGTATTCAGTAGGCAGTAAGCAGTATTCTCGGTGTTAGCTACTGTTACTTTGACAGGCTCAGTTAGTAAGGAACAAGTGACAATAAATAAGAAAATGTGCTGAAATTCTAATATTTAGAGTCTAATACCTAATTTATGAAAATCGCTTGCATATTTGGTTCAACTGGGTTAGTAGGAACTAGCTTAAAAGAACAATTACTTAATGATGAAAGGTATAGTAAAGTAATTGTTTTTGTTAGGTCTGAATTGATGCTGACACATCCAAAACTGATTCAAGTAGTTGGAAATTACAATCAATTGGAGGGCTATTCTGAACAATTAGTAGCTGATGAATACTATTGTTGCCTGGGCACAACCATGAAAAAAGCAAAAACCAAAGAGGCCTTTGAATATGCTGATTATCAACTACCTGTAAAAATTGCCCAACTAGCCGTTAACAGTAGCGTAAATAAGTATTGTGTAGTTTCTTCTATTGGGGCTTCGGCCAAAAGCAGCAATTTTTATTTGCATACAAAAGGAAAAATGGAAGATGATATCTTGGCAACTGGAATAGACCATTTACATTTTTTCAGGCCATCATTATTGTTGGGCTACCGTAATGAAAAACGCTTTGGAGAATCAATGGCAAAAGTGTTTGCAAAACTGTTTGGTTTTTTAATGATAGGTAAACTGAAAAAATACCGGGCTATTCAAGCTAAAACAGTTGCCAATGCAATGATAAAGGTTGCAAATAAAAACACAAATCAGCGAGTTTTTATTTCTGATGAGATACAAAAGATTGGTGCTTTGACAGGCACAGCAACCAAGCTCCGAAATTAAAATCTGCATAGACCAATGACTCCTTCCCCACCAAACAAACCTAAAATAATTCATACAGATGATGGCTCCCATACCATTTACCTTCCTGAGCTAAATGAAACGTACCACTCAAAATTTGGGGCTGTTAACGAAGCACAGCATGTTTTTATTGAAAATGGGCTGGCAAAATTAGAGAAATTAGAAATTAGGGCTTCTACAGGCTCAGCCACCAATATATTGGAAATTGGATTTGGTACTGGCTTGAATGCACTTTTAACATTATTATATTCCATTGATAAAGAATTAACAATCAAGTACTTAACCATAGAAAAGAACCCTCTGTTAAAAGAAACAACAGCCACTTTAAATTATCCTAAAATAATTGAAGGCGCAGAAAACTACTTTGATCTGCTCCACAGTTCAGAGTGGGAAAAAAGTAACAAAATTTCTGATAATTTTATATTAAAAAAAATGAAGGCCACTGTTCTAAATAAAGATTTGAAACTGCCTGAAAATATTGACATCATTTACTTTGATGCTTTTGCCCCTTCGAAGCAGCCAGAAATGTGGAATGAAAACCTGTTTAAGAAATTGTTTACTTGTTTAAAAAATGATGGTAAATTGGTTACATACTCTTCGGCAGGAATTGTAAAACAAGCTCTTAGAAATGCAGGATTCACAGTAAAAAGGCTCCAGGGGCCTCCAGGAAAACACCATATGCTATTTTGTAGTAAGTAGAGATGCACTACCGTGCATCTCTACTTTAGTTTTTTACCTCATATTAACTCAAAACTGGTTTCATGTTAGTATTTTTGTAGCATTAAAACCAAATTAAACTACAAAATGACAAATTATACCCCAGCTTATTCTGCCAAGGAAGAACAAGTAAATGTTATTACTCACGGATTAGGCCTGATTTTAAGTATTCCTGCATTAGTATTACTGATTGTTTATGCCAGTTTGTATGGAACGGTATGGCACATTGTAAGTTTTAGTATTTATGGAAGCACATTGGTAATACTTTAGTTATTAAGCCCTTTCGGAGACTGAGCGAAGCCGAAGTCGTATTTCATTAACTAAACGACATTGATTAGACATTTGGTAACTAGTGTCATGTCAAGGCTAGTTTGTCAGGTGACAACACCTGACAAGTGCACCAGGGGCTGTATCAACGGCGAAGCCCTCACTGTAGGTAAAACCAACTTTTGGTCGCTGAGCCTATCGAAGCGAATACTGATAATCAGCAATATAGGCATTTCGACAAGCTCAATGACCCTCACTTTTAATACTTTTGATACAGCCCCTAATTACCAGAAATATCAAATTTGACTTGACACTAGTGTATGCATTAATAATTTTATTTTTATCAGGATAATTCATATAATTTTTGAATTATTCGGGTTACTTTTTAAATTGATTTTATAAAAAAATCCCAACCAAGGCTGTTTTTTATTGCCTTACAACAGGCTTTATTTTCAAAAAAGAAATTAGCATATCTTCCAAGTGTTTTTAAACTTTTATTCAGATAAACTTTTTTTCCACACTTTTTTATTATAACTTTAATTAACACTTGATTTAGCTTATCAGATCTGATTTTGTTTAATTGTGTAAAACAAGTTTTTATTTTTATTAATTTATTAAACTAATTAATCGGTAGTTTACTTTTTGATTATTTTTCTAAGGTTTATAGCTGGTTCAAAGGATTAACGGACTATTTCATCCTCTTACCTCATTTTTGCAATGATGTAATTATTTGGGCGTTCATTAATGAAGGCTCATAGAGGTATTGATGAAGGAATATCAAAAGGTTCTGTGAAGCTAGTTTCCTTAGGAGTAAACAATTGATTAATGTATAATTATAAAAAGAAAATGTTTTATTAACTTACTAAAGAGCTATTTTTTAATTACTTTTTTTTCTATAGTAGGACTTTTTTATTCAACAACAGGTTTGGCTCAAGAGAAGGATAGTGCTAGTTTTGACATCAACTTTGGGGTTAAACTTGGAACAACTTTCAGTAATTTTACTAATCAACAACCACATAATAATATTATTATAGGATTTTCATCTGGTATTTTTGCTAGTTATAGCATTAATGATAATATGGGTGTACAGGTTGAAGGTTTATATACTCAAGAGGGTGGGCGACTGGTCAGTTTCGATGTGCCATACCTATTAGGTAGAGATTTCTGGTATGAGTTAACTGTTGATAGTCAAAGAGTGCTTTTACATAATATTAGTGTGCCAATATTATTTCAATATGGTATGGATTTTAGTAATATTCGTGTTGTTGCCTCTTTGGGTCCTGATTTTAGTTATGTAATTAGTGCAATAGCTAAAAAAGAAAGTACTGTATTTACAGAAGTAGGTAGTTTTCACACTTATACTGGAAAAGATAATGTTACAAGTAATATTAATAGATTTAATGTAGCAGTTACAGCCGGTATTGGAACGAAAATTCCTATTGGTGATTTTAATTTATTATTTGACTTTCGCTACAAGTATGTTTTCACTACCTCTTATAAATCATATAGTTATATGGGGATTCCTCAAATTATAGGTGATTTAAAACTACATACATTTAGCCTAACAGCTGGAATAGAATTCTAGCTAATTATCGATTAACAAAGAAATCCTTTATTTTAAAAATTTAAATAGTATGAAAAATTTTTTAAGAATTTTTTGTTTGATATTAACTTTGGCAGTATTGATTACTTCTTGTAAGGATGGATTTACTGAAGAAGATGCTATGTCAGCACTACAAAATGTAACACTCCAGGTAAGTGTACATGATGCAAGTCAAACAGATGACGCCTTGCCAGGTGCAGTCGTTAGGGCTGTTATAGACACATCAGTTGTTTCCGTTACTACAAATTCAAATGGTGTAGCGGTATTTAAAGATTTGAAAATAGGGTCTAATGTAAATGTATATGTATCAAAGGACGAATATACAACTGCTTTTGCTTCGATAAACACAACTCCATATGACTACAGGCAAACAGTTGTAGGAGCGGATGTTTACCTTTATGCAACTTCAGGTAGTACTATTGCTACAATAAAAGGACAATTAACCATTGAGACAGACTTAACTAACCGTGTAAGAGAATATGTTGAAGGTGTTGATGTTATTGCCTATAATAGCGCTTTGAATAATACAACAACCTATTTCGCTGGAACAACAGATGCCACAGGAAATTATTCAATAGCGGTTCCTATAGATGGTAATGGGGGCAATGATATATATGTTTATTTCCCAACCATAGAAAAAGAACGAACCGTTGGGAGGTCTGTTAACAATAAATATTACATAGAGACAGCAACAGCCACATATTCGGCAAGTAATTATGGGGAAACAGCCGTTGATCGGGTGCCTAGTACTTATGTTGTTATAGATGCACCCCCAGCTTCAGGCACTGGTTTTCAACTAGGGCTTAAAGCTGTAAGAAATTCATTGTCTGCTGCGGTGGATAATGAATTTACCAACGAGGTCGTTGTCTCCGGGGGAACAGGATATAGCGGAACAGAGAGCTTTGTGTTTGCGGCCGATCCCGATGGAAACCAGGCGGAATTAAATGTTAATGTTAGCAGTGGCGTTATTACAAGTGTGAATTTCGTGGATAATGGAGCAACCTATTCTTCAATGCCGGAAATAGTTACAAGCCCGACTAGTGGATCGGGTGCCGTGTTTGATTTTCGTTTTAGGTATATGTATAGGTTGTATATTGCGAATGGAGGTTCTGGATATTCAAGTTTCCCTACCGTAGGGGGCGATTATTCAACAACTTTAGATAATACATCAAAATTAAGAAAAGAATTTTATCCTGATATGGATGCATTTAACCCGTTGGGAGGTGGCGATTTGTTTAATAATGCATTTCTAAGTGGAGGGACAATTAAAGTTGTGGATGAAACTCAAATAGATACTTTGTTTACCACTGGATATGTTTATGCATTGCCCGTATTTACTTATTCTGATGAAGACAGGCAAAGTGCTATGTGGTATGCAAATACTTCAGCAGTAAATGTAAATGATAGTACATTTACTGATAACTTCTCCTATAATACCCGGGGAGATGGTTATGATTTCGAAAATCCTCCATCAGTAACTATTACAGCACTTGCTGGCTATGGTTCCGGGGCAATTGTGAAAGCCGAGGTCGATGTCAATGGACAAGTAACCGATCTGATTGTTATGGCTATAGGTTCAGGATATACACAGGATATCAATGACTATGATGGCGATGGTAATTATAACGAAGAAGAAGACGCAGATATGTCTGGTTTCTCTACTTGGAGTACAGGTTATGGACGACATGATAACGTCAAGCCAGGTATGACCTATGTCGGGGATGTGTTCTATGGAACTGGTATGAAAAAATTTCAATGATTAAAATTATATGTGAATAAACATTAAATTTATCAGTATTATTTTATATGTTTATTTTCTAAAATTAAAAGAGAGGTCTTCTGGAAAGAAGTACCTCTTTTTTTCGTCTTCTGAATAAAAGAAACATTTAATTGGATAATTACATAGTAATAACCTGAGTTCGACATAAAATATTCAACACAGCAATTCGGAATTATACCAGATATGTGCTAAAAATGCAGAAAGAGTAGCGGGCTATTTTGAGGGATTTTTAGTGCAGAGATGGTGTGATTACCTCCGGTGAGTGCTTCGCAGTTCCGAATTTTCTATTAGATTTGATTAATTTTAGCATAAATCACACCAATTTTTCTAGAACTATCCCGATAGTCCTTCAAAAATTTGTTGCAATTTCTGCTAAAAATTAATTCAAACGGTGTGAATATTTTTAATCGAACTCAGGTTATTAGCAAGATTGAACGCTCAAAGCATTGTGAAACACCGCCAAATTAAAAGTCTGGATTTAATATAAATAAAATTGGAAACTTTATTGTAAACCATCCCTTCACTGCCAACCGAGGACATAGGACGAGCTTAGCGAAGTTAAATAAATGCTTGCATCTTGGAAGCAAGTAAGTATAAATAAAAATAAGTTTATTCCGTCTATTATGAGCAAATGATATCTACCTTTGTTTGTAATTATAATTTTAAAAAAAAAATGTTAATCATTTTACAAATAAAGCCAGGAATAACGCTAGTAATAGGGCTGCTTGTTACTATTGCATTTTTTTGGTTTATATGGCCTGGGAATGGGGGACTTGCTTTAATAAAAAAACTCATCAGAAACAATAAACGGGCATTGTTGGAAGATGCATTGAAATTTATATTCGACTGCGAATACAATAAAATGGATTGCAATATCAATAGTCTTTCGGGAAATTTGAATGTTGCTTTAGACAAATCAAGCAGGCTGTTAAATCGGTTAACCGAGTTAGATCTGGTCACATTAAATAATCAATCTATTAATTTAACCGATGCTGGTCGATCCTACGCACTGCGTATTGTAAGGATTCACAGAATATGGGAGCGTTACCTGGCCGACCAAACCAGCATAGCCCCAGCAGACTGGCACAATGAAGCCGACCGCCTGGAGCACATTGTTACGGAAGAAGAAACGGAAAAACTTGCTGCTCAAATTGGTAATCCGGTATTCGACCCTCATGGAGACCCAATTCCTACTATTGAAGGGATATTGCCCGAAGCCAAAGGAGTAAATTTAAGTTCAATGCAAGAAGGGGAAATGGGGCATATCATTCATTTGGAAGATGAACCCAAAAGCATTTACGAGCAGTTAATTGTACTAGGCTTATATCCGGGCATGCAAGTATATGTAACGGATGTAACTGACAAAAAAATAACCTTTGTTGCCAATGGTGAGGAATGTGTGTTGACACCGCTATTCGCCGGATACATTACAGTTGAAAAAACATCATCAGAAACAATACAATCACAAAAACACGAATTACTTTCGTCGCTTAGTATAGGCGAACAAGCTGAGGTGATAGGTATTTCGAATAATTGCCGGGGCATGCAACGAAGACGGTTAATGGATTTAGGTATTATTCCCGGAAGTAAAATTTCAGCAGTAATGAAAAGTGCATCAGGTGACCCAGTTGGCTATCGCGTAATGGGCACCACCATCGGTATTAGAAAACAACATGCCGATTATGTATTTGTCAACCGAAAAAAATAAAAACATGAACACAACCGATAATTGCGCAACTTGCCCGGCTCATAATAAGGCAAATCTTGTAAAGCTTGGAATTAACCTTGATAATATTGATTACGTTATTACCATGGCAGGGAACCCGAACACAGGAAAAAGTACGGTGTTCAATAACCTTACCGGATTACGACAGCATACAGGAAACTGGCCAGGAAAAACAGTTTCAAGAGCTGAAGGAGGTTTCATTTATAATGAAAAACGATACAAAGTTGTTGATTTACCCGGAACTTATTCCCTATTATCTACAAGTACTGATGAAGAAGTGGCCCGTGATTTTATTTTGTTTGGCCAGCCAGATGTTACTGTTATTGTTGTGGATGCTACCCGGTTAGAACGTAATTTGAATTTGGTTTTGCAAATACTCGAACTTACCGATAGGGCTGTATTATGTGTTAATTTAATGGATGAAGCCAAACGCAACAACCTTGAAATTGATATCCGCGCACTTTCAAAAGAATTGGGAATTCCGGTTATACCAGCTTCCGCTCGAAGAAAACAGGGAATGAGCGAATTACTTCAGGCAATTGAAGAGGTTGCTACGGGCAAATTTGTTTGTAAACCGCCAAAGATTAAGAGCCGCTCTAAAAAGCTCAATCATGCCATTGAAACCCTTTCAGCAAAAATTCTGGAAACTTATCCGGGACTTCCAAACGTAAAATGGGTAGCCATGCGTTTGCTTGAAGGCGATAATAGCATCATAGAGGCTGTTCGTTCTGGCGAAATTGGGAATTTACATGAGGAAGACTTAAGCATTCAAAATTAATCAGGGCATTATGCAAAACTTAACTATAAAAACTAAAGGCGAAGAGATTATATCCATGGCAAATTCTGCCCGATGGGATTTAGGTATCGATTTTCATGATTCTATTATTGAATCGATATACGAAGATGCCTCGCAGATTGCTAAAAAAACAGTGAAACAAATTGGCGAAAAAGAAGCATACAGTTTCGATTTAAAAATTGATAAAATTGTTACCAGTAAATGGTTAGGGTTTCCGTTAATGTTTCTAATACTGGCAGTTGTATTTTGGCTAACAGTTGCAGGCGCAAATTATCCTTCGGGTTTATTGGCATCCTTGTTAATTGATACCATACACCCCTTACTTAAAGGATTTGTAGAGTCGATAAACATGCCTTGGTGGCTTGATGGTGTGCTCATTGATGGTGCCTACCTTTCAATGGCCTGGGTAATTGCTGTAATGTTGCCCCCAATGGCTATATTCTTTCCAATTTTCACTTTACTTGAAGACCTGGGATACCTGCCACGTGTAGCTTTTAATATGGACAATCTTTTCCGAAAAGCAGGGGCACATGGCAAGCAAGCACTGACCATGAGCATGGGTTTTGGATGCAATGCCGCCGGAGTTGTTGCCGCCAGAGTTATCGACAGCCCCAGGGAACGTTTAATTGCTATTATTACCAATAACTTTTCATTATGCAATGGTCGTTGGCCAACTCAAATTCTTATCGCCTCCATTTTTATTGGAAGTCTTGTGCCTGCTGGTATAGCTGGTGTTGTTTCAGCAGGTGCTGTTGTAGGAATAGCAGTGTTAGGCATCTTTTTTAGTTTGGTTGTATCGTGGGTTTTAAGTAAATCCGTGTTAAAAGGAGAAGCTTCCTCTTTTAGTCTGGAATTGCCTCCCTACCGGCCTCCACGAATTTTGCAAACCTTATATACCTCCTTAATCGACCGCACTATTATTGTTCTCTGGCGTGCAGTCGTTTTTGCCATACCAGCAGGAGTAGTTATTTGGTTGGTGGCAAATATTCACATTGGTGATTTAAGTATTGCTGAGCATTTTATTCAATGGTCAAATCCGTTTGCCATAATATTTGGTTTAAATGGTGTAATCCTTTTAGCATACATCATTGCTATTCCTGCCAATGAGATTGTAATACCTACTGTTTTAATGCTAACTGTTTTAAGCACAAAGCTCACTGGAATTGGTGCTGGTTCAGGAGTCATGTTTGAACTGGATTCGCTTGCTGATACAGCCAATGTTTTACATGCCGGAGGCTGGACATTGCTAACAGCGGTAAATTTAATGCTATTCAGTTTATTACATAATCCTTGTTCAACCACTATTATGACTATTTATAAAGAAACAAAGAGTGCTAAATGGACATTGGTTTCAACTTTCCTACCCATTGTTTTAGGATTTGTGGTGACCTTTTTTACTACACAAATTTGGTTATTATTTCATTAAAATGTAAATAGGTCATAAGAAAGAGATTTAATGCAATTATTTGTCAATCCCCAACAATTTTACACAGAAAATTGTTAGCAACAAGGCAAAGATTAGCGTATAAAATAAAAACTAATGACTGATTTAAAATCTCACTTCAATAGTTTAACGCCAATTTCAACAGAAAGTTGGAACAAGTTGGTAGCATTGTTTACCCCCAGGGTTTTGAAAAAAGGTGACTGTTTTATTAGCCAAGGACAAATAGCAAAGGAAATTGGTTTTCTGGAAAGTGGTATTATCAGAGCTTTTTATAGAAATAATAAAGGTGTTGAATACAACAAACATCTTTTTGTTAATCCTTGTTTTATTGGTGGATATGTTTCACTAATAACCAAGGCTCCTAACCAAATTATTCAAGAAGCACTAACAGACTGTACAATTCAAACAGCAATATATGCTGATATTCAGTCACTTTACGATACTTGTAGGGATATTGAACGTGCCGTACGAATTTTAGCCGAACAGTTTTTTGTTCAAAAAGAGCAGCGCGAAATTGAAATTGTATTACTGGACGCTGAGCAACGCTACCAAATTTTTAAAAAAGACTTTCCCCAGTTAGAACAACAAATTCCGCAATATCATATTGCATCTTATTTGGGCATTACACCTACTCAGCTAAGCCGAATAAGAAAAAAAATATACGGCAAATAGCATTTATCAACCTATGTAAATGGATTTTAGTTTCGACTTTCTCAATTTTGTACCATGAAAATTGAAATACTACAAAATGAAGAAACTAATTTTAATTCTAATTACAGCACTATCCTTGTCAGGAAATGCTCAAACAACAAATAGAAATATGGAAGACAAAAAACCTTATACAATTTTAGTATTAATGAACGCCACTCCGCAATGGCTATCATTAACAAGAGATGAACGAAGCAGTTATGTTGAAAAAAAACTAAATCCAATTTTAGTCCGAGTAAGCAAAACAGTAGAAATAAGAATGTTCGACAGCGAATATTTTCATTCAACTGTTTCGGATTTTATGATTATAAGCACAACGAACTTAGACGATTACAAATTACTAATTGAACTGCTGCGTGATTCAAAAATATACAATATACCGTATTTTGAAATTAAGGACATCATTGTTGGGCAAGAAAATCTTTTTGAAGATTTTAATGCGTATTTTAAGGAGGAGAAACAATAATTGCAACATGAAACCTTGCTGTTGCAAGAATCCTCAGGCTGCGCGAATCTCTTCGCGTGGCTAAATCTGCTTACCCTACCCAAAAGCAAATACCCAAAAATATATTAATTTTACGTTAGGAGTTGTAAATTTGTGAACGTAAATAAATTTACCTTTCGCTTTAGTATGATGTTTGCTACAAGCAGAATAGAAACCACCAGACAATGATAACATTAAGACCAGCGACAATAAAAGACCTTGGATTATTGACGTATTGGGATACAAACAAACCAAGATTACTGATAAAGATTCGGCAGAGAAGTTTGACATGAAGTCCTGTATTCTTCTACTAATTGATTCAATAGTTCAACAAACTGACTTAAATGCAACAGAATTTGATATTAATTTTAAATCATTGGGCAAATCACTTAACGGATTTAAAAATGATTTGAAGAAACAAGAAAAAGTGGTCTATTGTTTCGTTGGATTCGATTCTGAAAAAACAAATACATATTTCATAGTTAATAATCCAATGTTTAACTGGACAGATAAACCTGATAATTCATCTGTAGATGTTTGTATTCAAATTGCATCTAACCTTTGTGATTCAGAGAAAGTCGATAAAATCGTTGGCGGTTTAATTGAAAACAGTGACTTCGACTATGGATATATAACAAAGTTGCCATGGAACTTTGACTCAAGTTCAAAAAGAAAACTAAAAAGAGGTCTATTCACAATCAGTTCAGATGTTAATGAGATTGAACATGCTTGGACTTTTCATAAACTTGGAGTTTGTAATGGATTTATCAAAAGGATTTACCCCATAAATTATCTGAATGATAGTCATTTAAAAAGTATAAGATTAAAAGAATTGCTTTCGGGTTTTGGGACAATTGAAAATGTGAATAAAGATATTTATAAATGGACATTGGACTCAAACGAAATAGTACAATTAAGAAGGAATGAGATAATTAACGAAATATCGATTATTACACCTGAACTTGGATTTTTAAAGACTGAAAAGGCAAGGATGTTTTATGACAAGATGAAATTAAAAAATGGCAGTTGCTCACAATAGATATAAGTTATTTGGCCGACAGTGCTAAATTAGAACATGAGAACAATTTGTAAAACATATAGCGGCTTAATAGGTAAGTGCTTCATGATGCCAAACACCTCATGTTCTCAAAGTTGCTATTATTGAATGGGCAAGGATATCACCATACAAAATGAATTAACCCGGCTGAAAAATGCATTCCCAATGCACTTAGTGCCTGAAGTTGAAAGTCTTTTTGCTGTAATTAATGCAAAGTTTTACCACATAGCTCAGTGGGGCTACCAAATGAAACTTGATGGTGAGGCAATTGAAATACCCTCGCGGATTTATTGGGATGAATCCAAGCTCCATTTTAATAACTTGTCAAAAACTCAAAATGCCATTGCAGCATGTATTCTAACCAGGCGTCATAACGGGTTTGTAAGCAGGGTTATTTTTAATCGCGATTTACAAATAGCTACTGTTTTAACACTAAACATTGCCTGCACAATGTTATACCCAAATATTAAGTTTCGAAAGAAGATGAAGCGGAATCAATAATTTTCGGGAACAGTTTCAAAATTTTTCTAGGAATAGCAGCTTTAACTACAATATGTTGTTTTGTATGTGGATGAGCAAATTTAAAAGCATAGGCATGCAAATAAAGCCCTTTTCCTTTTAAAATAAATCCTTCCTCTCCAAATTTCTGGTCACCCAGAATAGGGTTGCCCATTTCAGCCATATGAATGCGCAGTTGATTTCGTCTGCCAGTGTGTGGGCATAGTTCAACCAGGTTGAGGCGTTCATATTTAGGTGAGTCAAGGCTACGTAAAACATGAAAAGTAGATTTTGAAGGTTTATTTTCAATAGAAGAAGAGACAATCCCTTCTTTACTCATTTCCCGAATGGTCACCGCCAGGTATTTTTTCTCAATTTTTCTTTCTTCAAATAGCTTATTAAGCGCTATAACAGTGGAAGATGTTTTGCCAATAAGTAAAGCTCCGCTGGTAGCATAATCTAATCTGTGTATAGGTTCAGGTCGGTGCAGTGCATCAGGTTGCTCACTCACTTTTAAATTATTGGGTAGTGCATTTTCAAGGGTGATTTTTTTATTGCCACTCACCACTATTCCGGCAGGTTTGTTAACTATTGCCAGGTAGTCATCCTCAAACAACACCTCAATTGGCAGTTTTATTATTGGTTTAGTGGCAAGGTTTTGTTCCCTAAATAATTCTATTAGCTCTCCACCGGATATAAAGTCAGCTGTGTACCCAATTTCACCATTAATTTGTACTAAGCCCTTTTTTATGGCTTTTTTTATTCCGCTTTTTGTTGTTATGGTCGTAAAAACCCCTGGCAGGTACTGCGAAAGCCGCACAGGGTGCTTCAGAATTGGGACACTATGAGTTTCTATAGGGGCTGTTTGTTTTTCCAGTAGTGTCAAATTTGTTATTTTTTAAACTGTAAAATGTTTTATAGAGCAAAATTTGCTAAAATATAGTAAAATAATACCACCCAACCTGCAAATATTAAATACGTATAGAAATAGTACCTAAACTTCCGGTTTTTATGCCTAATAATATACAACAATGGAAGAACAGTGAAAACACCACCTAATAATTCCAAAAAATGCAGTCTGGCTTCTGATACCCTGCGTTTGTTTTTAATGGCTTTTCTTTTGTCGAGCCAAAAAGCAATAGCAGCCATCATATTTATTATTAGAAGATAGGAGAGGAGGTAAGTAATTTCTATTGGCATAATTTTACACTAGTGTCATGTCAAGTGTGATACTTCTGGTAAAAAAATATATCTTTGAGGAAAAAACATGAAAAAATACAAGGTAACATTAACTGCCTCAGAAAT